>JANLSD010000133.1:0-10178 GCA_031362245.1 Acaryochloridaceae cyanobacterium OTE_25_metabat_464 | reverse complement strand
CTATCCGTTGAGATTTTGCTCATTGACAGTAGCCGCTCCCAAATCCCAGACTCTGAGCAAGCCTATATCAAAACCCTAGGTTTTCTGGACTTTCTGCCAGCCTTGCCCGTGGGGACACTCTGTACCCACTACCAGTCCATTTTGCAAAACACAATCAACATTCTGACCGCGTTTCCGGCCCAAGCCCTTAACCCAGATACCCTATTAACCGCGCTGCGAGCCTTAGATCAGCTCCTGAGTAAAGCCCCTGAGATGGTCTCTAGCGCTCAACAGGCAGAACAGGACGCTCTGAATTCTGAGGACTTAACCTCTTTGAGCGTTGACCCTCGCAAACTTAGGAATAGGCAACCACAGTAAACAGGCCAATGGCTTCCCAAAAATTGGTGAGCCATTGAAACCTGATGCAATTGTGGATAAGACAGGCCCAAGATTTGCTACGATTAACGCCAACGTGCTGTCTAATCAGTGCTAAACCGTTATTCAGAGTGAAATTGTGACCTCTCTACCCCGCCCCTTGGCCCAAGCCCGATGGATGAATGGAGGTGCGATCGCCGTTTTGATCGCAGCGTTACTGTATCTATGCTTTTGGCCTGGGCCAGAAGGATTGCCGTTGATCAAAATCGGCATCCCACAGCAAACCGTGGTGCTAGAAGCCAATATTTCTGGGATCAATGATGCGGATATTCAGGCCACTTTCAAGCCAGGGGAGACCGTTAACGTGTCCATTGATAACTCAGCACTATTGCCGCTAACCCTCAACTCCGCCGACAGACAGCCCACCACAGTGGTGGCCACCCAACCCGATGGCACCGTCAAAGCCCAGCCAGAACCTAGACCAGAAATGCAGTTTGGGTCAAATTTGTCCTTAAAACTAGCAGGCAAAGGCTACTCCACCCAAAGCGGCCTATTTTTGGGACTCAAACGCATCCGCGTGGGAGAAACCATCAAAATCCACGGCAAAAGGTTTGAAACCTCCGCCAGCATTGTGAACGTGGTTGTGAAGCCTTAACCGGGCTACCCTGCGGGAGGCAAGCCACGGCTTCGCTCAGCCCTCAACACTGGCCTTATCCAATGTAATTTCCAGTAAAGGTTATATCTTCAGTAGCCTCAGAATACCGTCTCTAGCTGGCTGAGCGGAGCCGTAGTTTACGACCCGCAGGGTAGCCAGCGGTAATGCAAAGAAATCACACAAGCGGTTTGGCCCGAAAATTCCGAAGGCGTAGGGCATTTGTCACCACCGAAACCGAGCTACATGCCATCGCCCCTCCCGCAATCATCGGATTAAGCAGCTCACCAAACACCGGATACAGCACCCCCGCTGCAATGGGGATGCCTATCCCATTAAAAATAAAGGCAAAAAACAAATTCTGGCGAATATTGCGTAGCGTGGCCCGCGAAAGCGCGATCGCCGTTACAATCCCCTGCAAGTCCCCAGAAATGAGGGTGATATCACTGGCGGCGATCGCCACATCGGTTCCTGTCCCCAAAGCAATCCCTACATCCGCCTGAGCTAACGCAGGGGCATCGTTAATGCCATCTCCTACCATCGCTACTATTTTTCCGGCTTGCTGAAGTGCATTAACCTGGGCCGCTTTTTGGTCAGGACGTACTTCTGAAATGACCTGTTTGATACCGACGGCCTGGGCGATCGCCACTGCCGTTGCCCGATTGTCCCCCGTCAGCATGATCACCTCTAGGCCCATGCGCTGCAATGCCTGTACCACAGCACCAGAAGACGGCTTTAGCGCATCGGAAATGCCCATAATGCCCTGGATGGTTTGATTCACCGCAATCCAAATCACGGTTTTGCCTAAGGTTTCTAGTTTGGCTTGGTGGGGTTGTAAGGCTTGGGTTTGAATGCCCTGTTCTTGGAGCCAACGCGCCGTCCCGATGTGCACCCATTGACCGGAGAAAATACCTTGGACGCCACTTCCGGCGATCGCCTCAAACTTCTCCACCGTCAAAGGCTCTACACCTTGAGATTGGGCATAATTCACCACAGCTTCCGCGAGGGGATGTTCTGAATTACGCTCAAGGGAAGCTGCAAGCTGTAAAGTCTTCAGTTCGCGCTGAGCATCGGTACCGCTGACGCTCACAAAATCGGTGACGGTGGGCTTGCCTTGGGTTAGGGTTCCGGTTTTATCTAGCACAATGGTTTGGAGTTTATGGGCCAGTTCCAAACTGTCAGCCCCTTTGATTAAAATGCCGTACTCGGCTCCTTTGCCTGTGCCCACCATGATGGAAGTGGGGGTGGCTAAGCCCAACGCACAAGGACAGGCAATGATTAGGACTTCTACCATTGCAATCAAAGCAAGGGTGGGTTTGTGGAGGGGGAAACACCAGATTAGGAACGTGGCGATCGCCACCCCTATCACAACAGGCACAAACCACCCCGTCACTTGGTCGGCTAAGCGCTGGATGGGTGCTTTGGAGCCTTGAGCATCCTGTACCAGCTTCACAATCTGAGCGAGAAAGGTATCTTTGCCCACCCGTGTTGCTCGAAACTTAAAGCTGCCCGTTTGGTTGAGGGTTGCGCCAATCACTTCATCCCCTGGTCGCTTTTTGACGGAGAGACTTTCGCCTGTGACCATTGCTTCATCGACGGTGGAGGTTCCCTCTATGACTGCGCCATCAACGGGAATCTTCTCCCCAGGACGGACGACTACAATATCTCCTACCTCAACGGCGGTGATGGGGATATCCACTTCTTTGCCGCGCTGCACAATGCGGGCGGTTTTAGGCTGTAAGCCAATTAGCTTACGGATTGCATCCGAGGTATGACTTCTGGCACGGCGCTCAAACAGTCTTCCTAGCAGAATAAGGGTGATAACGACGGCGGCGGTTTCGTAGTAGGACTCGGGGGTTAACCCCTGATAGGTTAAAATTTGAGGAAAAGCTGTGACCAGCAGTGAGTATAAATAGGCGGCGCTGGTGCCCAATACGATCAACGTATCCATTGTTGCGGTGCGGCGTTTGAGGGCTTTCCAGGCATTGATGTAAAAAGACTTTCCACACCAAAATTGGACGGGTGCAGTCAACGCGGCTTGGAGCCAGCCATTATGGAGCCACATCGGCACAATGGGGAGTTGGATGCCCGTCATGGCGAGGACTGAACCCACGACCAAAAGGATGCTAATTGCGGCACCGATCCAGACCTTTTGACTTAAACGACGGGTTTCTAAGCGCTGGATTCTTTGTTCTGCTACGTCTTCTTCTGCCAGTGGATCTTCGAGGGGATAGGCGGCATACCCTGCTTCATCCACTGCTGCCCGAATTTGTTGGAGGGTGGTGGTTTGAGCGTCATAGAGCACGACGGCTTGTTCTGTGGCAAAATTGACGTCGCCTTGGCTGACCCCTGGCACTGAACGTAGGGCTTCTTCTATACCTTTGGCACAGGCGGCGCAGCTCATGCCGCGAAGTCTGAAGGTTACGCTGGATTCTGGCATCTCTCCCTCCTGTATTGAGAGATTGGATTATTCGGCAATGGTGTAGCCTGCTGAGACGATCGCCCCCCTCAAACTAGCTTCATCCACCTGGGCCTCAATCTTGATCCATTTTGTCTTCAGGTCGGCATCCACTGTTGCAGTGGGATCTAGGGTGGTGACGGCATTAGTAATGGTGGCGGAACAAGCACCACAGGCCATATCAGGAATGTTGAGTTGAACAGACATAGTATTCTCTTTCGCGATAGAACTCTATCATCCACTCTCTAGTTAACTGGAGAGTCAAGCCCTCTATCAAATCCTTTTTGGAGCTATTGACTCTCTGGTCAAGGGGAGAGTTTAGGGTGTGAAGTAGGTTTTCTCCATTAGGTCAAAGATGATGAAACAGTATTCTGTGAACGTTGGATTAGGGGTGGTGGTGGCGATCGCCGCCCTCAGCAATATGGTGACTTCCTGCGCCGCCGATTCTAAGCCCTCAGCCCAAGCCAGCCCTACCACGATGGCTTCTGACAAAATGTCGGGAATGGATCATGGCAGCATGGGGGATGGCATGAAGAGGCACACCATGAATATGGATCTAGGCCCAGCGGATGCGAGCTTCGATCTGCGGTTTATTGATGCGATGACGCCTCACCATCAAGGCGCGGTGGTAATGGCGAAGGAGGCGTTACTGAAATCGAAGCGTCCTGAGATTTTGAAGTTGGCCCAAGGGATTATTAAGGCGCAGGATCAAGAAATTGCGCTGATGAAGCAGTGGCGAAAGGCTTGGTATGCCAAGGAGAGCGATGTACCAATGGCGTGGAGTACAGATATGGGCCACATGATGGCAATGTCGGGTTCTCAGAAACAGGGGATGATGATGAGCCAGAGTTTGGGCGCGGCGGATGCTGGGTTTGATCTACGTTTTCTGGACGCGATGATCCCCCACCATGAGGGGGCGGTGGTGATGGCGAAGGAGGCTTTGGCTAAGTCTAAACGCCCTGAAGTGAAGAAGTTGGCTCAAAATATTATTGCTTCACAGCAGGCAGAAATTAAGCAGATGCAGGGCTGGAAGAAGGCTTGGGCTAAGAAGTAAGGTTGCTAAGGCTTGCTCTCAAAATTATTCTTCTGAATTGTCATCGAAGGTTTGTTCTGGGGTGTTGATGCCTTGATTGCCTTCGATGTTGCCTGCTGCGCCATAGACAGGGGCGTTGAAGTTCATTTGAATTTTGGGTGGGTCGGACATGGAGAATGGTTGAGGGGTGTAATATTTTCCAATTGCTTGAAGGATGCTAGCTCGGACAAATTCATCAGGATCGTTCACGACAACATGATTCAGTGCACTAATAACGTTTTCGTTGAGTTGACCGATATTCAGTAGACCTTGGGCAGCAACGGTACGAGCGTAGGGAGAATCGTCTTCTAGTAATGCTTGTAGCAGTAATTCAATGGCCCAGGCTGGATCGGATTTATCGTTCATGCCATGCAACCAAATCCTGGATGGCCTGTATCCGAATTTCTGGGTTTTTGTGTTTCAGATTTTTGGCAATTTCTGCTAAATCTGGGTCAAACGTTGATGGATCAACTTCTAAAGGTTTTATGTTGGCAGGATATTTGGGTGGATGAGGGTTGACATTAAGAATGAGTTGTTGGCCCAAAACTTGAAAATCGATTAGGGTGCCTGAGCGTTTGAGGCTTTCGGCAATTTGAAGGTAATGATCATTGATACGCGTTTGAACTGTGGTGTGTCCAGTTTGTTTGGCACTCCGAATTGCATTGAAAAAATCCTCTAAGGAGTGAATATTTTCAGGATTAATATCTGGGTTTACTTCGTAGTGTTTTTGAATTAACCCTAAGACAAGGTGTTCTAGGGTTGTGTTTTGTGTTTGGGCTTCGTGGAGCATTTGTTGCTCTAGGTTGGGGGGGAGTTGGATGGTTAGGGGGGTTGTCATGGCGATTCTAGTGGGTTAGGGTTGGATGTTTTGGTCTCCGTGAACGGTTCCGGCGGCTCCGTGGACGGTGCCGTAAAAGTTCATTGTGACATTTCCAGGCGGGGGTGATGATGCGTTGGGCGGAGCTGCTGGGGGGCTGCTTTTGCGTTGCTGGAGTTCGGCGACGGCTTTGCGGATGCCTTGGGCGATGTGGGTGAAGGCTTCGTCTGGGTTGCTCCATCTTGTGATGGGTTTGGCGTCTTTGGGGAGGGCTTGGAGTTTGCCGAAGGGGGCGCTGTGCCAGTCGCAGGGGCGCAGGATGATGGGAATAACGCGGGCGGTGCCTTGGGCGTGGCGCTCTAGGGCACGGGTCATTTCTTTGTCGTAGCAGTAGTCGGAGGCGAGGAAGTCGGCGCTGATGAGAAGCAGGATGATGCTGGCGGTGTTGAGGTTATCGTCGATCGCCTGTGCCCAGTCGGTTCCGGCGGTGATGTTGCGATCGTGCCAGTCGGTGATGATGTTTTGGCGTTTGAGGAGGCTAAGGTGGGTGGCGAGTTGGTCGCGGAGGGGTTCGTCTTTGTGGGCGTAGGAGAAGAAGAGTTTCATGGATTGGGTGGTTTGGGTGATGCTGTAGTTGTAGAATTTGCAATTGGATTGAATTGCAGATATTCTCTCAAAAGCAGCTTTCCCAGACCGAGTTGGTATGAGTGCTACTAGTTGGGGCAAGATGCGGCAAACAGCAAGGTTTTTAATTTCCTCTAAGGCTTTTGCTGCTGTCCAATATATAAAGGAGTTTTCGTCTTCGAGAACCTGGATTAAAGCCGAAATGGCTTGCTCAGAGCCTAGCTGCCCTAAGGCAGAAGCTGAGTTACTACGGACATCGGGGTCTTCATCTTCGAGAGCCTTGATTAAAGCTGGAAAAGCTTGTTCTGGGACTAGGAAACCTGAGAAACGAGCCGCGCCCCGACGCACATAGACATCTTCATCTTCAAGAGCCTTGATTAATATTGAAACGCCCTGCTCTGAGCCTAGTTTCCATAAGGCAAAAGCTGTGTTCACACGCACATAAACATCTTCATCTTCGAGAGCCTTGATTAAGGCCGGAACGGCTTGCTTTGAGCCTAGCTGCCCTAAGGTAGAAGCTGAGTTACTACGGACTTCGGGATCCTCATCTTCGAGGATTGTTTTAACTAAAGCTGGAATGGCCTTCTCTGAGCCTAAAACGTGTAATATAACAGCCGCGCTCTTACGAACAGCGGCACTTTCATTTTCGAGAGCCTGGATTAAAGCTGTAACGGTCTGCTCTGAGCCTAGCTGCACCAATGCCTCAGCCACCTCCTCACGCACAAAGGAGCTTTCATTTTCGAGAGCCTGGATTAAAGCCGGTACTGCTTGTTCTGAGCCTAGCTGCCCTAAGGCAACAGCTGCGGCGCGACGGACATCGGGGTCTTCATCTTCGAGAGCCTTGATTAAAACTGGAATGGCTTCCTCTGAGCCTAGCTGCCCTAAGGCAGAAGCTGTATGGCGACGCTTATACAAATTTTCATCTTCATTATTTTCTAGAACCTTGATTAAAGCTGGGACTGCTTGTTCCGAGCCTAGCTGCCCTAAGGCAGAAGCTGCATTGCCACTCGTCAAATAAGCTTCATCTTCATCATTTTCTAGAACCTTGATTAAAGCTGGAACTGCTTGTTCTGAGCCTAGCTGCCCTAAGGCAGAAGCTGCCTCCAAATGGTAAAAGGAGCTTTCATCTTCGAAGGCTGTTTTAATTAAAACTGGAATGGCCTGTTCTGAGCCTGGATACTCTGAGTCTAGCCCCCCTAATATATCCAGTGCTCTACTACGCCTATAGACATCCTTATCTTCTAAAGCTTGGATTAAATCTGGAACAACTTGCTTTGAGCCTATTCTTCTTAAGGCAAAACCCGCAAAAATATGCGTATCGTAGTCTCCATAATGTTCGAGGTCTTGAGGAGGTTTGAAGGCAGCCTTGAATAAAGCCGGAACAGCTTGCTCGTAGCCTAACCGCCCCAATGCCTCAGCCGCGCGCCAGCCCTCATAGGAGGGATCCTCTTCAAGTACTTTGATTAAATTCGGAATCGCTACGAGTGATCGCGTATTCTCCAACAACCTAATTTTCAACCATATTGGAATTTCTAGTTCATTCACTTGTGCAACAGTCGTTAGCTGCAAATCTGGTGTAACTTCCCCTGCCAGCCGTGCACCCAACATCCAGTCTAACTTTATGGCAGCTTCCACCACCTGTAGAGCCAATATTGGGTTATTTGTTAGACCAACCATCATTGCTATGGATTCTGTCCACTTCAGATAATTGAGGTAGTCTCGCTTGAATTCCAGTTCACTAAGCTGCTCCCAATACTCCAGTAAATATTCGGCTGCATAATATTCCTGAAGCAGTTGGTGCCGAAACTCTACCTGCTTTCCATTCATCTGAATCAGATGATGCCGTAATAAGTCATCTAAATACTTCTGGGCAACTCCTTCAGATTGTGCTTCCTTATTTTGCAGAAAAGCTGTGAAGATTTGACGTGCCTCTACCTTAGAAATAGCCGCTCGGAACTCAACATCTACCGTTGGCGCTATTTCCCCAAACGGAACACCCCGCATCATCCAAAATGCCAATTCCTGCAATAACTCTGGCCACCAACGCCGATCGCTTTCAACAGGCACATCCGCCTTCAGATTCTTCCCATATCCCTGCGTAAACGCCCGAAACACCTCGCCCAAATTCGCCGGAATCTGCCCCGTCTGCCGAAACAACCCGCACAACATCCATAACAACAACGGCGTTTGTCCAAACTCCCGCAACCGATCCTTCAACTGCCGCAGCATCGCCTCCGACTGCTCTGGCACATACGATCGCACAAACGCCTGCATTTGCGCTTCCGTCAGCGGCTGCATCTCCAGCTTCTTCTCCAGCCCAAAATCGCCCCCCAAACTCAAATCCCGCGTCGTAAAAATCATCGACACCTTGGGATAATCTTGCCGGAATTTTGCCACATCCAGTCGGGCCGCCTCCGAGGGCAATTCATTTAGCCCATCCATCAACAGCAATAACCGTCGATGAAACAGTAGGTCTTCGATTTGCGTGCGATCGAGCAGAAGGTCGTGGCGTTGGAAAAAGGCTTGGATGCGATCAATGAGGGAGCCAGACCAGAATCGCAGTTCGACGAGGACGGGGATTTTGGTTGTGTCTCGCAGACCTCTAGATCCCCCTAAATCCCCCTTAAAAAGGGGGACATCCACTTCGGCTTCTTTCTTTTTAAAAGAATTAGAGAATTCTCCAAGAAAAACATCAACCTCCAATTCCCCCTTTTTAAGGGGGTTAGGGGGATCTCCACTGGCAACATACAATCGTAAATATTGCCCATCTCTATCTCCCGTCCCTAAAGCTCCCCGCGCCTCCTCCAACAACAACCGCGCCAACGTCGTCGATTTCCCCGAACCTGGTCGCCCCACCAGCAACACCTGCCGATGCTCCGCCACATATTTCCGAATCCCCTCCAAAACAGGGAATCGTTCGCTTTTCTCTTTATCCTGACCTTCTGGGTTATCTGGATTAGATGATCGCTCCTTCTTAACCGTCTGCACCATCAACCCAAAATCAAAGGGTGACGGCTCCTGCTGAGTTTTCGTTTGGGCATCCGTCAGCGTGTAGAGTTGCCACCACTTATCGTAGTGGGTGCTGAGCGATCGCAAATAGGCATCAAACTCAATCTCCGCCGCCATACCGGACAAAACCCAAGGTTTTCTTCTCTATGGTAGGCGAACTCTTGCTGCGGAGCTGGTCAAAAATTTCGGTCTTGAGTGTGCTAGCAGAAAGCATCATGCTGGCATTCCTCAAAACAAGGTGATGTAGCTTCAAGATAACATTGCTGACATGAGAATTTTAAATCTGTGGCCTCTCTACGCCCTGCTGTCTGCCGTGGCAGCCTCCCTGGTGGCAATCTTTGCCAAACTGGGACTCAAAGATATCGACCCGACCTTAGCGACGACCCTGCGATCGCTCATCATGGCGACCTTTTTGGTGGGGGTGACTGCCCTATCAGGAAAATTCGAGAATTTTGCCCTAGCGGATTACAGCCCTCGACAATGGGGACTCATGATTCTGGCAGGCATTGCGGGTGCCGTATCCTGGCTGTTTTACTTTTTGGCATTGCGGGATGGTGATGCCTCCGCCGTAGCTGCCATCGACCGACTAAGCCTAGTATTTGTCGTGATTCTGGCGACTCTTTTTTTGGGCGAAAGATTGAGTGTACAGGTTGCGATCGGAGCGATCTTGATGTCATTGGGTGCAGTTTTAATCTCGTTAAAACCCTCAGACTTGACGCGAATTTGGACAATCTTTAAGAGACTGCTTTAACTGAAAAACACTATTGACAATAATCTCAATAAAACTATACTAGATTTCCTTAGAGACAGCGTTCTCCTGTCTAAGGAATCGGCAGATGGGTTGCAGGCATTGAGTTCTGCGACCTATTTTTCTGGATGGTAGAGTCAAGCCAAGGGCGTAAAGTGTTCTGGCTGTAGGGTCGCCAACGCCGCCTTGAGAATTTCCTGTGCATCCAGATTCAGCGGCAAAATCTCAGGCAACATCATCCTTGCGTCCGCTGCGATCGCCATTTTCTGACGATAGTCCACAATCTCATCCCTTTGCTCACAGGAGCAGTCCCCCGTCACAACCAGCTTGGCCCAATGTTCACTATTAAACTGGTCAAGACTGTAAGCCCATTGCTGATGAAAAATATCAATAGCACAATGGAGCGCCGCCGCAATTACATCCTGGGGCTGAGGTTCAATCCAT
>JANLSD010000129.1:0-3059 GCA_031362245.1 Acaryochloridaceae cyanobacterium OTE_25_metabat_464 | reverse complement strand
CTGAAGAACATTAAAACCCTGCATTCGATCCCCCCTGCCCCCCTTAAAAAGAGGGGATCTACTTATATTCTTTCTCTTCTCCCCCCTTTTTAAGGGGGGTTGGGGGGGATCTGAGGTGCTGAGCATGTCACGCCGACTTGTGTGTACACGGTAGCCTTATAAAGGGGGGAAGAATATGGACTGGCTCCCTCCCTACATAAAAGAACTGCTTGATGAAATCAGCCCTGATTGTGATTTGTGGTGCGACCGCGACGGGAAAGTCCAAGCTGGCCTTAGATTTTGCTGAGCGGTTGGGTACCCCGATTTTGAGTGCCCCGATCTTGAGTGCCGATTCTCGTCAGGTGTATGAGGCGTTTGATATTGGGACGGCTAAGCCTTCGGCGGCGGATCGGGCTTTGGCCCCGCACTATTTATTAGATCTCTGTGGGCCAGAATCCACGTTTACGGTGGCGGAGTATCAAGCCCTTGCTCAAGCGTTGATTGCGGATTTTCAGGCCCAAGGGGTGATTCCGCTGATGGTGGGGGGGACGGGACTTTATATTCAGTCCGTGGTGCAGGGGTTAAAGATTCCGCGTGTGCCGCCTCAGCAGGGGCTGAGATCGCAGCTTCTAACCTTTCCTCAATCGGAAATCTATCAATGGCTAAAACAGGTAGACCCACCCTCTGCCCTGAAGATTCATCCCCACGATCAGGTCAGAACCCTTCGCGCCCTGGAGGTGTTTCATACCACAGGGATTCCGCTTTCTGCCCAGCAGGGGAGCAATCCGCCCAGTTACCCCATTTTGCAAATCGGTCTAGAGGTTGGCAATCTTGACCTTCAAACCACACTAATTCAGCGTCGAACAGAGACCATGATTGACCAGGGATGGGTGGAAGAGGTGCAGCAGATTATGGAACGCTATGGCCCAGATCTACCACTGCTCAAAACCTTAGGCTATGGGGAACTGGTGCGGTATTTGAGGGGAGATTGGGGATTAGGGGAGGCGATCGCCGCCATTGTGCTCCATACCCGTCAATTTGCGAAGCGACAGCGCACCTGGTTTCGGGCCGATTCGAGTATCCATTGGTTTGATGCTCTAGACGAGCAACTGGATCAAAAGGCTTGGGACTGTGTTAAATCTTTTCTGACATCTCTTTAAGGTGTGATGTAAAGAATCCGGTAAAAGATCGTCCACCTTTGCTAAAATAGCGGCGTAGTTCCGGCAGAGCAACCCATTGAGCCAATCTATCGACCTGCCCACAGTAATGGATCCGAAGGTTGATGACTTTCTTCAGGAGTTAGCGACAATTCAGCAAACAGGCGCTAAGCGTATTGCCATGTTGGGTTCCCGCCATGTTCCCATCATTCATCAGTACATGATTGAGATGTTGAGTTATGCGCTGGTTTTGTCGGGCAATCGTTTGCTCACCTCTGGCGCAACGGGAACCAATGCTGCGGCCATTCGGGGTGCCATGCGGGCTGACCCCAGTCTGCTGACGGTGGTATTGCCCCAAAGTCTTGCCTGTCAGCCGGAGGAGTCCCGAGCGCAGCTTGAGCAGGTGATGCATTTGGTCGAGAAGCCTGAGAATGATCATTTGTCTTTAGGTGAGGCGAGTGCAATCTGCAATCAAGAAATTATTACGCGCTGTCAGCAGTTGGTTTGTTTTGCTTACCATGACAGCCGGACGTTGCTTCAGACTTGCCATGAGGCAGAAGATCAACGGAAGCTGATTACGCTGTTTTATTTTGATTAGAGCACTGCCAGCAATTCTTTAGGGGCGCAAGACCTTGCGCCCCTACGATGATCCTATAGGCTACGGTGTAAACACAAGTCTGAAGAACTATGAAACCTTGCACTTGATCCCCCCTACCCCCCTTAAAAAGGGGGGATCAACTCTTAGTCCCCCTTTTTAAGGGGAATTTAGGGGGATCTGAGGTGTTGAGCATCGTCACGCTTACTTGTGTGTACACAGTAGGCTCTTATGCGAGGGTGATGACGAAGACGCCAAGGATCATCAAAATTGCGCCTAGGGTGCGTTCGCGGATGCCTTGCTCTTTGAAAAACAAATGCCCCCAAAATACGCCGAGGAGCGTACTCAGTCGCTTGATAGCAATCACCCGTGTGACGAGGGTGAGTTGAATGGCCTGCATTTGTAATAAAACGGTGAGGCTGCTCAATCCACCAATCAAAAGCAGCGCGCGGTAATGGGAGCGGATCTGCGTGAGGGGTTGGTGAGACTTAAAAGCGATGACGGGCAGCAGCAGAATGGCGATGAAACTAAAAAGTGAAATGACCCAAAAGCTGGGCGTAGAGTTGAGAACGCCAATTTTATCGAAATTAGATGTGATGCTCCAGATCAAGGCCACCAGCACCATTAAACGAGGGCCGCGCTGTTCCAAAATGGCCCGAAATGGAGCCAAGTAACCCCGCTGTTTTTCCTTCAGGTTTAAAACGTAGGATCCTAAGATAATCAACAAAACCCCTGCAATATCAGTAAGGGTAGGATATTCCCCCACCAGCAAGGGAGAAGTGACAAGCAAAAATGCGGGGGATAGGGTGAGGAGGGGGACGGTGATGGAAAGGTCGCTGCTGCTTAGGGCGGTCACAAAGATGAGAACGGCGATCGCATTCAACACCCCACCCACTCCAAGGGCCAAGCCAAACTGTGGGCCAAGGGGCGGCATCCAATGGAGAAAACGGTAGCCTGCTAAGACGGGCAACATGAGTGCAAACAGTGACCAGGACACCAAATAGATATCGACTTGGGGAACGGTTTTTTTACTTTGGAGATCTTTGAGAGATTCAAATAGTGCAGTAAAGCCAGCAAAAATAAGCCAAGTCATGGGGGAAGTTGTGAACGTCTAGTTGTGAACGTCTAGTTGTGAACGTCTAGTTGTGAACGTCTAAAGGCTTGGCGGTTACGGGTTTGTCTCGGGGTGGTTTGCGGCAATTTCGCGCTCCAGTAGACCCTCAAGTCGTTGAATGATTTCGTACTGTTGCTGGAGCTGGACTCTGAGGTCGGCAATTTCCTGGGTTCTAAGGGAATCTAATTTATCGTGGAGCAGCTCGATTTCCATT
>JANLSD010000112.1:0-9824 GCA_031362245.1 Acaryochloridaceae cyanobacterium OTE_25_metabat_464 | reverse complement strand
TTTATCCTTCGGTGCTGAGTTCGCTACATTTGTTTTACTTCGGCACCTATTTGCCCCATCGTCAGCCAAAGCTCGGCTACACAGACCATCATTGTTCAACCACCATCCCCCGTCCTTTTATGCTGTCACTGTTGGCCTGCTACCACTTTGGATACCATTATGAGCATCATGCCTACACCCAAGTCCCCTGGTGGCAATTGCCCAAAGCGTATCGGCAAAGAACCTTAGCCTAGACGGGTTTATGGGCCTGCAAAATCTGCAAACTGCCCCCCACGGCATAGGTGTTGTGGTCAATGTGGAAGTTCGCCTTTGCCAAAGCCGTCTCTAAGCCTGAGTGCACCATCTCCCAAGCAGTATGGGTTTCAAACAGCCATAAAAAAAGCGCTAACCCAGGCCAAAAAATAGGGTTCGTGGGGACATGGAAATCAATGAGGGTGAAAATGCCATCCGGCTTGAGGACGCGATACACCTCTTGTAAAATCTGGCTGCGCTGCTCCGGCTCCATTTCGTGGAGGGCCATGCTGGTATGCACTACATCAAAGGACGCATCCGCAAAGGGCATGGCTTCGGCAAAACCTTCGACAAAAGTTGCTTGGGGGACATTGGCTTGGGCACGGGCGATCGCCTTAGGTGAGGCATCCAATCCTGTAACATGCTGAGACTGCTGCACCAATACCTGAGTCACGGGGCCATTGCCACAGCACAAGTCCAAAATTTGAGTTTGGAGCTGAATATCTAGATTTTGAAGTGCCAGTCGTCTTAATCGCGCTTCTCCACCCACGCTGATGGCTGTTAGCTTAGTAATGCCGTCATAAAGCCAAGCATAGCGATAACTCCAGTCTCTTAATAGGGTGGCCATGGGTCTGAGGATTCCTGTATAGAACTTGTATGGATTGGGAACGCTAACAGTACAGAGGTGTTCTAGACATCGGGGTTAATTTTTATAAGCGGTTACAATACACGTTAACGTTGCTCCTTTGGAGTGTGTGCTCTTTTAGTTCAATGGTTTTTATGGTTAAGGCTTTTAACACGGTTTTCAAATCCCTTAGAATTTGGCACATTGCGCCCCTCTTGTTGCCCCTCCTACTGGGTTCCACCAACATTCGCATTTCCCCCGCTGCCCCTAATCTTCAGAGTGCCGCGCCTCCCGTTTCTACCAATGTCTTAATTAGTCGGGAACTGGAGAAGTTTAGACAAACTCAAACCCTTCCCAGTCAAATTCTTAGCGCCTTTCCTCGGCAGTCTTTGCCCCCCAACAATCTTCACAACACCACGAACAAGACTGCTGCGGTTCATAAAGTGCAGTCAAAAACTCCGGCTATTAAACAAAAGCCTTTGCCCGCAACACCTGCTCAAGCTTCTTTAGCGTCCCTCGCTGCGCCCAAGCCAGCCCAGAACCTGCCGCCTATTCCAATTCGAGTGGCGATCGCCCTCAATGCCAAAACCCTCACCATCGCCACTTCTGACAATGGCTCCATCACCGACCAAACTGGACGCGTCTTGGGTCAACTACCCGCCCAGACCGGAATTGCCGTTACGCCGCTCTCCAGCGGCGGTCTCCAGATCGGCGACTGGCAAACCCCTACTGTCGTATTGGTTAAGCCCCGTACCGCTAACGGATTGGTCTCTTTGGAAGGACGTTGGTACCGTGGCACAGTCCAGATTGTGTCTCAACCCGATGGCATCGTGGCCGTAAACCATGTCGATCTAGAGTCGTATCTTTATAGTGTCGTGGGGTCAGAAATGCCCGCCTATTGGCCCGCCGAGGCGCTCAAAGCCCAGGCCATTACGGCCCGCTCCTATGCTCTCGTTCACATGAGCAGGCATGCCAATGACTTGCTGTACGACCTGGGTGCAACCCCTCAATGGCAAGCGTATAACGGTGCAGAATCTGAAACCAACACCACCCAAGACGCGGTAAATGCAACCCGAGGGATTCTCCTGTCCTATAAAGGGGGGGTTGTGGAATCCCTCTATGCCTCTTCCATTGATATCGTCAAGGATGTTCATGGTGGGTATGGCATGAGCCAAGAAGGGGCAAATCAGCTTGCCCAAAATCGGTTCAGCTATGCGCAAATTCTGGGCTATTTTTATCCCGGCACCAGTCTAGCCGTCTTAAAAATCCAATAATTTTCACCCATCGTAGGGGCGCACACGTAGGTGCGCCCTCTTTTGATGTTTTGATCGGTTTCTAGAGCGTCTAAATCCACAACCCTAAACCCACAACAGATTCTCTGTCAAAATAACAACGTAGGGGGTTGTTGCATCGCCCTATATCAAGCCCTGAATCATTCTTTAATCCGTTATGTCTGAGCCGATCGACGCGTCCATGCTGCCTTGGCCCTATGTAAGTCCCGGCATTCCCGATGAGCTTTTTGAGCAACTGCCTGGAATTCCCATGACCAAGCGAGAAACGCGGCTATTGCTGCTCTCTCAACTCAGGCTTCAAGAAGACACAAGGCTCTGGGATATTGGGGCAGGCACAGGCACCATTCCCGTAGAGGCCGGACGACTCTGCAAGAAGGGACATATCGTTGCCATTGAACGGGACGAAGAAGTGGCAACGCTGATTCGAACCAACTGCGATCGCTTTGGGATTAAAAACGTAACCGTCATTCAGGGCAGCGCCCCAGAGTGTTTAGCAGAATTGACCGACGCCCCCCACCGAGTCTGTTTAGAAGGCGGGCGCTCCGTGCGCGATATCTTGCGTCAGGTTTGGCAATATCTCTTGCCCCAGGGCCGCGTTGTGGCTACTGCCACCTCCCTGGAGCATCTCTATGCCATTTCAGAGACCTTCTCAGAGCTTCAGGCTCGCAATGTAGAAGTGGTTCAATCTGTCATTAATCGGCTCGAAACGCGGGGCAATAATCAGGTTTTTACGGCAGTAGAACCCATTTTCATCTTAAGTGGTGATAAAAATTCTTGAGCAGTATTGTTTCTCAGAAATTCCCCCACTGTTTTGGAGGGGATTTCAGGCGATCGCCAACCTTAAAACAGCCTCACATCTGGGTTGATCCACTAGGACTAGACTGTATTTGTAGAGCAGTGGTAGGGTTATGTGTGGCTTGCTACAAAAGCTTGGGCAATGGTAGGGCGCTATTTTTTATGCCCCGTGGCTTGTTTTAGAGTGACAGAACACCACAGTCTCTCAATGCCATTCTGACCGCATAGACGTGCCAAGCGTAACCTAAGCGCAAAACACATCCTCAATTGTTAGTGCACTAAACATCGATGTATCAGAGTTGGAATACCATATTTTTAGGGTTGATGGCAGCGATACTCGCTGAATTTCCCATTCTTTCAACTCATGCTAATCCTGTTGTGCCCAAAACCACAGCGCAGCTTGTTTCGGTTCAGTCTGTCAACGGCTATCCCATTGCCCGCCAAGAATGGATTGGGACCCGAGAACTGCTTCAGCCTCAGGATATTAGACCCTTGCCCGGTGGCTTAGATTCAGTTCCTGTCTTTAGCAGCAATAGCCCTGAAGCGATTCGACAGCCTGGGATCTTGCTTTCCACATTTCCGCCCCAGGGCAAAGTAGACCCCGATGCTCATCTTGGCTTTCCACTCCAGGGCCGTTTTGATGTTTTTGCCCACCACATTGCAAAAACCAACAAGCCCGATACCACCCCCACCCTTTACAACGGGATTCTGATCTATAACCCCAGCTCGACCAAAGTCATTAGCATCGTAGTTTTAAAGGCAGGTAGCTTTTTAGGAAACCCTGAAGCCCCATACATCGAATTGCCGCCCTTTTTAGAAAATCCTCTGGGCAAGATTTTCTCTGGCCCAGGCGGACGATTGACGGATGCCCTGTTGCGGAACAATCGACTTCCCCATTGGCCTTCGCGGATTTACCTACAGCCTAAAACGTCCCAGATGCTGATGAATTTACCCACGCCAGTGCCGCGTCCTGCCATCGCAAGACTGGCTGCACTTAAGGCCAATCGGGCAATGCTGACAAATTTACATCAAAAAAATCCTGCTCAAACCCCCATTCTCCTGAATGGAGCCTCTTCTTCCAATACGCGTTCTAGCATTTTTCAGCTCCAGAGCGATGGTCCTGTTTATATGGCCTATTTAGCCATGAATGCCTCTGTTTCCCCTACGGGACAAGAAATCGTTCCGAAGAGATCAGACTGGGAAAATTTGATTCTGAACGGAAAGTTGGTTCAACCCCGCGATCTGTCGCCCTCTTCAATTGATAGTGAAGGTAATCAATATTTTTATGGTCGGGTGTCTGGCATTAGCCGTGGGTCAACGTGGCAAGCCAAGGTGACAGATACGCCACGGAGTAGACGTTTGACGATTCCCCAGACGGGAGAGGCGTTTTCCTATGGATTGAACACATTGCCCCGTGGCACGTTTGGGACGGGACAAGTTCAAAGTGCGGTCATGCTCTCTCGCTATCCTGATACGGCGTTGATGGCCCACGGAAATTATGGCGTTCACTACGATGTGTCGCTGCCCCTCCATAATCCAACGGATGTCCCTCAGCAGGTTGCGGTCTCTATTCAGTCACCGATCAAACAAAGTCGATGGGCTAAAGGGCTACACTTTCTACGAACCCCTCCCGATCAAGTCTTTTTCCGAGGTACGGTTCGGGTGCGGTATAAGGATGATAGTGGCAACCCTCAAGTTCGGTATTATCATTTAAACCTGCGTCAAGGGCAACAAGGAGAGCCTTTAGCAATGGTTACGCTGCCTCCGAAGGAAGATCGACTTGTTTCGGTAGACTATATCTATCCACCAGATGCTTCTCCACCTCAAGTGTTAACGATTCAAACCCTGGCTGTGACGTCCCCTAATCAAAGGTCCGCTTATGGAATCCAGCCTTAAAGTGCTGCCTGATGTGAATTCCCTGGTTGATTATGCCCAGACGCTTATCTCTGACGCTTGTCGGGAGGCGATCGCCCAACGCGGTCAGTTCACCATTGCCTTGGCGGGAGGCTCCACACCCAAACCCCTCTACGAAAAACTGGCCGCCCAAGATCTGCCTTGGGACAAAATTCATGTCTTTTGGGGCGATGAGCGGTATGTCAGCGCAGACCATCCCGACAGCAACGAAGGGATGGCCCGTCGAGCATGGTTGGATCAGGTGCCGTTCCCTGCGGGCAATCTGCACCCAATGCCCACCCAGGCAACAGATCCAGCAGAATCTGCCCAACAATACGAAGCGCATCTACGCCAGTTTTTTGGATCCCAAGACATTCCTGGCTTTGATGTCATTTTGTTGGGGTTGGGGGATGACGGGCATACGGCCTCGCTGTTTCCCCACACCGCTGTCTTGAATGTGTGCGATCACCTGATTGGGGTAGGGTACCGTGGGCAAGATCCCCGACTCACCTTTACCATCCCTCTGATTAATCAAGCGCACTGCGTCATGTTTTTGGTTGCAGGTCAGAGCAAAAAGCCTGCCCTCAACGCAATTTTTTCAGCAGATGCAGACCCTTTTACCTATCCCGCTCGATTTGTCCAGCCCAAGGGCAAACGATATTGGCTCCTGGATCAAGGGGCTGGAGACGGTCTCAACATGGGTTCAGCGTCTCAGCCATAATTCATAACATTGTTGTTATGCTTCCCTTGAAACCCCTAACCATGAGATATAGTCTGAAAAGATCCATCTTTTTAGGATCAGTAAACCTTCAGCACCTTAACCCGTTGTAATGGTTGTTTTTTGACAGAAGCTCTAAGTATTTGTTTGTTCCATTATGATTGTCTGCTCAAACTGTCTCCATCACAACCTCGATGAAGCGTCATACTGCGAAGCTTGTGGATCAAAGCTTCCAGAGTTATCCAGTTGCTCAAACTGTGGATCTTCAGTGTTAGATAAGGCCCATTTTTGTGGCACTTGCGGTTTCAACTTACAGCTTTCAGCCTTCAAGCGGATTGAACCCATTGATGCCAAAGGAACCAGCAAAGATATTGTTTTGCCCTTACCGTTCCCGCCAGAACCCGTCGCACAACTGAATCCCCCCGTTCTTGATGTGGCCATGTCCGATGTGGCCAAGGCAAAAGATTCTGCTGAATTGAACGTTGAGGCAGCCGTGGAAGGGGGCAGTGCGCGTCAAGGCGATGACGTGCTGAGGGATGATGTTCTTCATGATGACGCAATGGGAGAGGTAATCAATACAAAAATTCAGACTCAGGCTGCAAAGCTGCTGCACGCCCAGAGCAACACATTGATTTCCATGCCAGAGGGGCAGACGATCATTCATATTGGCAAGCCCAATGATCGTGTTCCGCCAGATATTAATGTTAGTGTTTTTTCAAGTGCAGAAGTGGTATCCAGAGTTCATTCTGCGATCCACATTGAAGGGGGGCACTTTTTTGTTGAAGATGTGGGAAGCGCCAATGGCACCTACCTCAACAACATGCCCCTGACGCCCAGTACGCGATACCGACTTCGAGTTGGCGATCGCATTACTTTAGGAAAGGGCGAGCTTATGACGTTCATCTTTAAAATGAATTAAACGTGATTACGCTAACGCTCTTGCATCCAGTCCAATCCACCCCAGTTCAAAGCTGGAGCTTCGAGCAAGATCCTGCTATCCGGATCGGGCGCGCTGTGGACAATCAAGTTGTCCTCTACAGCGCTGTCGTCTCTCGATACCATGTTGAGGTTCGACTCACTGAGAACCAGTGGGAGGTCGTAAACCTCGGCACCAATGGCACCTACTTAGACGGAAAGCGGATCCACCAAGCCCCCTTGATCAACGGCAGCATTATGCGCCTAGCGCGATCTGGGCCAAATATTCAGATTTCCATTGAAGGCATTCACGCCCAAGGGGGAGGAGAAGGTGGACATTCCGAAACCTCCAGCTCCAGCCCTGTAGAGGTTGCTGCTGAGGATGAGGATGACCTAGAACCTTTAACACCACCGCCGTCCATCGTGGCTAGCACGCCGGACTTGGCCCTGCCCGCCCCTGTAGAACAGGTGGAGGAAGTGGAACAGGCATCTGTCGAGGTTCCATCCGGCCTCGTGCGATTGCCCTTTTATGTCAGCGGACGGTATTCACTCTTTGGGGAAGCCCAGGCCGAACCCGTTGCGTCCCCACCGAACCCTTGCGATCATCAAAACGCACCGGAAGGCTCCTTAATTTGTACCCACTGTGGATCTCCGGTTCATCCGCTTCAAAGCATTGGGGCTTACCAAGTTCTCAAGCCGCTCGGTTCCCAGGGGAATGTACTGATGGCATGGCGCAGTGGGCACACCGTGGTTCTCAATACCCTGAGGCCAGAATGTCGAGCCAATGAAGATTTAGTCCATCAGTTTCAAGCTCAGGCCCAATTACTCTGCAACTTAGAGCATCCAGGCATGCCTAAGTTTTTTGAAGCCTTTGAAAGTGAAGGGCAACCCTATCTGGTCAGTGAAATGATTCACGGGCCAAATCTTAGCGATTGGGTGGTGCAACGAGGGCCAATGTCGTCCTATCAGGCGGTGCAGTGGGCCTTAGAACTGAGTCGGCTCCTTGATTTTTTACATCACCAAACACCTCCCTACATTCATGGGCATGTTCAGCCCTCTAATTTAATTAGGCCCAAAATTCCCCACGGGTTTAGTCAAGCCGTGCTGGTGGGCTTTGGAGAGGTCAGAGGGTTATCCCCAGAATCGGGCACTCTGAGTGGCTCAGCGGGCTATCGCTCACCGGAACAGCAAATTGGCGAAGATTCTGCCCTGTCTGATCTTTACGCCTTAGGGGCAACGCTGGTCTACTTGCTGACGGGCCAAGAACCCGACGCGTTCTATCGGCTTGGGGACAATGATTTTCGGCTTCAGGTGCAGGACGTACCCAGCATCAGTCCTGAGATTGCCACCATTATCCAAAAGCTGACCCATCCCCAGCCCAATCAACGCTTTCAGTCTGCGGCTGCGGTGGTAGAAGCCCTTCAGCCATTGCTTTAATGTCGCGGCTACCACTGGTCTATCACCCAGGATACGTTGCCCCACTGCCGGATGGGCATCGGTTTCCGATGGCAAAGTTCCGCGATCTTTACGATCTGCTTTTAGGGTCTGGGGTTGCAACCCCAGACCAGTTCTACGCCCCTGATTTACCCCCAACGGACTGGCTAGAGCTGGTTCACACCCCCGAATATGTCAGTGCCTATCAAGACGGCACTCTGGATCAAAAAGCCCAGCGGCGGATTGGCCTACCGTGGAGTGCAGCCCTAGCCCATCGCACCAGAATTGCCGTGGGTGGCTCTGTCTTGACGGCGCGGTTGGCCTTAGCCCACGGCTTAGCCTGCAATACCGCAGGGGGAACCCATCACGCCTTTCCCAGCTATGGGTCAGGGTTTTGCATCTTTAACGACTTGGCGATCGCCGCCCGGGTCTTGCAGTCTCTCAAATTAGCCAAAACCATCCTGATCGTCGATTTAGACGTCCATCAGGGGGACGGCACCGCCTATATTTTTCAAAACGATCCCAGCGTCTTCACCTTTTCAATGCACTGCGCTATTAACTTTCCTGGCACCAAACAGCGTAGTGATCTAGATGTTCCCCTCCCCGAGGGTATGGAAGACGATGCGTACCTGCAAGTCTTAGCCCAATATCTGCCAGATTTACTCACCCAAGTAAAACCCGATTTGGTGCTCTACGATGCTGGAGTTGACCCCCACCTAGACGACCAACTTGGCAAACTCGCCCTTACCGATACGGGACTCTTTCGGCGAGACATGCAGGTGCTGAGTACCTGCGTTAGCCAGGGCTATCCCGTTGCCTGCGTGATTGGCGGGGGCTATAGCAAAGATCTATCGGGCCTGGTTTACCGTCATTCTCTGCTCCACCGCGCTGCCACCCAGGTTTATGAGCAGTATCGCCTAGGGGCTTAGGGCCGTTCATTGGTTGCTTGATCTAAATAACGCTCCACTAAAATAATCGCCACAATGTCATCAATGGGACGCGGGACATCGCGCATGCCTTGGGGAATCAACCGCGCCAGACCCTTGGGGGGATACATCGTCCAATATCGATCGCGGGCCTCTAAGGTACTATACCGTTCGTCAATCATGGTGATGGGCAAAGCGACTGTAAGCTGTTGCTCTAGTTTCTGTCGCCATTGGAGCGAAGTGGTTTGATTGCCCATCACCAGTTGGGTAGGCCCGTACTGCTGCTGAAGGGTATTGATGACCGAAACCGCCGCATCCGCCGTCACAACCTCGTGAAAACAAATGCTTCGGTCTGTCCCCACGAGGGCCACGCCGCATTTGTCACGACCTGGGTCAAACCCTAAAATCAGCGGGTGGTCGTTGACTCGGTTGTCTGGGGAGAGGGACATAGGGGGCGATCGCCTGATAGATGAGATGCTTCGTTCTAGGTTAGGGTAATATAGGGTAAGCATGTCCTTTTTGAGGGACATCTTTTGCCTGGAGAGGTGGCAGAGTGGTCGATTGCGTCTGACTTGAAATCAGATGATGCAGCAATGTATCCGGAGGTTCGAATCCTCTCCTCTCCGTTTTTGAATTCCTCTATCTGAAGGGTCTCTAAACGTCTCCTCACAAGATATATTTAGGGACTTAAAAATTTGTGTCGCTTCCAATCACCACGGTATTAAAGGCTTGGGAAGGATGGGTATACTAAGCCTAGAAATCTACTAATCCGTAGTCTAGGCTACATTCGTTATCAAGGGGTGCTTGTTGTGAAAACACAGTGGGAGCTATATCAAGCACTAGAGTTAATACCTGAGTTTGTGTCTCCTCCCAAGACCTCATGGTTCGCTTGGCTGACCGCACCGATGCGACGCCCTTTTGCCAATGTTTTTACTAGGGAATTGTCTCCTAGACACCAAATTTTACTGTTCAAGCGCTGTTTAGCCATCACAAAC
>JANLSD010000105.1:0-5739 GCA_031362245.1 Acaryochloridaceae cyanobacterium OTE_25_metabat_464 | reverse complement strand
TAAATAAAACCCAGCGATTGAAATCGCGGCTACAAGAACAAAACCTGCCTACGCAGGTTGAGATCCTCTCCTAGTCCGCGTAGGCGGACATCGTTCTTGTAGGCGCGGTTTCAACCGCCAGCCTAATTCTGGATCTTATTTAATCCGTGATCCTAAGGAAAATAAACGCAGCAGATCAGGCTACCTGAAAAGGTCTACTCACTCAATGTAGTCTGAAGTCACTGTTTAGCTTAGGGCGAAAGCTAGCTCTTTCAGAGCGGTGACGCACCAAGAGTCCACGCTATTGCTTGCGGCCCAAAGTACTAGTGCAAATGGTTGCTTGCGTCGTCTGCCAAACGTCATCGCAAATGGAGTGAACTGAGACAAAGGGAAGTGTGGGCAGCATGAATTTTCGCGTGTAGCGAAGCATGCTCTGAAGGTGAGTCCACATGTACCAACTTAAAAGTTTTTTATCACTTACAGCAATGTGATAATGCATAATCTGAGCGGTGGGAACATAGTAAATTTGCCAATTCGCATTATGCATTCGACGCGCCCAGTCGATGTCTTCTACGTATAGGAAATAGCCTTCATCGAGAGGGCCAACGGTGTCTAAGATTTCTCGGCGAATGAACATACAGGCTCCCAGCAACCAGTCCACTGACTGAATTTTGGAATGGTCTAAGTCCTGCATGAGGTGGTGTTGATTGAGTTGGGATTGCCGCAGAAAAAATCTTAGCGGGGTGCGCCGTGCTAAGACTGAGCCAATGCTTGGAAATCGGCGAGGGGAAGGCTGAATTGTCCCATCGGGGAATAAAAGCTGTGCGGCGCACATGCCAACGTTGGGATGGGCATCCATAAACTGGATGAGGGTTTCCAGTGCGCCTGCTTTCACTTCTGTATCTGGGTTGAGTAAAAGCAGGTAGCGGCCTTTGGCTAGGGCCATCCCATAATTGTTGTTGGCGGAAAATCCTTGGCGCGTTGTGTTGACGTGGAGTTGGACGGTAGGGTGTTGACGGGCGATCGCCGCACTTTCATCATCTGATCGGTTATCAACAACAATTACTTCGCCACCAATTCGATTCACTTCAGGGACAAGGGCATCCAGACATCGCCCGATGTAGTTGGCGTGGTTGTGGGTAACGGTGATGATGGATAGGGGAAAAGAATTCATAACCTTGTCGCAAGCTTAATCAGTCTCAGTAGATCGAAAACTTCTTACACTCGATCCCCCAACCCCCTAGCTCTTTCAGAGCGGCTACGCCAAGAAAAGGGGGCTTCAGAGTTAAAGTCCCCCTTAAAAAGGGGGATTGAGGGGGATCGAGTGTAACCGTTTCCTGGGAAAGTCATTATTTGTGATCTACTGAGTCTAGATTTTGTGGGTTATTGCTAGTTCTACACTTATCTTACCCAGGGATGACCTGATGCTTCGCTTGGGGTTAGAGGGAAATTGGTAAGGTTACAATGGAAATTGAAGTTAGGCTGGGCGATATTTCTTATGACGCGCTCAATCCATTTTCCACTCCCTCCGATGGAAGAACAGCGGGTTCTTTTATCTAGCGTGACTTGGCCCCAGTACGAGAGTTTATTAGGAACGCTGGGAGATCACCCTGGACTACGACTGCTCTACTGTGAGGGAATGCTGGAAATCTTTATGCCCTCTCCTGAACATGAAATGCTTAAAACGGTCATTGCACGACTTCTAGAGCGCTATGCGGAG
Organism: Acaryochloridaceae cyanobacterium OTE_25_metabat_464; assembly: GCA_031362245.1. Taxonomy (GTDB): domain Bacteria; phylum Cyanobacteriota; class Cyanobacteriia; order Thermosynechococcales; family Thermosynechococcaceae; genus JAAURS01. Next base: position 4,040 of record JANLSD010000105.1, on the reverse strand, counting down.
GAAGCTGATATTGTGCTTCATGGCTATGGATCGACGACGTTTCGGAGTGAGGCAAAGGCTCAGGGATTAGAACCGGATGAGTGTTACTGCATAGATACGCTTAAGGATCGACCAGATTTTGCGATTGAGATAAATTTGATGAGTGGGGGTATCAATAAGCTAGCCATCTACAAGGGCTTGGGGGTTCCAGAGGTTTTGATTTGGCAGAATAATCAACTCACGCTCTATGATTTGAGGGGTACAACGTATGAAGAGGTATCCTACAGCCCATTTTTCCCAGGTTTGGATTTTGGAGTGTTGGCTCAGTATGTGCTGCCGCACAATCAGCCTCAGGCCGTCAAGTCGTTTCTTAAGGCGATTCGCTCACGTTAGTTTGAGCAGGTCTCGGCTTTTAGCTAAAGCCATCCCATAGTTGTTGTGGGTGACTGTAATAATAGACAAGAGTAATTCAGGCACAATATTTAGATTAAGCTCAGTAGTGCTAGGTTTCGAGCTAGACCTATATCAAAAAGTCCATGCTGAAAAATTAATTGTCTTTTACGGAAAAAGGACAAGTTCTCTAAATCAATAAAAGTAGATAGGATTTTTCTATCCTTATTAGAGAGTTGAGTGCCATAACACTCGAAAAAAACTCTACCTTGTTTTTGTGTCTTTCTATAATATTCTCGGATTCTTTGAGGCTGTTGCAAACGTGAAGTAATATAGTGCCATTTTTGGCTTTGCGCTCCCACTTGATTTTGCTGATGTTGCCTATATAAGATAGTGGGTTGTTTTAAGTAAGAAATTTTGCCAAAGACTGTTGCAACTAAACCTAACCACCAGTCATGCATAAACGCGGATTGGGGAATGGGTAATGCAAGCTCCCGCAAGGCTTTATTGATCGCAATAGTACAGCCTGTAATGTGATTCCGTATCAGCAAATGCTGTAAGGAATTGCAAGCGGGATCGAGGTTGTGCGATCGCCAAAATGAGGAATGCAGTACTTCGAGTTGCTCATTTACAACGCTAAGATCGCTATGAACTAAAATGGGTGTTTCTGCCCCCCACTGAGATTCAAGGCGCTGCATAGTCTGTAAGCTATCCGTTATTTTCTGGGGTAGCCAACTATCATCTTGATCGCACAAAAATGTATAGTCGCCTGAAGATTGCTCAAGCAAGCGATTAAAATTTAGAGTGACACCAACATTCTCAGATTCTCCTGCATTTATCCATTGCAGACGGTTTTGCTCTCGTTGTAGATAGTCTTGGATAATTTCATGAGTGCGATCGCACGAGCCATCGTCCCGAATCAGAAGACGCCAATCAGGATAGTCTTGCGTCAGAATGGACTGTATTTGGGCTTCTAAATAGCGATCGCCATTGTAGGTGGCTAAGACAATATCAACGCTCATGCCGCACTCTCAAATGACGCAGAGGACTCTGTAAAAGTGCATCACGGAGAATGCGTCGTTGTGTCGTCGGCACAATCCACATACTCATCAATAATGCATAACTTTTGAATGAGGCTTTTCCTTCCGTCCAGGCAGCAATCAGGATAGTCTTTAATCCTTGCCAATCTCTGCTAGCAGACGCTAACGAATTGACCTGAGTCATCAGAAATGCTGCATAGGCTTCTGGCGTAACAAGATTCTGCTGTCGGCAAGACTGAATCCAATCAAAAAGAATGGGCCACTGTCCTGTTGTTCCGATTCGAGGTCGATCTTCATCCAAATTCCAAGTCCCCAGAGAGGCTTGTGCAAAATGTAATTCAGCGCCTTTGATCTGCATTGCCCTCAACAACCAATCTAAGTCCTGGCACATTTTTAATCCTTCCTGAAAGGGCACCTCTAGCATTAGTTGCCGACGAGTTAGCAACATTGAGGTCAGAAAAAATCCATCCCCTTGAATAAAATTGGGTCGGAGAAAAAGGTAATTGCTGATAGATTCGTCTACTTCGGGAAAACGTCGTGGCACCATAAATTCTCCACGCGGCGTTTTCACTGTCATTCGACAAGCTGCGATCGGGTATAGACAAGTGAGGGTTTGGATCAATTGAAGCTGAGTTTCTAACTTGTTCGGATACCACTCGTCATCGTCATCCAAGAATGCAACCCAATCTCCAAAAGCCGCCTGAACACCTGTATTCCTGGCCTTGGGCGCACCACCACTTTGGGGCAAGACGATCGCCCGTAGTCGTGGATCGGTCTGTTGCGCTAAAGCCGCTGCAGTATCTGGATCTGGGCCATCAATAACGACAATTACCTCTAAGTCCATCCAGGTTTGTTGCAGAACGCTTTCTACCGCAACACCGACCAGGGATGAACGATTTCGAGTGGGAATAACGACACTGACAGCCACCATGATTTTTTCTTACTACAACAGCTTTGAAGGGAAAATGAAAAATTTCTCAGTTTTAAACCCTTTTCTTACAAACAGCAACCACAAAATCATGGTTAATTTCTCCAGCCTCGATCAAGAAATCTTCCATCTCAAAACATATCCTTAGTAATTCCTGACCTTCATGATCTGGCGTCAAAAAATGGTGTGCAATTCCGCCAAAAAGCAAATGCAAAAGAGATCCACCATATCCCTTGAGTTCGACCACATCAAATATTTCATGCAGTAAAGGCAATATATTGGATGACTCGATCGCTTCTGAAGGATCTCTCAAGATCATACTCAACTGACTATGTTTAATGACCTTTGGTTTTATTGAGTTAGAATTCCAAAGCTTCTTGTATTTATCAGGGAAAATACATAAAAGAGAATTTACAATTTCTAACTGTCTATTCGTCCATTGAAAGCGTGTAGGCCCTACAAATTCACTCAAAATGAAATATCCATCTGGCTTAAGCGTTCCATCGATCTTTACTAATAGGTCTTTCAAAGGGGAGAAATGATGTAAAGATTGTTCTGCAAAAACAACATCATAATAATTATCTTTTATATCGATTTTATAAATATTGCCAACTTGATAGTTGAGTCGTTTGCCAAAACTACTTTGACTCGCAATTTGAGTTGCATAGTCAATTCGTTCTGATGATAGGTCATAGGCATCAATAAGATTAAATTTATTCGTCTCAGCCCACCTCAACTCTCTTTCGCCTCCTCCACAACCAAGCGATAAGGCTTGCAATGAGGATTTTTCCTTAAGGTGCTTTTCAGAAATGTAATCGTTGTAATCAATATTTTGATCTCCAGACACAAGATAATTCCATCTGGATTGTACAGCCGGAATATCCCACCAATTGGTTGGAGGGATGTTTGTCATTGACCAAGTATTTTTTACTTTTTCAGAGTCGCTTGCATAAAGTTTTGAGGCAAATTTCAGGATTCTTTGCGGATCGCTACGGATTTTATTGAATAGATAAAATGCTTCTTCATGGTTGATCCAATTATTAAACATGATTTATAGGATTTATTATAAAATTTTGAGTACAAAAAATAGTTCAGATCGATAACTACTCCTCTCATTTCCGGCAGAGCCAAACCTCAGACTCACAATCTAAAGACAATTTTTTTATATCCTCAGACTGAACCAATTCACTTTTTAAAATGATCGTAACTTGAAATCCCGTAGATTCTAAGCGGTGCCGAAAATCTCGGCCATATTGACGGACATGATCGGATTGACCGTATAACTTTGCCCGAATTTTGGGATCGGTGATGGTCAAATCTTCTTGGGTCTGTTCTCCCACCATTGGAACTTGAATACTAGCCCACCCAGTGGGTTTGAGGACTCTGTATAGCTCGTGTAACGCTTTCATGTCGTCGGGGATATGTTCTAAGACATGGTTGCAAATAATGGCATCAAAGCTTGTGTCAGGTAACGAAATTTGGCAAATATCCATCTGCTGCATGGCTTTTGCTGGATCCATGTCAACCGATAGGTAATCGTATTGTTGCTTTAGAGGAGAGGCAATACATGCTTCTGGTGCCACATGCAATAGTTTGTGGCCCTTATTAGTATTAGAAGCAGCAATGACTGGTTGTAGCGCTAACCAGAGTAGACGATGACGTTCGAGAGAATCACAGTTTGGACAACGAACCTGAGGGCGGCG
>JANLSD010000097.1:0-16353 GCA_031362245.1 Acaryochloridaceae cyanobacterium OTE_25_metabat_464 | reverse complement strand
TGCCCGAGAAATGGAATGTTTTGTTAAGATGCCTACAGGTTCTATGACCGATTCAGCATGCTGCTTACGGATCAACTGCTGCTTAACTTTCAACGCTGCCATCGACAAGCATTTCTAGAGATGTATGGCGAGGCAAGCGTTCGCGGTCAGGTTAACGATTTTTTGCTTAAGTTGGGTCAAGATAAACAGCGTTTTCAGGATAGCCTGAATTTTGACCAGCCCATCGTCCAGCCCAAATATCCCCGCCATGACTGGCAAGCTGGAGGCGCTGCGACCCTAGACCTCATGTATCAGGGTGTCCCCGTCATCCGCAATGGGGTGTTGCATAGCTCCAGAACCGACCAATATAGCTTTGTGAGTACCCCAGATTTGCTAATCCGCAGGTCTGGGGTTTCTGTATTTGGGGATTGGCTGTATGTGCCTGTGGATGTCAAGCTCAGCAAGCGTCCTAAGTTGGAGTATCAGATTCTGAGTGCCTTTGGGGCGGATGTTCTGAGTGAAGTGCAGCAGGTGCAAACTGAAGTGGCTTGGCTCTATCTCAAAGACAAGGGTTGGTATGCCATTGACCTACCCAAGGTGATGCCTCAAATGGAAGCGCTGCGCGATGATCTTTTAGAGATGCTGCTTGATCGCCAGGAGCCGGAGGTGTTCATTGCCCGCAATCGATGTGGGATGTGCGTGTGGTTTGATCACTGCTATGCGATCGCCCAATCTGCAAATCATCTCTCGCTACTACCAGGCGTCACCCCCACCCGTTATCCAGTGCTTCAGGCCCATCACTTAGCAACCGCCGAAATTTTGGCCGAAACTGACCCCATCCATCTCCATGCCAAAACGGGTTTGGGCCATGACATCTCTAGTAAGCTGGTGTCTCAGGCACAGTCTTTTGTTTATCAACAGCCTGTTCTATTAGATAGTGCGAGAGATTTTAAAGATTTTGACACGCTGCCCACAGCGCCCATTGAGCTGTACTTCGACATTGAAGCCGAGCCAGGGCTTGATTTGGTGTATCTTCACGGCATCTTAGTGGTGGATCGGGTTCATAACCAGCAGCAGTTTTATCCCTTTCTAGCCAAGGAACCCCAAGAAGAAATGCAGGCATGGCAAGACTTGGTGTTTTTATTTCAGCGTTATCCCGATGCGCCTATTTTTCACTTTTGCGCCTACGAAGTTCAAACCGTCACTCGTTTGGCAAGGCTCTATGGCGCACCCGATGGATTTATCCCGTCCGTGCAACCGCGCTTTTTTGATCTTCATGAATGGGTAACGCGCACGGTGGTTTTACCCATTGAAAGCTATACCCTTAAACTGATTGCACGATGGCTGGGGTTTGAGTGGCGCAATAGTGCCGCCAATGGAGCACAGGCCATCTGTTGGTACAGTGAATGGCTGGAGACGGGTAATGAAGACATCTTAAATGACATCGTGCTATACAACGAAGATGACTGTCGGGCCACCTACCACGTCAAAGAATGGCTCACTGAATTTCTGGGACAGCAAACTGAAGCAGACCTGCGACTTTTAGCAAGCGGATTTTAGGGGATTGGATCGGCACAATCGCGGCCTCAATCTCTTAGAATCAACAGGCAAACAGGTTTCATCACAAGTTTTCATCGCAAGGTTTCATGGGCGCAGGACTGCACAATATTCGCATTGTTTTAGTAGAACCCGCAGGGCCACTCAATATTGGATCCGTGGCTCGTGTGATGAAAAATATGGGGTTACGGAACCTCGTGTTAGTCAATCCCCACTGCGACCCCTTGGGAGATGAGGCACGACAGATGGCGGTTCATGCTGCGGATGTTCTAGAAACCGCTCAGCAGGTCGCGACGGTCCCGCTGGCTTTAGAGGGATGCTTTAGGGCGATCGCCACCACTGCCCGTCCCCGTGATGTTGTCCCTGCGGCTCCCCTAGAGCCACCCCGTGATGCGCTTCCCTGGCTGCTAGAACTCCCCTCTGCCCTGATTTTTGGCCCAGAAGATCGGGGCTTGTCCAACGCGGAACTCAACTATGCTCAACGATTTGTAGGTATCCCCAGTTCGCCAGATTATTCATCTCTAAACTTGGCCCAAGCCGTTGCGGTCTGCGCCTATGAGCTTTACCAAAGTGTCTATACTCCGTCTGTACCCCAGCCGCACCCCGTCTTGGTGCAGGAAAATCTAGATCTAGCCCCGATGGAGGCGATTGATCAATACATCGAGCATTTATCCTCTGTTTTGCTCAATATTGGCTATTTGTACCCCCACACCGCATCTAGCCGGATGCAGAAAATCCGGCAGATAGCCCTGCGATCGCAGCTTGCCCCATCAGAACTCGCCTTACTGCGGGGGATACTTCGCCAAGTTGAGTGGGCAACCCATCAGAAAACTCCCTCAGAACTCGGAAAAACCGACTGAACAAAAGCTAGGATAGGGTGTGGGAAGCCCATCGTGTGTTTTCCTGCACCCACTTGCAGTAACCATAGGTTCAAATGACTCGGAGCAAACTGTCTGATCTCGAAAAGCAAGAAATTGTGTCCTGTTTTGAGCAGCAACAGGACACGATTCTTGGCTTAGCAGAGCGCTATCAAGTCAGTTCTTCTACCATTCGACGCTTATTGAAGCAGTCAGCCGACTCTAGGGTTGAGGAGTCTAAGGCTGAAGAGTTCAGCGTCACGGAGGCGATAACGGCTCACCCAGAGTCCACAGCGGCACCCCCTGCTGATCGTGATTTTCAACCCGAACCAGCCCCAGAACCTGCTCCCGCAGCAAAGGTTATTATCCTAGATAAAAAACCGAAGCTCATTCTCAAGCCAGCCATCTCCAGCACTCCGATCCAAGACATTGAAGCGCCTCCAGTACCTGTCAACGTAATTGAGTCACGTTCCATTGCGCCACCCACCCGAAAAATTATTCGAGACGCGAATCTAGAGCCTCCAGACGCGACCCATCACCTCTGGAGCGGTAACTCCCTTGAAGATAATCTCAATAAAATTGCGGCGCTTCGTGCTCAAGCAGAATCCAGCCAGACTCTTGACTTGGCAGGCGCTCCGTTATCGCCCCAACTCCGCTCCGTCACCCCACCCCAAGAAGAAATGAGCGCCATTTTGACAGATTTGGGGTCAACCTTAACGTCTTCCTTTGCCAACACCACCGTCGAAGAAGAGGAAGACGATGATATTGATGACGATGGTGACGACTTTGATGACGATGACTACGATGGTGACGAGGATGATTCTGAAGAATTTTCATTGACTGGAGCACTCCAGCTTCAGCCAGAGACCATGCTTGAGGTCATGCCATTTGCCCAGGCGGTGTTGCCCAAAATTTGCTACATCGTGGTGGATCGAACCGCAGAGCTAGTGACCAGACCACTCAAGGATTTTGGCGATTTGGGTCAAATTCCTGCCGATGAAGTTCAGTCTTGTACGCTGCCCGTGTTTGACAACCATCGTATTGCCCGTCGATTTTCCCACCGGACGCAGCGCATTATTAAGGTTCCCAATGGCAATATGCTGCGATCTGCCTGTACCCAACTTTCCGCCAAAGGGATTACCCGACTTTTAATTAATGGACATATTTATGCCCTGTAATAAGCTTGTGCCAAAGACGACCCCAGGTCTAAACTAAAACGGGTAAACTATGATGATAAAAAACTTTACTCATCGAAAGGTTTACTCATGTAAAGCTTTGCTTCAAATCCGCGTTTATAAGACATCCATATACGTACTAGAGATTAATCAGCGCCTATGAAAGCTATGATTTTAGCGGCTGGGAAGGGAACCCGTGTTCGTCCAATTACCTACACAACCCCCAAGCCCATGATTCCAATTCTCCAAAAGCCCGTGATGGAATTTTTGGTAGAGCTGCTCAGAAATCATGGCTGTGACCAAATTATGGTCAATGTTAGTCACTTAGCCGAAGAAATTGAAAATTATTTTCGAGATGGGCAACGCTTTGGGGTGGAAATTGCCTACTCCTTTGAAGGCCGGATTGAGAACGGTCAGTTGGTTGGAGATGCTATCGGATCTGCGGGCGGCATGCGTCGCATTCAGGACTTTTCGCCCTTCTTTGACGATACCTTTGTTGTGCTATGTGGCGATGCCCTGATTGACCTAGACCTGACGGCAGCACTGGAATGGCATCGTAAGAAAGGGGCGATCGCCACGGTCGTCATGAAAACCGTAGACCCTAGCGAAGTTTCCAGCTATGGCGTAGTCGTGACGGACGACGAAGGCCGGATTAAGGCATTCCAGGAAAAACCTGCTGTAGAAGACGCGCTCAGCAACAATATCAACACAGGGATCTACATTTTTGAACCGGAGGTGCTCAACTACATTCCTTCGGACTGTATGTATGACATTGGGGGCGATTTGTTTCCAAAGCTAGTGGAAATGGGCGCACCCTTCTACGGCATTGCAATGGATTTTCAGTGGGTGGATATTGGCCGTGTACCGGACTATTGGCATGCCATCCGCAGCGTGCTGCTAGGAGAAGTCAAAAACGTTTCGATTCCAGGCCGAGAGGTGGCCCCTGGTATTTATACGGGCCTTAATGTATCTGTAAATTGGGATAAAGTAGACATCCAAGGTCCCGTCTATATTGGTGGGATGACCCGAATTGAGGATGGCGCTCGGATTATTGGCCCTGCCATGATTGGTCCCAACTGCTATATTTGCGGCGGTGCGACGGTAGACAATAGCGTGATTTTTGAGTATTCCCGCTTAGGTCCCAACGTTCGACTGGTGGATAAACTCGTATATGGGCGCTATTGCGTAGACAAAACAGGCGCTGCTATTGACGTTCGCGCAGCAGCCCTTGATTGGCTGATTACAGATGCCCGTCAAGAAGGATGGAATAGTTTAGAGGTTGACCTGGAAGAAATGATTCCTATTCCCGAAGGTTCAGCAGTCGGTTAAACTGCCGTATAAAATGTGTGCTTGCTTAGTCAGGAAGGGCCATGCCTGTCCTGGGGTCGCTAATGAACAGGCCAAGGGTGAGCGATCGCATCACTTCATCCCACACGGGCGTCAATTTATCGGCCTCATCCACCCAAAAGTCGAAGGTGATCAGGCACTGGACATTGGAGCCAATGCCAACACAGATCCGAGAGAACGCTTCGCGATGCTCAACCTCATCCATAAACTTAATTTCGATCCAGACAATGCGGGCCGTTTGCCGAGGAACCGTGATCACTTCCCCCACTTCAATCAGGTCGCGTTCGTCATCCTGCGCAATTTTTTTGAGGGTGCGCTTAAGAGGAAATAGGCTCCAGTCATTGGGCGGCAGCAGATTAAAGGAGACCTCAAGGCGACAGTTGTCATTGGGTGGAGCACCGTCTAAAAACCGAAAGGATTTATCGTCTGACTCAAAAACCCAGTCTGCTGGCACATCAATTCGCACTGCACCCCGACCCGCCACAAATACCTTGTAGCCAGGGTTTGAGTTCCAACGATGATCAGGACTTAGGTCAAGGGTCTCTTTGATCCACTTCAGACCTTTGCTTTTTTTGCGCTTTACCATGAAACCGTAGATTCAAATAGAAGGGCGATCGCTATCCCTTATCCTAAAGCATTTGGAATCGGCAGGAACTTTCTGGAATCGGAAGGCTTCATAAAACCATAAGCAAAAAGCAACGCTTTCAGGAATAATTTCAATTCAAAAGCGTTGCAGAGTTAGGGCATTCGTGTCTAGCTCTTGATTTTGATTGCGTTACTTTTTGTCTGACGCAATGGATTATCGATCCATCAATCAAGGCTTATTGTTACAGCCTCGCTTCAGTGTGTCGTATTTGTTAAAACTAACCCTCTAAAGTCAAGGATACCCGTAATGAATGTTTCAAAGGCTTTATTTGCTGCCTCTGTATTAGTGACCACTGCAATAAGCCCTGCGTTTGCCCAAAAAGTTGAAATTTTAGGCGCAAGCTATGGTGGCAGCGGATGTCCTGACCAGTCGGCTAGCGTCAGTGTTAGCCCAGATGGTCAAGAATTGAGTATCTTATTTGATAAATTTTCGGCCCTTGGAAACGACCCAAGTCAAAGTCGTAAAAGCTGTAATCTGAGCATCCCTATTCGTGTGCCTCAAGGCTTCCAAGTTTCCCTCTATGATGCGGATTATCGCGGTTATGTTGCCCCTTCCACCACAGGAAATCTCCGAGCTGAATACTTCTTTGCAGGTGCTCGTGGCCCTCAGTTTTCTCGTACATTTCGTGGAGAAACGGAATACAACGTGCGGGATAGTTTAGTGACGGTTGCCGATGTTTGGACACGTTGTGGAGACAGTGTAAATATGCGCGTGAATGCATCCATGACAGCCCGTGGTTCAGGGATGGCAACGGTAGACTCCTTTGATTTGGCCCATCGTGGATTGGTTTACCACGTCAAGTATCGTTCTTGTAGTTAGGTGATTTCTATCAAAAAGGCGATCGTTTCCTAGGGACACAATGCCTTGCGCCCTTAAAAAGGGGTTGGATATAATATGATCCCTTGGAAAGTAGGCCAGAACTTGGCAGAATAGGTGAGAGCTACAGGCCACGATGTCCCGAACGGTCTCTCACCTTAACTGCTATGACTCATTCTGATAACCCCGTCCCGCCCGAAGACCAGACTGTCCCCGTGCCAGCGCCCCTTGAGGTGGTCGAAGACCAAGCCGGAAGCACCACCCGTCAGCTCTTGGGCATGAAGGGTGCTAAGTCAGGCGAAACCAATATTTGGAAAATCCGGCTTCAGCTCATGAAGCCCATTACTTGGATTCCGCTGATTTGGGGTGTGGTGTGCGGCGCGGCGTCTTCGGGACACTACACCTGGAGCATTGAAAATACGCTGATTTCTGCGGCCTGCATGCTGATGTCTGGGCCGTTGCTGGCGGGCTATACCCAAACCATTAATGAGTACTATGACCGCGAGATTGATGCGGTAAATGAGCCTTACCGCCCCATTCCGTCTGGGGCGATTCCGCTGCCTCAGGTGATTGTCCAAATTTGGGTGTTGCTGTTGGCTGGGTTGGGGGTTGCCTACGGGTTGGATCTATGGGCGGGGCACGAGTTTCCCATTTTGTTGGCTTTGGCAGTATTTGGCTCGTTTATTTCCTACATTTACTCTGCACCGCCCCTGAAGCTGAAGCAAAATGGCTGGGCGGGTAGCTATGCGTTAGGCGCAAGCTATATTGCGCTGCCGTGGTGGGCGGGTCAAGCATTGTTCGGCACTTTAACCCCAACGATTGTGGTGTTAACGCTGTTTTATAGTTTGGCTGGGTTGGGGATTGCCATTGTGAATGACTTCAAGAGTGTGGAGGGCGATCGCCAGTTCGGTCTCCAGTCTATGCCCGTGATGTTTGGGGTGCAAAAAGCAGCCTGGATTTGCGTGCTCATGATTGATATCTTCCAAGCGGCGATGGGAGGATACCTCATCTATATTCATGAAAATCTGTATGCGACCATTCTGCTGTTGTTCATCATTCCGCAGATTACGTTCCAGGATATGTATTTCCTGAGAGATCCACTCAAGAATGATGTGAAGTATCAGGCCAGCGCTCAGCCCTTTTTGGTGCTGGGGATGTTGGTGGCAGGGTTGGCTTTAGGCCATCATGTGGGCGTTTAGATGAATCATTCTTTTCAATTTGAATGCCAAACTTGCTGCCCCCATACTAAAGCGCGGGCGGGTGTGTTTCATACGCCTCATGGCATCGTGGAAACCCCACGGTTTATGCCTGTGGGCACGTTGGCGAATGTGAAGACCGTTACTCCGGCTCAGTTGGCGGAGACTGGGGCACAGATGGTGCTGGCCAATACCTATCATCTGCACTTGCAGCCGGGTGAATCGATTGTGCAGAAGGCCGGTGGACTGCACACCTTTATGAACTGGCAAGGGCCAATTCTGACCGACTCTGGTGGGTTTCAGGTGTTTAGCCTAAGTGAACTGCGGGAAATTAATGATGAAGGTGTGACCTTTCGATCGCCGCGAGATGGTCACTTCATCCATCTGACGCCGGAAAAATCCATCGAAATCCAGAATGCCCTGGGTGCGGATGTGATTATGGCCTTTGATGAATGTGCACCTTATCCTGCTAGCCGTGAAACAGTTGAAACGGCGCTACACCGCACCACCCACTGGCTAGATCGATGTATTAAAGCCCATCAACGGACGGATCAAGCGCTGTTTGGGATTGTCCAAGGCGGAGTGTATTTAGATTTGCGGCAGTTATCCGCACGATCACTGATTGAGTTTGACCTTCCTGGCTATGCGATCGGTGGGGTGAGCGTGGGGGAACCGTCGGAGCTGATCCAGAAAATTGTGGAGACGACGACGCCGTTGTTGCCGCCCAATAAGCCCCGTTATTTGATGGGGGTGGGGACGTATCGGGAAATGGCCCAGGCGATCGCCGCAGGTATTGACCTATTCGACTGTGTGATTCCTACACGGCTGGCGCGACATGCCAATGCGCTGGTGGGGGGTGAACGCTGGAACCTACGCAATCAAAAATTTAGGGAAGATTTTACGCCGTTGGATGCAGGTTGCCCTTGCTATACTTGCCAGAGCTTTACTCGGGCTTACCTGAGTCATCTGCTGCGATCGCGGGAGCTGTTGGGCTATACGTTACTGAGTATCCATAATATTACTGAGCTGGTGCGTTTTACTCAGCGAATTAGAGCTGCAATTCAGGCGGGGAGGTTTGTGGAGGAGTTTGGAGGCTGGTTAGAACCGTCGCTTTCGCTCTAGATCGGATGATTGTGGCAGTTGCGGGGCGATCGCAAACAGAGCGCTGCGACGGTTTTATTTTGCCAAAGGTTTGGGACTCAACTCTCCCAAGAGTAAGCGTTTTTCTCCGATGATTTTATTGTAGGCACTGACTTGTTGCTTGTAGCGATCAACCTGCTGGTTATACAGATCAACTTTATCCTGGTACTGGTTCGCCTGTTCTTTATAGTCGATCACCTGCTGGTTAAAATTTAACCTCATTTGCTCAAATTGATTTTCCAAGGTGGTAGAGCCTTTACCCTGACCATAGGCTTGTTCCACTTGTGCCCTAAAGTCATTTAAATTGGTCCGAAGTGTATCTAAATTTTCCTTGCCTGAGGCCAGCTTTAGCTCATCGGTCTTGAGGTCTGCCTTACCCGTCTTCAGATTTGCTTCCAAGGACAGAATATCTGCGTTGAGCCGATCGTTTTGAGCATCAAGTTTGCGCAGAGCGACTTGAGATTGTTCGGAAAAAGCAACCACTCGGTGCCGATCAGCAAAATACCGACCATAATACTCCTCCAATTTCACATCTCCCAAATCATCGAGTTCGGTACCCAGGTGGGAGTGCAATTCGTTGATATATCGCTCAGTATCCGTTGTCTCATATTGTTTTAGCACCGCCAAAAGATGACGATCTTTCACACGATGTGCGGCTTGCTTGAGGCGAGGAGCCAGCCAATCCCGCTCCGATTGGCTGAGTCGTCGATGGTAGGCGACATGGAGCATTTCGTGCGCCGCGATGACATCCATCAGGCCGTCGAAGCGGGTATCGGTGATAGCCTGAATAAAAATGTTGCCCGTGCCGCCGCTACTGCGATAGCAGCCCAGCATAATCTGGCTTTCATCGGATTTGCCAGGTTCTTGACAGCTCTGGAAGAATACCTGCTTGGGTTGGATGATGGGCATTTGCCGATAGAACAACTGTTGAGCTTCCTCTGTCATGGTGGCAGCCCGAGCCAACTGGGCTATCTCAGGAGATGGTGGCTCTACCTTGATCAGCCAGTCGAAAAGCTGCGGACTGAATTTAACCGCTACAACCCCGACCGCAATAGGCAGCCAAACCCAATGTCGATATCTGCCTTTTCCTTTGGGTACCCCGTGAGTCCGCTTCAACATGCTCATAGTGCTTTGGAATTTCTGCTTCTGGATGTTCTCAATGTGAATGGTCTTTAGCGTGCGTGGTTTATAAGCCCGATCTCGTGAAAATTCTTTTCCCATCAAGGTTTTACGAGCTTTCTGCACCACCAATGCTGATAATAGTAGAATTGTCGGAGCCATTGTCCACAGATCTTTGTTGCAGGTTTCTGTCCCCTATGGGTTTTCCTCAAACGCTAAGTATCTGGTTTCAATCCATGTGTTTTATGATGCGAAAGGCAAAAAAATCCTCAGTACCATTGGTTTGGGTGAGCCTAGGGGGGGCGATCGCCTCCTGTTCGCTTTTATCCAGCGCATCGGAAGCTACGCCGACCCAAGAAGACTTGGCGATCCCTAAGTACGACCATATTTTTATCATCATTGAAGAAAATAAGTCTTACGAGCAAATCATTGGGCCAAGCTATACCCCCAACATCAATCGCCTCGCCAAAGCCAACGGTTTAGCCACTCGCTTTTATGGCAACGTCCATCCCAGCGAAGGTAATTACGCCGCCCTCATTGGCGGCAGCACCTTCGGCATTCACGATGACGATGTCTATTACTGCAAACCCAAAGACCCCCGCCCCTTTTGTTTCCACGCCGATCAGCCGGACTATACAGACCATACCGTCACAAACCCAAGCCTACTCGATCAGCTCGCTGCCACAGGACGCACCTGGAAAGGTTATTTTGAAAGCCTGCCTAAAAATATTAAAGCAGTGTATTCCCCTGCACTTCCCCCCAAAGCAGAGCCAGAATCGACCAATGCCCTCTATGCATCAAAGCATAATGGGTTCATGAATTTTAAAGTGGCCCAAGACGATCCTGACTTAGCGCAGAAAATTGTGGGCATTGAGCAGTTGGATGCCGACATTGCCAACGGAAAACTGCCCAACTATAGCCACATTGTCCCCAATCAGTGTAACGAGATGCATGGACTTGTCCTAGGCTCTGTGAAGGGCTGCGACAGTGGCATGGTCGCAACCAATGAGGTTGACCCCAACAATCAGCAACTTTTAAAAACGGGAGATGCTGTGGTTGCCACACTGGTTAATAAAATTACCAAGGCTCCCTTCTGGCTGAAGGGCAACAATGCAATCATCATCACCTTTGATGAAGACAACTTTATTCCACCCTTTGATCAAGGCTGTTGTGGTAACGACCCCAAAAGCAAAGCCAACTTTGGCGGGGGGCATATTGCGACGGTCGTCATTACCAGCCACGGACGACGACGAGTAATAGACAACACGCCCTACAACCACTACTCGCTTCTGCGCACGGTTCAAGATGCCTTTCGGCTCTATGACCCTGCGACCTATAAATCTGGCACCCAGAAGCTGGCAGGCTATCTCAACCATGCGGACGATACGGCGACTGGCGTCAAACCGATGACTCGACTGTTTATTGCACCCTAATGCTGCCTTAACGCTTAACCGCTTTTATTTTGGATACCTATCAAAATGTCGCTATTTATGAAACTACGCCCCTACCTCCTGATCGGTTTGTTGGTGAGCTTGCTGTTGGGCAATCTGACCCTATTTAGTGGGAAGGGGATTAGTGCAGGGCTAGTAGATCAGGAGATCGCCACGCACCAAGAGTCCGCTACGCCCCAAACAGTCGCCATCGCGCCAACCACCGCCTTTCCCTCCATGACCCAAGGCGTTACAAAAACGGTCTTAAAAAACGGCCTGACCGTATTAACAAAGGAAATCCATACGGCCCCTGTTGTCAGCGTGCAGGTTTGGTACCGTGTTGGTGCACGCAACGAAGTCCCAGGCATTAACGGCGTTTCTCACCAGCTAGAGCATCTGCTGTTTAAAGGCACCAAAACGCGCCCCATCCAGTTTGGTCGCTTATTTAGCGCCTTGGGGAGTGAATCCAACGCCTTTACTAGTTATGACGAAACCGCCTATTTTGGCACCGTAGAACGTCGCAAGCTAGAAGCCTTGATGACCCTCGAAGCAGACCGGATGCAGAACACCGTCATTGGCCCAGAGCAGCTCAAAAGCGAAAAACGCGTGGTGATTTCAGAGCTGCAAGGCTACGAAAACAGCCCTAGCTATCGCCTGGGGCGAGCTGTCACAAAGGCGGCATTTCCCGATAGTCCCTACGGTATGCCCGTGGGTGGCAGCAAGGCCGATGTCGAAAAATTCACCCTTGAGCAAGTTCAGAACCATTACAAAACCTACTATCGGCCTGAAAACGCGACCCTCGTTGTCACCGGAGATTTTAATACCGCTGCAACCCTCAAACTGGCAGAAAAGACCTTTGGCAAAATCCCCAAAGGAACCGAGCAGTTACCCAGTGACAAAAACACGCGTCCGGTCAATATAGTTTGGCCTTCAGGGAAAAAGCCTATTGTACTCAAGCAACCTGGCAGTACGGCATTGTTGAATGCAGTTTATCGATTACCGGATGTAAACCATCCTGATGTGCCCGCCATTGACCTAATGGACGCCATTTTGACCGAGGGCCGTAGTTCTCGGCTGTATCAAGCCTTAGTGGAAACGGGCATGGCGAGTTCTGTGGGTGCTTCTGCCTCTGAGATGATTGATCTGGGCTGGTACAACATTTCAGCCGTTGCCGCTGCGGGGCAGCCCCTGTCTCGGGTTGAGACTGTGCTTCAGACATCTTTAGCTGAACTGCGTCAAAAGCTTGTCACCCCTGAAGAATTGCAGCGGGCCAAGTCACAATTTAGGGCAGGTCTGATTCTGGGCAATCAGGATATCACTAGTCAGGCCAGCCAGCTTGGCTATAACCAAACCGTGGCGGGCGACTACCGTTTTATTGACCGATACCTCGCGGCGATGGAGCGCGTTACTCCAGCCGATATTTTGCGCGTGGCCCGCACCTATCTCAATCCAGAACAGCAAACCATTGGCTTTTTTGAACCCACTCAGCCTGACGGTTCTGCTGGTGCTTCTGGTGCAAGCAGCGGACGCACTTCAGAAAACTTTGGTGCAGGCAAGCCCGTAGACCCCGCTGAAGTGGCCAAGTATCTACCGCCAGTGGAGACAGGGGCAGGGACTGAGACCAATATCTTGCCCTTAGATGTAAAGCTGCCGAACGGACTCAGGTTGCTGTTATTGCCAGACCACAGTGCCCCAACCGTGAGCTTGAGCGGCTATATCCGTGCAGGTGCCATGTTTGATAGCCCTGCTCAGGCGGGGATGGCGGGGTTAACCGCTGGAAGCTTAATGAATGGAACAGAGTCTAAAAGTGCATTGGCGCTGGCGAAACGGCTGGAAGAGCGCGGTGCCAGTTTGGGCTTTGGGGC
Organism: Acaryochloridaceae cyanobacterium OTE_25_metabat_464; assembly: GCA_031362245.1. Classification (GTDB taxonomy): domain Bacteria; phylum Cyanobacteriota; class Cyanobacteriia; order Thermosynechococcales; family Thermosynechococcaceae; genus JAAURS01. The sequence goes on along the minus strand of JANLSD010000097.1, from coordinate 3,226 downwards.
ATCGGATGAGGGGCTGAGTATTGGCGGCAGCGCATTGGTAGAGGATCTGCCTCTGTTGGTCGAGACCCTCACGGATGTATTGCTCCATCCCACCTTTCCAGAAAAGCAGCTTGAGTTGAGTCGTCAACGTTCTTTGGTCAGACTTAAAGCCAGCATGGATGATCCGGGCCAATTGGGGCAGCGAACCTTTTGGCAGGCGATTTATCCTGAGAACCATCCGTTCCATATCTTCCCGACGGAAGACAGCCTAAAACGGATTACCCGTGAAGATCTCGCGCTATTTCATCAGCGTTACTATCGTCCCGATACAACGGTGCTTTCCCTGGTGGGGGATTTTGACCCTTCACAGATAAAGGCATTGTTCGAGTCATCACTGGGTCAATGGCGGGCTGCGGGGCAGCCTCCCAGCTTTACTTTTCCTACGGTGGCGCTGCCTAAGACAACGACGTTTTTGAGTAAAGCGCTGCCTGGGAAGGCCGAAGCCGTTACCTATCTAGGCTATAACGGCATTTCTCGTAAAGACCCTCGCTATTATCCTGCGATCGTGCTGAACCAAATCCTGGGGGGAGATACGTTGTCGAGTCGGCTGGGGACGGAGATTCGCGATCGCCTAGGTCTGACCTACGGTATCTATAGCGGATTTACGGCAGGGCAAAACCCTGGGCCGTTTTTAATCTCCATGCAAACGGCACCGAAGGATGTGCAGAAAGCCATCAGCAGTACCATTGCTCTGCTCAAACAGATCCGTGAGCAGGGCGTGACCGCGACGGAGATTGAAACCGCCAAGCGCTCTCTGCAAAATAGCTATCCCGTCGATTTGGCGAACCCCAGTAGCGTTGCGGCAACGATGATGGCGGTGACAGTTGGGGACTTGGGGCTAGACGAAATCCGTCAGTTCCCAGCTAAGGTGGGAGCCGTTACTCCAGAACAGGTACAGCAAGTCATTCAGGACTTGATCCAACCGGACAAGCTGATCATTGTCACTGTAGGGCCAGGGACGGAGTTAATCAAAAAGGGCGGATAAATTGATCCCCTCTCGGAATAAAGCGTTATGACAAAAAGGTCAGTGTTAAGCAACACTGACCTTTTTATTCTTTATGTATAGATACGTTTATTTTTAGCAAAATCTGTATTAGATTAAGTCAGTGTTGCCTCAATTATCAGTTGGTTTGTTGCGTTTAATCGGTATATAGAATGCTTATCAACCCTCCAGATACAAAGACGATTGAGGCGATCGCCGCCCTCATGACCCGTCACATTGATCGGCAGCAAGGCAGTCTTAAACAGCGCGATCAGCATTCCAAGCAGCATGGCTGTGTCAAGGCTCGGTTTTGTATAGAGCCACACCTCTGGGAGAAACTACCGGAATCTTGTCGGGTGGGTCTGTTTCGTCAAGTTCAGACCTTTCCTGCCTGGGTGCGGTTTTCGACCCTTAAAGAAAAGAATGATTCTAAAGGCGATCTTCATGGGCTGGCGATCAAGATTTTGGACGCGGAGCATGCACAAAAGCAGGATGGATTGAATCTTGAGCAAGAGACTGGAATCCAAGACTTTGCTTTTATTGATGCGCCGCGTTTTTTCATGAAGGGGGCAGAACCCTACCTGGAACTGTTCCAAATTGTGGACATGGTTGCGGCCCTCAAAGATCCGTCCGTCACCGAACCGCCTTCTCACAATAAACTCGCGCTGATCCTGAAGATTGTGCTGAGGCTGATTGCCTTTTTAGTACCCAGCGTTTCGCCCAGTCAGTGGCGCTTTAGAGAACTATGGATTTTGATCACGGCCAAGATTGAGAAAAAGCGATCGCGGCTATTTAGCCCTCTAGATCAGCCCTACTGGAGCACCACTCCCTATTGTCTGGGCAATACAGGGCAGGCGATGAAGTATTTTGTGCGGCCCAGTGTGATCAACCAGACAGAGAAGCCGAAGGTCTACACCCCCCACTACTTGCGAGAGGCATTGGTGGAGCATTTGACCCATCAACAAAAGCAGGCTCGGTTTGATTTTTACATTCAGGTCAAAGAGTATCCCACGGTGGCGGATTTGGAAGACCCCACCACCCTCTGGAAAGATGCGCCGGAATATAAGATTGCCACCCTTCACATTCCACCCCAGCAGTTTTATGACGGATTAGAACCTGCGTTCGGCGAACGGATGTCTTTTACGCCTTGGCATTGTCTGCCAGAGCATGAGCCTTTGGGCAGTATGAATGCCATTCGCCAATTGGTTTATGCTCAGACGGCACAGCGGCGCAATGAATTGAACCAGTCGTCATCGTTGCCCAAACCAAAACTGCCGCAGGAATTGCCACTGCGATCGCCCACAGGTCAGACTCCGCTCACAGCAATCTTCGCCCTGCGATCGAGTGGATTAGATTCCCTCAAACTAGAGTTGGCAAATATTTCCCAACAAATCAAAGAAGATTTCCACGCCTGTTGCTTTGCAAAATCACCCTCCACCCACTTTGCCCGCTGGGTGATTTTAGATGACCCAGATGAGAGCATTGCACCCCATCTCTTGTTTATTAGCAACCATGATGGCCCTATTCCCGACTACCTCCAAGAACTGGTTGAAACCATGGGGGTTGAGATGGATGCCATCTGGTCACATTGCGAAGGCTATCAGTCTGGCGATGCCCTGGATGTGGAGACCTTTACCCAGTTTGTTTTGCAACATTCCCTCAAGGCCCAAGGATTTTATGTGGGTTGCCGAGACACCACAGCCCCAGAAATTGTAGCTGCCAAAACCCTGCGTCAACGAGTAGATCAACTGGCCAAGGCCCATGCTGCCGATCTTGAGACTCCGCTCAAAGAAATGGCTGTCCTCACACCAGGGAGAGCGCCCCAATCCTCAATCCCCCCTTGGCTTTTGTCCAAGGTTGGACTCCTTCGCAGCATTGCTGTGGGCCTACAGTCTTGGGTTAGCGTATTCCCTAGTCAAAATAACCCTGGCGATACCGTCAAGCCCCTCCCTAGACAAAAAGAGCGCATGCAAGCCTGCGCCCTTTTTGAAGATCAGCTCAATGCCAATGACATTCTGCCCAATCCAATGACCACCCTCTCCCCCATCAAGTCTGATTTTCATAAGTTTTTCTTGACCGTGGTGCTCTGGCTCGTGAATCTGACTGGAGAAACCTCACGGGGAAGGCTGATTGGCATTTCCAGCATTCACTTTGCGCGGTGGGTGATTGTAGACAAAGGCATCCTGAATGACAGCCGTACTTCCT
>JANLSD010000096.1:0-6082 GCA_031362245.1 Acaryochloridaceae cyanobacterium OTE_25_metabat_464 | reverse complement strand
AGCAAAAACAGCAATACCCAAATCACATCGACAAAGTGCCAGTAGATTTCGGCAGCTTCTACGCCAAAGTGTTTTTCTGAGGAGTAGTGACCAGGGGTGCGCGATCGCCACAACACAATGGACATCAAAATCACGCCCACCATGACGTGAAGACCGTGGAACCCAGTCAGAACATAGAACGTACTGGCAAAGAGGTTAGTTTTGAGGCCAAATTCCAGGTGCACATACTCATAGAGCTGACCTGCCAAGAACGTGATTCCCATCGCCATCGTAATCAGAAACCAGCGGCGCATTGCAGGCACATCGTTGGCTTTGACCGCATCATCAGCCTTATGAATCACGAGGCTGCTGGAAAGCAGGATGACGGTGTTGATTCCAGGAAGCAGTAGTTCTAGGTCTGGCGTGCCCGCTGGAGGCCAGCTTGTGGCGACGGAGCGGAAGGTGAGGTAGGCCACAAACAGACCCAGAAAGAGCATACTTTCTGAGGTCAGGAACAAAATAAACCCAAACAGTCGCAGATCTGGGTGTTCACCATGATGCGAAGCCGCAATGGGTGCAGTAGCTTCGGAAGAATGCTCAAACTCTAGAGCGCTTTGGTCAGCGATGGAACCTTGCATAGGCTTTTATCCAATTTTCCTTGCTTAGGGACAGGTGATTTGGGGTGTGAGTTAATCCAATCAGAATATGGAGGGCAGGTTTTGTTTGAATTTTGCGGCTTCGGCGGTGCAGCTTTAGCTAAACCTGCCCCTACGCCATAACCAAAATCCAGGGCGGGTGAGCGAAGCCGAACCCAACCGGCAGAGACGCTCAAGACACTAAGGCAACCTCTTCCTCTTCTTCCTCATACCCATAGTCATAAGGGCCAGTGGTCAAAACAGGATCAACATGGAAATTCTCGACTGGAGGCGGTGAACTCGTCAGCCACTCTAGGGTCAGTGCATTCCAAGGGTTATCTCCAGCAACTTTTCCCTTAGACCAGCTCCAAATGGCGTTAATCACAAAGGGAACGGTGGAGACCGCCAAGAGGTATGACCCAATGGTGATGAACAGATTTAGGCCCGCAAATCTGGGGTCATATTCTGCAATCCGACGGTTCATGCCCTGCAATCCTAGGACGTGCATGGGCAGAAAGGTTGCGTTGAAGCCGACAAAGGTAAGGGCGAAATGAACCTTTCCCCAGGTTTCATCTAGCATCCGACCCGTGATTTTAGGGAACCAGTGATAAAACCCTGCGTAGATTCCAAACACGCTGCCGCCAAAGAGCACGTAGTGAAGGTGAGCCACGATGAAGTAGGTGTCGTGGACGTGGATGTCAAAGGGCACCGAGGCCACCATGATGCCGCTGAGTCCACCCACTACAAACATCGAGACAAACCCGATCGCAAAGAGCATGGCGGAGTTGAGGCGCAGTTTGCCGCCCCAGATGGTTGCCACCCAGCTAAAGACCTTAATCCCTGTGGGCACGGCAATCACCATCGTAGCAATCATGAAAAACATCCGCAGCCAGTCAGGGGTGCCGCTGGTAAACATGTGGTGCGCCCACACAATCAGGCCCAAAAAGCTAATGGCAATACTAGAATAGGCGATCGCCAAGTATCCAAAGATTGGCTTACGGGCGTGGACGGGCAGAATCTCTGAGATCATGCCAAACGCAGGCAGAATCATGATGTAGACGGCTGGATGAGAGTAAAACCAGAACATGTGCTGGTACACAATGGGGTCGCCGCCACCCGTGGGGTTAAAAAACGCCGTGCCCACCAATAGGTCAAAGGCCAGCAAAATCATTGCGCCAGTCAGAACGGGCGTTGCCGTCAACTGAAGGGCAGAGGTTGCCAACATCGCCCAGCAAAACAGGGGCATCTTTTTGATGGGCATACTGGGGATCCGCATCTTCAAGATGGTCACGACGAAGTTTAGCCCCGCCATGATCGAAGAGGTTCCCAGCACAATCACCCCTAAAATCCAGATGGCTTCCCCTGCTTTATTCACCGTGAGGCTGAGGGGCGGGTAAGAGGTCCATCCGGCGCTGGCTGGCCCTACGAAAAAGCTGCACATCAGCAAAATTCCGGCAGGGGGGATCATCCAAAAGGCGATCGCATTCAGCTTCGGAAATGCCATATCCCGTGCCCCAATCATGAGCGGGATCAGGAAATTGCCAAATCCGCCTGTGAGAGTAGGAATAATCCACAGGAAAATCATGATGGTGGCGTGGATCGTAAACAGTGAGTTATAGGTCTCACGGCTCACAAAATCCACCTGGGGGGTTGCCAGTTCAGTCCGAACCAGCTCCGCCAACACGCCCCCAATCAGGTAAAACACAAAGCTCGTCACCAGGTACTGGATGCCGATGACCTTATGGTCTGTACTAAAGCTGAAATACTCGCGCCAGTTAGAGCCATGGCCAACCTCCGGCGCTTCCGGTTCTAGCTGCCTTAGGTCTGACAGTTCGGCTTGGGTCATAACAGCAGTCCTTCAAAAACGTATAAACAGATTCAGAAAATGAAATTTAATCTCAGGGGCTGTGGCCTAGAGAGACTGAGCAATCTGAACCACATCGGTCATAGAGATGGCTTCATGACGCAGATGATTCATGACAGAGTGATCGGTTCCAAAACCCATCGCCTTAACTTGAGAAGCCATTGCCTCATCGTGGATCAGCGCCGCTACGGTCACGGGGTCTTTGGACGCAACTGCTTTCTGGCTCGTTTCCCAGGCTTGATATTCTTCAGGGGACTGCACAATCACTCTGGTATTCATGCCGCCATGATAGGCACCACAAAGCTCAGCGCAGATCAAAGGATAGGTACCTACCCGATTCGGGGTAAAGCTCAAATGGGTTTCTTGGCCTGGAATCGCATCTTGTTTGAGGCGAAATTCAGGCACCCAGAAGGCATGAATGACATCGTTGGCAGAAATATTGAGCCGAACGGGACGATTTTGGGGCAGTCTCAATTCCCCAGACACAATACCCGTTTCAGGATAGGTCATAATCCAGGCGTATTGTAGCCCGCTCACATTCACCACTAAAGGCGCTTGAGTCAGATCTTCTCCCACCGAAATGGGCGGGGCCATAAACATATTGCCGCCTGTCATGGTTGCCGCCATTGCCGAGCCTGGCATACTTGCCATCGTGGGGGCATGTTGATGGGCCATGTGGTTATTCCCAATGGCGTTGCCACCATCCACTGCTTTATACACATCAAAACTGTAGACGGCCAACCACATCACAATCACCGTTGGCACAGCAGTCCACAAAATTTCGAGGGGAACGTTGCCTTCAATGGGTGCCGCATCGGTCTCATCGTCGGGACGCTTGCGAAACATAAAGACCGAATACAGGATGGCTCCCTGCACAATAAAAAACAATCCCGCCGAGATTGCCATCATTGCGTTGAACAAATCATCAATTTTTTTAGCCTCAACCGATGCGCTGACCGGCATCAAACCGTGGTTTTGACCAATCCAGAGGCTTGCCAACGTTAGGATAATCCCAACCACTAGTGCCGTTATCGTACTTGGAACTTTCACTGCTATCCTCGACCGTACTGAAAAAACGACTGTAGGGTTTCTACATTTTACCCACAGGCTCTGCCTGAACGGCATTACAAAGCTTTGCTCTTAGCAGCCGAAGGCGAACCTATAGGACTCAACTGTACTGCTCAAATTCGTAAAAACGAATCAACATACTTTAATAAGGTAAACCAGTCCTCTGAAGAAGTGGCATGACATATTACAGGTTGTGACAATTTTCCTGATTTTTTTTGGGATCGAACCCATCATTCCCGCTCAAACCAACTTAAGACTGATTTGGCAAGGCTAGATAGATAGCCTCTAAAAACTTCCATCCCCCTCCCAGAATAGACTTTAAGCTTTTAGCTAAAAATATGTTTAGGGATGATCCCACCCTGAGAGAACCTCTAATTGACGCATCAGCACTCCAGTTGGGGCGAAATCTCACCTTGAAAACTGCCATCCCGATCCCGAACGCTAAACCCGCTACAGTTGACTCCCCTCAGAACTCTTTAGAATATGAGAGTAAATATACTCCCTACCCAACCCTTAACCCTAAGAGGGTTGCTTGAGTCCTTGAGGGTAAGCTTTGTTACCCCTTTACCAACGCTGGTTTAATCATTACCTTTAACTGACTCATGGCTGATAGCTCAATTCACCCAACCGCTGGGATCGCCCCAGTTTCGATTTCAACCCTTGCTGTTGTCCGCAAAGTCGTCTACGGCATTACCCTTGCAACCCTGGCCCTGATGGCCCTTGGTAGCGCGACCCGTGTTATGAATGCAGGTTTATCCTGTCCAGATTGGCCCCTTTGCTATGGCACCTTGGTTCCCGCAGCCCAGATGAATATTCAGGTTTTTCTAGAATGGTTTCACCGAGTGGTGGCATCTTCCGTCGGATTTGTCATGTTGGGTTTAACAGTAGGGTGCTGGTGGTCGCGCAAAACATTGCCGAGTTGGTTGCCCATCTCCATCACCCTGAGTCTTGGGATTGTAGTTTTACAAGGAATTCTCGGCGGACTCACGGTCACGCAGCTCCTGCGGTTTGATATTGTGACGGCGCACCTTGCCACAGGGCTGCTGTTTTTTTGCAGTATGGTGATCATCAGCAGCTTTATTGCGCCCTATCAAGGCACAGGGGTGGCGGGAAATCTTTATCTTTACGGTGGCGTGGCAGCGCTGTGTATTTATCTCCAAAGCGTTTTGGGTGCGTTGGTGGCGTCGCGGTGGGCGGTGCATCAATGTTTGGATATTGCCCAGTTGTGCCAGGTGCTCAATAGCCACATGGTGAGCGCAGTGCCTGCCAGTTTGTCGGTATTGTGGGTGGCCTATAAGGCTTGGCAAACGGCGGCACTCCATCCCACTTTGCGGCGCTTGGTTCGGATGGCGGTGGGGCTACTGGGGCTTCAGATTGCGATTGGGGTTTCAACCCTGCGTCTTCATCTCCAGGTTGAGTGGCTGACGGTGTCCCATCAGGTTATTGGTGCGACTTTGTTTGGAACACTGGTGTTGTTTAGTATGGTGGCGTTGCGCGATCGCGCTGAGTCCAATCACCACCTTTTTGCCCTGCCTTCCGTTGCGGGAGTAGGGACCTCGTTTCGGTCTTCGCCCCTTTCACAGTAGTTTTTAGAGTTGGTGCGGTGTTGGACACAGTTTTGACAATGGGTTCAAAGCCACCGCAATCCCAGTTAACAATGGGCGGTCGGCTCGTTTTTTTGGGAGTGGAGTGTTTATGTTAAAGATTATGTCTGCCGAAACGGTTCTATTCCGTCCCTCTTTGGGACTCCGGCTCTTGGACTATTATCAGTTGATGAAGCCTCGGCTGATTTTGCTGTTTTTAATTACAACCGCAGCCAGTATGTGGGTCGCATCCCACGGTCAGGTGGATTTAGGAAAATTTTGCATCACGCTGTTTAGCGGAGCCTGTGCGGCGGGTTCAGCCAACACCATTAATTGTCTCTACGACCGCGATATTGATGCCATCATGGAGCGCACCAGTACTCGGCCTTTGCCAGCGGGGCGGGTGCAGCCGTGGCAAGCGGCGGTGTTTGCGATCGCCCTAGCCGCTACAGCCTTCATCCTCTTAGCTGAGTTTGTGAATTTACTGAGTGCATGGCTTTCCATGTCAGGCATTGCGGTTTACATCGGCGTATATACCCACTGGCTCAAGCGTAATTCTTCTCAAAATATTGTGATTGGCGGCGCAGCGGGCGCAATTCCGCCGCTGGTGGGCTGGGCTGCTGCAACAGGAGATCTTAATCTCTCCGCCTGGGTGCTGTTTGCCATCATTTTTGTCTGGACGCCACCCCATTTCTGGCCCCTCGCCATGATGATTGAAGAAGACTATGCTAAGGTCAATGTCCCCATGATGCCTGTGGTTCACGGGGCGCGGTCTACGGCATGGCAGATTTTTTACTACACGTTGCTGCTGCTGCCTGTGTCTTTGCTGCTGGTGTACCCTTGTGGAGCCTCTGGGGCATTTTATGGGGCGATCGCCTTCATTCTGGGCATTGTATTCATCCAAAAAGCAATCCAGCTCATCCAAACCCCTGAAGATAAATCCGTAGCGCGAT
>JANLSD010000093.1:0-9324 GCA_031362245.1 Acaryochloridaceae cyanobacterium OTE_25_metabat_464 | reverse complement strand
GCTCACCCGCAGAGCTTGGGAAGATGATATTCAGGTCATGGTGGAAGGCCCTGGTCATGTGCCGATGGATCAGATCGAGTTCAATGTCCGCAAGCAAATGGAAGAATGCTCTGAAGCGCCTTTCTATGTGCTGGGGCCACTTGTAACCGATATTGCGCCTGGTTATGATCACATTACCTCTGCGATCGGTGCGGCAATGGCAGGCTGGTACGGTACGGCAATGCTTTGCTATGTCACCCCTAAAGAACACCTCGGCTTACCCAATGCGGAAGATGTTCGTAATGGGCTAATTGCCTACAAGATTGCGGCGCACGCAGCAGATATTGCACGCCATCGTCCAGGGGCGCGCGATCGCGATGATGAACTCTCTCACGCCCGCTATAACTTCGACTGGAACCGTCAGTTTGAGCTATCCCTCGACCCAGAGCGGGCCAAGGAATACCACGACGAAACGCTGCCTGCCGATATCTATAAGACCGCTGAATTTTGCTCCATGTGTGGGCCTAAGTTCTGCCCCATGCAGACCAAGGTGGATGCAGATGCGTTGACGGAGTTAGAGAAGTTCTTGGCTATGGATATGGATAAGGTTGCCGCTACGGCTTCCTAGTCTAAGAAGTCGCCTCAAGTCAATTCAACGAGCAGCCTGTCATGGACGGGCTGCTTTTGTTTAAGTCTGCGCTAAAAGCCTTGCTCGATCAATCTCCTCACATAGTTGATTCAGCATCCCAGCCGGATCTTCAGTCTGTAAAATTGCGCCAGAAATGGCGATCGCCCCCACCCCCCTCTCCATCACCTCCGCCACTCGCCCAGGCTGCATACCGCCCAAAGCCACCAGCGGACGCACGCTCCTCTGAACACAGGGTTGTAGCCCAATAATGCCTAAAGGCTCCCGCGTATCTCCAGGTTTGGAGGTGGGTCGATAGATCGGGCTAATGGTGGCATAGTCTGCAAGGCCAATGTCGGCATCATCCAGGGAATCTTGGGCATGACGGGAGATGCCGAGCAGCATGGCGGGGGAGAGCTGCGATCGCACCCTCTCTAAATCCCCATCCCCCGCCAAATGCACCCCATCCAATCCAAATTCCAGCGCTAGTCCAACATGGGTATGAACGAACAATTTTGCCCCAAACCTCTGCGTCATCGGCTGGAGTGTTTTAATGGTTTCGGCTACTTCTGCCTGAGGCGCAGCTTTATCTCGCACTAGAATCGCTAATCTATGGCTTAGTGGGCTTTGTAAAATCTGCTCTACCGCCGTAATCACTGTATTTCCTGCTTGGGCACAGGCAGCGCGGTCTGTAATCACTAAAATATCAAAGGGCAGCCCAGACACTTAAAACACTCCATGCAGTTTCTTTCTCCGACCCTTGCGACATCCATTGTGTTGGTCAGTGCATCCGGTCTTGATTTTATCCTAGGTGATCCTTGGGGATGGCCTCATCCGGTGCGGTTTATGGGAGCCATCATTCAACGCTACTGCAACTGGATCTGGCGCTGGGTGAAGCGCTCAACCTCCCTACGATTCGCTGGAATGCTTTTAGCCTTGGGGCTGGTGTTAGGCAGTGCGTTGTTGGCCTGGGGCACGATATATCTTGCCTATCAAATCTGGAGACCCGCTGGCTTGGTGATCGAGATTGTGCTGTTGGCAAGCTGCTTTGCAGGGCGTAGCCTCCGAGCGGCGGCAGAGGACGTACTGAGGGCGTTAAAAAAGCGATCTATCATGGATGCGAGAGCTGCGCTGAGTCAATATGTGGGCCGCGATACGGATGAACTATCAGAGTTAGAAATTTTGCGGGCAGTTCTAGAAACCGTGGCTGAAAACTCCACCGATGGTGTGATGGCTCCTTTGTTTTATGCCCTATTGGGACTGGTTTTTCTAGATGTAGGGCCAGTGCCCTTTGCGATCGCCTATAAAGCCGCCAGCACCCTTGACTCAATGGTGGGCTACTACCATGCCCCCTACACCCACATTGGCTGGTTCAGTGCCAAACTAGACGACGTATTAACCTGGATCCCCTGTCGCCTCAACGTTTTGACCCTAGGTGGAATTTCAGGCAAACTTCAGGCGGTTTTACGACTAGGCAAACGAGATGCGACCAAAGACCCTAGCCCTAATTCAGGGTGGAGTGAGTGTGCCTATGCCGCAATCTTAGGGGTACAGCTCGGTGGGCTTAATTCCTATCAAGGCGTCATCAAGTTTAAGCCTTTACTCGGCAGATCCTCTCAACCTATTACCCAGGAGCGCATTGAATTTGCGCTACGGCTGACGCGGAATTGTTTTGTAGTGTGGGTGGCGATCGCCATTGCCCTCGCCATTGCATATTCTCCCTCCACCCTAAAAGGACAAAAGCCAGCTCCAAACCATCACTGGAGAGAGGGTTGTGCCAGACTCCCCTTCAACATCTCGCCCAAACCGCCCCAATGTCACAATGAATTTAAGGATTTTTTGGAGCCATCCCGATTCACGCTATAGGATCTAAATAGCAAGTATCGCAAGGGCTATCCCGCGTAATGACCTCTGAGCCAACGGCCAAACCCAACCTGGGACGTCTAGAAAAAATTGATTTAGCCACCTATTGGCAAACCGAAGCGTCAGACTTCATCCCCTGGTTGATTCAGGATGAAAACCTCACGCTCTTAGGAGACACCATCCAGAGGGAACTTCAGGTGGTGCTAGATGCAGCCCAAGTCGAAGAACTTCAGTCCGATCTGCTGTGTCGAGATGTACAGACAGGTGGCTGGGTTCTTATTGGCAATCAACTCAACCCCTCCGACGAAAAACACCTTGGTCGTTTGCTTACCTACGCAGCAGATATCGACGCCTCGGCAGTGGTCTGGATCTCCAGCCAATTTTCCCAAGAACATCGCACCACCCTCAATTGGCTCAATCGGATTACCCAACCCACCATTCAATTCTTTGGCCTAGAAATAGAATTGTGGCGAATTGGAGACGCCGCTATGGCCGCCCGCTTCAATTTAGTGACCCAAGTTAAAGAGACCCAAGTTAAAGACCCAGATCAACTCAGCATAAATCAACCCATCGCAAATCATTCCATCGCAGAGCAACCTGAAACGACTGCCAAAACAGAGACGGCACAACCCGAGGAAAGCCCAGAAGCAGTTCCAGAACCCCTCAGTGACACCCAGCAGCAAAATCTCGACTTTTGGACTGACCTTTGTAATCAACTTGAGCGACGGGGCAGCATCGTCAAACCTGGTGCTCCCGTCACCGAAGACCATATTAGCTTTGCCATTGGTCGTGCTGGTTTTCGTCTCTATGTCAGCATAGACCGCGAGGCATCTTGCTTAGATGCGGGGCTTTCTTACTCCGGCGTTGATACCCAGCCCTACTTTCATTTATTACTAGAGCAGCAAGACACCATCGAGGCAGACCTTGGAATCCCCATTGATTGGAGCAACGATTCCGATGGACAAACCTTTGCCGTTTACTGCTCGCACCATGAGATTGACCTTGATGAACCCAATCATTGGCCCGCTCATATTGAATGGGCCTGTAATGCCTTAGAGCAACTTCATGGCACCTTCTCAGAGCGGATCAAGACCCTTAGGGCTGGTAACTTTAAACCCATGCCCTACAGCCTCAATCCGCTTCAGAACGCCTTGATTTTGCCAAACTAGGCGCAAGATCTGATTTTCCTAAGACTCGATAAGGCTATTTCCGATATTAAAACTACTCAAAATTCTTTAGGGGCGCAAGGCCTTGCGCCCCTACTAACCGGTAAATTCTTTACTAGAAATCACCTAACGTCTTTGCTAGAAATCATCTTTACGAGTCGGACTTTGCCGCAACCAACGTTTTGTTTCTAGCAAAGAAAAACATCGGATCGATCGCATCTTTGCCGCCAGGATGAATCTGAAAATGCAGGTGAGGCCCAGTACTAGAGCCTGTACTACCTATTTCAGCAATGAGTTGCCCTTGGTGGACCGTTGCCCCCACTCGAGTCAACACGCGAGACGTATGGGCATACAGCGTGATAGAGCCATCTGGGTGCTGAATTTCAACTTTGTTGCCAAAGCCATCCTCGGCCCATCCAGCCGTCAAAACCTTCCCTGCTGCTGCTGCAACGATTGGGGTTCCAATTGGGCCAGCAATATCAATTCCTTTGTGCATACGCCCCCAGCGCATGCCATAGCCTGAGGTGAAGTCACCCTGTGCGGGCAAAGTATAGCTCTGGATATTCGCAATCAATCCAGTGGGCTTACTGAAGGAAGGCGATACCTTTACCGCTAGGGTATCAATGGCTGTTGGAGCTGCTGCCTGCATTGCCAGATTTGTGTTGATTGCGCCCGAATTCATCGGCAGAGATGCCTGGGCCAAGAAATTGATCACATTCGGTGACTGAGTGGCGTTGACGGCGATCGGCAGTAACACCGCAAGTGCCGTAGACAATTGATAAGAGGTCGCCCAAAACTTGCTCAATCCTTCTGGGAATTGGAGAGAGGGAAATGGATGAGATCTAACGTTCAGTGCTTTTTGAGACCCTAGAGATGAATAGGTTGGATACTCATGGGCATAGTTTAAAACAGCAGCACCGCTCTGAGATGCTGAAATGCCAACGCTTCCATTGACCGTTAAGCCTGGAATGGAGCTGCGCCAGTCACGACTCGTAGTCCAAGGGGCAAGAGATTTCCCGAAGTGCTGATACCACTTTTTCCCCTTGGAAAATTTATCTTGGTGGCGCGATGTTCCATAGCTTTGATAAGTCCATTCGGGAATATCAGGATTCTGCTGATGTTGGTGAATCGAGACATCACCCATAGCCCAATCCCTTCGTTCTGAGTGGATAAAGGAAATGACTTGGGTATCAATGCTGCGAAGCCAGCCGCCAATAGAGATCAAGGATTGATCTAGTGTCTGTCTTGGCTTTATCGCGATTGTTTTATAAATCATTACTTATTTTTTAATAATCAACTTTGCTCGGTCGCTGAACCAAGACTTAATCGTCTTCTCAAAATGATAAAGAAAACTTTAACATGGATTCATACATCTTTGAAGTACTGGCTAGGAAATGATCCCCAGGTTTAAATGATATAGACCCTAGCGGCTCCTTACTCTTTGATAGAGATAGATCGGATACCTGATTTTGCCTTTGAACTGCTCTAGTTAAACAGATTTATCCTCTAGAATCCTTACATTACAGTGGTTTAATAGTCATCACCTCTAAAGCTTTAGCTGCATAAAGTTGACTTTTTGGCATGTTGTGTAAAGTCCATTCCTTTGATGAAATGTAGAGAAAAGATAGGTGCAGGATCAATGCTCTCTTGACCTAGGCTTCAAGCTTAAACAGAATAACGCTTTGAGCCATTTGCTAAAAATGGCCTCGGTCAAGGATGGATTGAATTTACTGGGTTTTGGGGTTCAAGCGTTCAAAAAAAATGTTGTGCTCAATTTGAATATCAACGGTTATGGATTTTTACCCCACTTGGCCTGGATCCGATAATTTTGCGAGATTTCATTTAGGGGCAAACACCCATGCGGTGGGCAATAGCGTTGTGTTAGAGTGGGCCTACCTCACGAAAATTGGGTGTAATCGTCAATGGTTTTATCTAAACGTAACCTTGTATTAGGCATTACAGCCTTAGTTGGAGCGGGTGTTCTGACGACGGGGGCAGGGCTACACCTCTCCAAAAGCTGGGCAATCTTCAAACCCAGTCCCAAGGAAACCCTGGATGAAGTTTGGCAAATCATTGACCATGATTATGTTGATGGCACTTTTAATGGCAAAGACTGGCGAGCCATTCGGACTCAATATTTAAGTAAAAACTATCCCACGACGAAAGAATCCTACAAGGCGATTCGATCCATGCTGGAGCAGCTTGGAGACCCCTACACTCGCTTTATGGATCCTGAGCAATTCAAAAGTATGCAAATTGATACGTCAGGAGAGCTGACGGGGGTGGGCATCCAGATTGCCCAGGATGAAAAGACCAAAGCTATTACGGTGATTTCTCCCATTGATGGCAGCCCCGCTGCCAAGGCAGGCATTTTATCGAAGGATATTATCCTAAAGGTGGGTGAGTCGCCGACGAAAGGGATGGATATCAACCAAGTGGTGGGCTTGATTCGTGGGCCTATCGACACGAGCGTGGTGCTGACGATTGTCCGGGGTAAGCAAACGTTGACTTTTAAGGTTAAGCGCGAGCGGATTGAACTTCATTCTGTGCGCCATAGCTACCAAAAAACGCCAACGGGGGGAGTGGGATACATTCGACTTTCCCAATTTAGTGGCAATGCGCCTCAAGAAATGAAGGCTGCCATTCGAGATCTCACGTCTAAAAATGTGGCGGGCTTTATTTTAGATCTACGGGGAGATCCTGGTGGTCTGCTCTATTCTGGGGCAGAGGTGGCGCGAATGTGGATGAATAACGTTTCAATCGTTTCTACGGTTGATCGTCGAGGTGAAACGGAGCGATTAACCGCAGGTAGAGGCAGTTTAACGGATAAGCCTCTGGTCGTGCTGGTTGATGGTGGTTCTGCGAGCGCCAGTGAAATTTTATCGGGTGCGCTTCAGGACAATAAGCGTGCGGTTTTGGTGGGTGAAAAGACTTTTGGTAAAGGGTTGGTGCAGTCGGTGCATCCCCTGGGCGATGGATCGGGGATGGCAGTGACGATCGCCAAATATTACACGCCCAATAATCGAGATATCAATAAAAAAGGGATTGAACCCGATTATCCGGTTAAGTTAACGGATGCTCAACGGAAGGCCATGACCAGAGAGATGATTGGGACGGCGAAAGACCCTCAGTATGCCAAGGCTTTGGAGATTTTGACCCAAAAGATTGTGGCAAGCCAAAAGGGTGATTTACAATCTGCTCAGCCTGTTTCAAAGTAGTGATCAACCGCCAATTTGGGACATGGTGCGACCATAGGATTGGCCCGCAGTTCCTGAGTCACGGCCCTTGTAATTAATCTCCGGCTTTAGCGCCAGTAAGGTCTGGACGCGATCGCCCATCTCCTCCACTCCCATCCCATCCCGCAGCATGCTCTTCAGGTCAAGCTGACCCGTTTCATTCAGTAAACAGGGACGCAGCCAGCCATCGGCAGAGAGGCGCATGCGGTTACAGCGATCGCAAAAACATTCCGACATCTGACTAATAAACCCCAGTGTCCCCTGTGCTCCTGGAATGCGGAAGACATCCGCTGGGCCATTGCCGCGTACCTGGCTGGCTTCTAACCCCCAGCGATCGCAGATGCGTTGGCGTAGTTCTTCGGAGGCAACCCAGCCCCGCTCTCCAAATAAATCAGCGTTGCCAATGGGCATAAATTCAATAAAGCGAACGTGCCATTCGCGATCTAGACTTAGGGCTGCTAAGTTCAGGACTTCGTGGTCATTTACACCTGGAATGACAACCACGTTGAGTTTGAGTGGGCTAAACCCAACCTGATGGGCGGTTTGAATGCCATCCCAAACCTTTTGCCATCGTGCAGCGGGGGTATGGGTGTGATAGCCAATGATTTGGTTGAAGGTTTCAGGTATCAGAGAATCCAGGCTAATATTAATACGCCGTAAGCCTGCATCGTAGAGATCCTGGGCCATGCCTGCAAGCAAGAAGCCATTGGTAGTGAGGGACAGATCTTGGAGATTGGGAAACGCAGCGATTTTTCTCACAATTTCTACCACATCAGCTCGAATTAAAGGCTCGCCCCCAGTAAGGCGAAAGCGGGTAAATCCAGCGGGCATCATGACCTCGCGTAGGATGGTGAGGAGTTCTGGGGTGGTTAAGACTTCAGGTTTTGCCAAAAAAGTGAGGTCTTCGCCCTCTGGCATGCAATACTGACACCGAAAATTACATCGGTCTACTAAACTGACCCGAAGGTAGTCAACCTGGTTCATTCGAAGGTCCTCATTGCTGCCTCAATCTTAGGTGGGGGTTCTAGAATTGTGCTCCTATGCTAGTCTTTTTGGCCTTAACACAGTTCGCTCCATCGGCTTATTTCCTATGAACGTTCGCAAAAATACCCTTGTTATCGATCGCTGGAGAATGCTGGGGAGTGCGATCGCCCTCATCCCCCTAGGCTACTCCATCCGGTTCCACGGGCCAGGGCCAGAATGGCTCAATGATGCTCTGGGCAGCGTGATGTATGAAATGTTTTGGATTACGCTGTTTTTAGGGATTTGGCCTAAAGTTCAGCCGCTTAAAATAGCTATCACCGTCTGCCTTGCCACCTGCGCCCTAGAATTTTTGCAGCTTTGGCATCCTCCTATGCTTCAAACCCTTCGCGCTAACCTACTTGGACGGTTAATTTTAGGCACCACCTTTAGTTGGGCGGACTTTCCGGCCTACTTTGCGGGGAGTGGACTGGGATTTTGGTTGGGGCGATCACTTCGGTCACACAAGCCAACTTCTCAAAAGCCC
The DNA here is from genome assembly GCA_031362245.1 of Acaryochloridaceae cyanobacterium OTE_25_metabat_464. GTDB lineage: Bacteria > Cyanobacteriota > Cyanobacteriia > Thermosynechococcales > Thermosynechococcaceae > JAAURS01. The sequence goes on along the minus strand of JANLSD010000093.1, from coordinate 948 downwards.
ATGCCTTAAAGCTTTCGTCACAAATTCTTAAGGAAAAATCATGGCGGATCTTAAATTCCTATGCAATAGTGAGAATTAACTCTCTTCAGAGAATAATGCGGGGACTGACAGCTTTCATCTTTTTCCTTGGGGTAACGCCCAGTCGATGAAGCTCATTTTAGGACTGCTCTATGTTTTGTCCATCGTGCAACGGTCAAATTTACCCTTTTCTCAAAGACTTTGTCTGCCCTCACTGCTTTATTCAGCTCAAAGTCCATACCCTCAAACGCCTAACCGTCTTTCTGCTGCCAGACAATCGGCTTGCAGGGATTTACAACGTCAACTCCGGTAGCGTTGTCTCCTTCATGGGCTTTATCAAAAATCCACCCATTGAGCACAAAGCCCATAATCGCCAAATTGCCCTTTCCAGCCGAAGACTACAGGTGTGCCTCAATCAAATTAGCGACACCCTAGTGGCCCTAGGACAAGAGCGCCAAACCCTCCTCGACTCAGAAATTGTGGTGGAAAGAGTGTTAACGCGCTCTTCTGGGGTTAAGCAGCAATCCAGCTTGTGCAGATCTCAAATTGCTTTAGCCTACGGACTTCTGGAAAAACTAGAAGAAGCCTATACCAAGCTGCGAATTGACCTAGAGCTGGCAGTCACCCAGCCGCCTCAAAATGCTGGCGACTTTAAAAGTCAAATCCAGCAGCAGGTTAAACTAGTACGCCAACTTGAGTCTCAAAAAAACTTGGCTCTGCGCAGTATCGACTGACGCAAAGCCCCATTAATAACCTGATTTCATGCGCTACGCTACTTCAAGCGTAGGCTATAAAGCGCACCACGAAAGGCAATTCACAATGTCTGTAATAAAATTTACCAAACTTGGCAGAGATAAACAAAACTTATAAAACTACAAATGATATTCGATGTCTTACTTATTGAATTTGATCCCCTTGTGTACTAGAGTC
>JANLSD010000089.1:0-9134 GCA_031362245.1 Acaryochloridaceae cyanobacterium OTE_25_metabat_464 | reverse complement strand
CAATGGTGTCGCGCTGGAAGCCCTGCAATGTATTAGAGTACAGCGCACTCACCTGCAAACCGCCCAAGTTATAGTTCGCCTTAAACCCATGCAGCGTTCGGCTAGTAGCGGTAAATTCCTGGGAGGCGGTGGCAAATTCTTCGGTATTAAAGTCTCCCCACATCACGTAGTCAACACCAGCATTCTTAATGCGAGAGGTATGCTCTAGCTTTAGATACAGGCTGTCTTGAGACGGCGTTACTTTTTCGGTGATGGAGCTATCGCCGTAGGTGGCGTACTGCTGATCTGAAGATTGTGTGGTGCTAAACAGACGCGATCGCCCGTCTGCGGTTTCATTGAGGGTGCGCGCGCTGTTAAAGGCACCTGTAAAAAGCCAATCGCCTACCGAGGTGGTGGCAAAGGCCGCGCCCTTCACGTTTAAAACGGTGTCGTTTTTGCGGTCAACGGGCAAAAAATCTTGAAAGCGATCGTAAAAGTTGGTGCCCCGTGCGCCCAGCCGAATGTCTAGTACGCCTGTCGAAAGCAAGGATTTGCGCGTGGGCGTTGCAAATTGAAACTGATAGTAGCCTTCTAAGCTACTGGTCTGGGCGCGGACGCGGACGGACTGGGCTTGAGATGTGGAGCGGAGGGCAGCGGTAAAGCGTCCATGATTGACCTTCACCTGAAAGCCTGGGCTATCGGGTGCCTGGTCGATACCCACAAATTCGCCAGCGCTTGCATCTAAGGTGACATCTGCGGACCAGTTAGAGAGATTCCCTGCTGCATCCTGAAGTTCACCCTGAATGGTTGCTGTTGAGCGACCATCCGCCGGAATTTTCGTTTCTAGGGTAGAGACTTTAATTTGGGTCGGCAGTCCGCTAACCTGCACTTCAATGCTGGCACTCGGCTTTGAATCGCCTGCCCGATGGACGCTAATGGCGTTTTTACCGTCTTTGAGAATGATGCCGTACCAAGTTTCGGTAATCCGTCCCGTCGTTTGATTGGTTTCGGTTCGACCCACCAAACCGCGATCGCCAATCTGCTCGTTGACGAATACATCAACCTTCGTCCCCACCGGATACTGAATCGTAAGCGAGGTTGCGGGCTGATCTAGAACCATCCCAGGTGTGGGCGTTAAGATTGAAATCTCAGATGTGCTAGTGGGCGTAACGGCCTGTGGTGGCACTTCTGAGGCAGGGGACGGTGTGGCAGGGGCGATCGCAGGCTGAGGAGATGGCGCAAGGCGATCGGGGTTGGGGGCATTGAGAGAAGGGAGTGGTGTGGCGTCTGGGGTTGGAGCGGCGATCGCACTCGGTAAACATACCCCTAGCAGTGCAACCGTAGCGCCCAAAACAGCGGCAGCATCAGCATATCGGCGTGGGTTCTTCATGGTTTATCCCCCTGTTTCCCAGTGGGAATAACGGCAAAATTCATCCGAGCCATACTGCCAGGGGCTAAGCGCACCAGCCGAGACGCACTATTGCCCTCAATAAAGCGATGATTGGGCGCAATTTGATATCCAGGTACGCTCATGGGGTCTAAAACGCCCGTATGGTAGCCTGGTAGCGCACATTTGACGCTAAACAACCCATTGGGGTCAGAGGTGACGCGGTTGCCATCTTCGAGATACACCACCGCATTGGGGATACCAGGTTCACCGTTCTGCTGTTCACCGTCAAAGTTGCGGTCTTCAAAGACACGACCCACAATGGTGCCGCAGTTAGACAAAAGCCCCGCACTGAGGCGAATCTGATGAATCGCGGGGCCATCTTTCACCTCCGCGTTGTTATCAGCCCGATGGCTGCTGATATTGGCGTAGTTTTTGCCCGTGCCGCGAATGGCATCGGTGCTGAGTTGAGCGGCATAGACAATATTGAGGGTGTTGCCCACCGCCAGGGGCGTATTGGAGGTGAGGGTAACGTTTTGTCCGTTTTGCGTCACCTGAATGGGGACAGTCTGTTTTTCTTGCTCTGCTCGGACAGATGCGGTCAAAAACTTAAAGCCCAAGGGCAGCACGTCACTAATGACGGTCTTTTGAAGGGGGGTATCTGAAGAATTACGTGCAGAGAGACGGTAAATAACGGTATCGCCAGGTGCGGCTGAGGCGCGATCGGCAGATTTGGTCAGTCGCACCTGGTTTTGCTGACATAGCGTGTTGTTTAAGCGCAATGCCAAAAGCTGTAGGCTAATTCGATTGGCATCGGCAATTAACGTAGAAGTTTGGTCAAACTGGGTTGCACCAGCGCTGGTAATGGGCAAGCCATCTAAGGCCACGGCGCGATAAGACACAATCTCATCACCATCTACCACTTGAATATCTAAGATTTGAATTTTGATCCGCCGCTGGTTGTAGAGCGCTGATGCGGCGGGTGGGTTGACCACTAAGATGTAGCTTTTGCCAATCGCGAGCTGTCCTTGGCTTCGGTCTAGCAAAAAGCTAAAGCGTCCGCTTCCTGTATTAGAAAGGTTAAAGGGGTTTGCATTTGTCGTATTGGGCTGTATCCCTTGAGGAATACTATTGCTAGGGTCATCAGGAAATTCGGTGGGCGTTAGCCTTAGCAGTGAACCGAGTTCGCTGCCTGTGGGGTCGGTGCTATTGATGTCATAAAGCCCTACGCCAAAACCCGTATAGTCTGCTAATGGCTGACCGCCACATCCTAAAATCTGCCCGGCTGGATCCGTTAAGCTATTGTCTGGCTTGATTTTGAGAGGGTTTGATAGGCTAGAAATGGTGCTGCCGGAGGGGAGGTCATAAACGGCTTGTGCCTGGTTGACTAGCCTCACTGGCTCGACGCTGACGGTCTGGGCGATGCTCGCCACTGGTCCAACTCCCTGAAGTAGCAACCCTATAAACAGTGGGGTTGCAAACTTTAAAGAAGTCTTACGTCTGGGTTGATTTTGCCACTTAAAAAAAGGTTTCACGAATCAATCTCTACTCAAACAAAAAGCAGAACGAAACCGTTACGCTGTATCAAAACAGCGGAACTACAGGTCAGGTATTAACAAACCGCTACAGCCAAGAAGTAGAGAAGGGGCAACGGTTTAGAGGGTTAAAAAGAATGGTTTAGGTGCGTGAATTAAATAACAAGAGAGAATTGCTTTCGGCAAGTTCATCAATCCCCTCTTGGGAGGGGTAGATTAGTCAGTTGCGCCAACAAACCCACCCCGCCCTACGGGCACCCCTCCTGGGAGGGGATTTTTTAGACTACGCTGCTGTCGCTTAGGATCGTGAATTAAATAACTTACAGAATTGGCAAGAGACTTTACACCTTGCACGCCCTCATCCCCCTTCGGCAAGCTCAGGGCAACGCCTAGCCCCTTCTCCCTAAGGAGAAGGGGGATCGGACTCTTGCTCCCTCTCCCTAGGGAGAGGGTTGGGGTGAGGGGAAATCTGGGTTTTATTAAATCCATAATCCTTAACGAGGGTACAGCTTCTACTTCACTGCAACTTCATAGGCAGCGCGAACGGTCGCTAAAGGTGCCAGAGAGTTGCTGTAGTCCCAACGAATGTGGGTATAGCTAGCAGCAGGTGCGGGCTTCTGTACTTCTTGACCGTTGGCGAGTTTAACAGTCACCATGGGCTTCTCAACGAAGGACTTGCCACCGTCAATGCTGTAGGTGAGCTTGGCACCATTGGCCTTGGCAGAATCCAAAGTATAGAGAGTTTGGGCTGGGATGGGCTGGGTTAGCTTCAGGTCTTTTGCAGGTTTGTCGCCTGCATTTTCGCTCACCAGGGTGTAGCGAAGAATGTCACCAGGTTGGACTGCTGCGCCGTCAAGGGCTTTCCAAGAGACCTGCTGTTTGCCCTGAGCATCAACAGAAGTGACTTTCTTCTCAGCACCCAAATTGAGTTTGACCTTGGGAGCCAAAATATTTTTAACAATGGAGGAACCGGCCTGCTGCAATTCTGCAAGGACGGGGGTACCGCTAATGAAGGGAATAGCAGCAGCAACGGCAAGGATGCTAAGACCGATAGATAAACGACGTTTCATGTTCTTTTAAGCCTTTGTGGATAATCTCTACAATCAAAGAAAGCTAAAGCAGGGCGGTCGCCATCCGTGAAATACGCTGCGGTGCAGTGCAACACCAATGGCGAACCTAAAGCGTTACGGTTACTTCACAACGCGGCGGAATTGGAATGTACCTTGGCTTGCTGGTGCAACAAGGGGAACGATGTTTTGGTACGAACCCACGGTATCTCCATCGGCTGGGTCGGTTGTTCCGATAAGACCAGTCGTAAGAGGAGCAATGGGAGATGCACCTGCAAAGTAGTTCACCGTACCTTGGCTTGCCAAGGTGTTTTTCTGGTGAAGGGTGTTGCTTGCCCAGTTGTTGGCAGTAGAACCAGCATTAGTACCCGTTCCATCCTCAATCAGCTTGAAGTTTTTAGCGTTGAGAATGGTGTTGCCAGACCCGTTGGCTGCTGTTGAGATGTTTTGGTAGGAAATGCGGTACTCAATGAACTGACCTGGAGCTGCCTTTCTCGCCAATAGACCCGCTGCATCACCAACCGTCCAGTCTTGGATAATGGTGCTCTTGTCAGCAGACAAAATCCGAGCTTCTTTCACAAGCTTCATGTAGCCCGTGTAGACGCGATCTAGGGTGATGTTGTTGGTGGATTCTCCAGTAAAGCCACGGCTTGGCGTTGCAGCAGTATTGGTCGGGTCATCATCCGCAAACGCCACCAGCGGAATTGCAATTGCCGTTAAGGGCGTAACGGTATTGGCTGGAAGCGTAACTTCCGTTGTGTAACTCCGCGTTGCACCCACTGGCAGACTGCCAAAGTTTAGCGGTGTGGCCTGGGAAACAGTTGCAACAGCCGTAGAGGTGATAGCGAATCTACCGGTACTGGTGGAGTAGGTATAAGTTACGGGCAGGTTTGTAGTGCCTGGTGTAAGGTCGGTCAACTTGACGGTCGTACCATTAGGAATAACGGCTGTCCCAGCATATTGCCCCGTGGTTGTAATGCCGTCAGCCGCTTCAGCTTCAGTGGGTGAGATTGGCTCTACTGTTACAGATGCAATGTTGGAGTTGGTTGCATTGGCAGGGATGCTCACCGTATTGGTAAAGGTGCCCGTCTGTGCGGTTGCAATATTGGCCGTTGGGCTTAGACCTGCGCCAATGGCTGTAGATGCGTTGGTAAAATCATCGTTGGCATCGGTAGGGCCAACGGCAGTGGGTTGATTCTTTGGCCCGTTAAAGATGCTGTCGTTTGCAGGTGCAATGGTTCCAGTAATGGTAACTTCGGTCGTTTCACCCTTAAGTCCAATCCCTGAGTTATCGCCCTTTGTATCAATCCCTTGATTGACGGGGTCTGCTTTACCTGTGTCATTGGCAGGGTCGTAGGCCAATGGAACGCCAGTATTGTCGGCGTTGCTGGGGCTAGCGTCACCCGATTCATCCACAACAACCGTCTTGGTTGCGTCGCCCTGGGTTGTACCAAAGGCTTGTGCAATGTTGTAGACCTTGCCACCATTGACAGGCAAACCGCTGGTGACAACGCTAAATTTGAAATCTGGGGCAACCGTGCCAGGTGCAATAGATACGGCAGTTGCAATGAAACCAATGCGCTTAACCGCAGCAAACTCAGCAGGTGTTGCTGGAGCCGTTGTAGACCAAGCCGCAGCAGGAAGAGGAGTTGGGGTGGTTGAATTTGAGATAACAGGAATAGTGGTATCTACGCTATCCGTCGAGTAAACGGCTGTCCACCCCGTCACGGCAGATGGGGCGCTCTTAAGCACCGTTCCTGCGGGGATAGCATCAGAAACCAAAATTTTGACTGTGGACACCGCAGATCCAGCAGTCGCGCCGACCTTAATGGGCGTACCTTCTAAGGCAGCGGGCGTTAGGCCACCGTTGGGGGATTGGTTGAGGACGGAGAATTTCAGGTTGTAGGCGATGGTGTCATCATTCCCTGCAGTGGAGGCACCAGGGTCACTGTTAGGTTTATCAACGGTTTTCTCAAGTAAAGAGAAGGCTTGAGGCTTAACCTGAGATGCAAACGAAATAGATTGAATGGCGCTGGCTTCCTTGTTGTCTACCGGATTTGATACGCCATTGGGGTCTAGAGGATTAAAGGCGGTTCGTACTTCCTTCGCATCATCGGTGGTTGGCACATCCACAAGGTTTTGGGTACCGGGGCTGTTGTCATTAAGCCCTGCATCCCCCAAGGTAACGGAAATGAGGTCTCCGGCAATGACGCCAGATGTAGCAACAGTACCTGTAACTCTAATTTTTACGACTGTTTCGGCTGCCACACCAGGAATAATGCCGTTAGCAGGTACAGCTACGTAAGCAGGCGTAGCAAGAGTGGTATCAAAATACTCTACCTTGGAGACTGTAAAGTTCTTCGCTGCGGCCTGGAGTTCGGGTAGTTTAGGAATGAAAATGTCTGCGGTGGTGTTACCTACGTTTTTGACATCAAAGTTGTACTCAAGGGTGTCACCTTGCTCAACGGCACCGGCGTCCTTGTCGGTAATACCGGTAGGCTTAACGGTCAAACCGGAGATGGGCGCAACTACGATCCTAACGGTGTTAGAGGTTGCATTGAAGGTGGTGGTGCCAGTGTCATCCGTATAGGTTGCAGTTGCTGTGTTGCTAATGGTGTCGCCAGCGTTGGTACCTGCGGCTAAAACTGGAAGGAGTGGCTGCAAAATGCCGCTGGCAACTAAGGCTGCGATCGCAAGGGGGCGATACCCTGCACTAGAGCGATCGTTTCGTTTCTTTTTGAGATTAGACATGAATCGAGAGTTCCCCGTATAGCAATGAATTGGGCGCGATAGGTTTAGTTCGGCAGCAGAACCCAGGCCATGAATTGGCGAAGGAGGAGGAGAAAGAGTCAATTGGCGTCAACCCAAACCCTTAAAGTTTTGAAGGTTCTCTGCTCATAACAACGTAACTAAGAGCATTGTGCACAGGTGCCTAGACAAATCAGACATCTGCCAACATCTTCTTTAGGGCAACACTCCATAGTGGCTGCACTTAACCAAATGTATGAGACAAAGCTGCCAAAATTAATCGGTGAACCTACGGAACTTTACACCCAATCCACGTAACTTACATTACTTAACCAAAAATAAGCCTATTTCTCATAAATCTCTGAGAGATCCACTGGGTCTCTGGCGTTCGAGTAAGCCCTATTCCTTTCAGGGAAACTCTTTGGGTGATCGGGCCTGCGTTCTCAGCTACAGGACTAAAAATGTATCAAATTAGTCAAAAATTAGATTATGAACCTACAAACCGTCCAAGCTTGATTTGTATAGGCACCTTGGTGCTTGTCTTGAGGCAAATTTAAACGCTTGAACCCACCGTCTACGAGTAAGTCGCGCCTACACAAACGAAATTCGCCGTGCAGACTAGCGATCGCAGATCAAATAACACTTGGACTTTTGCTAGCGGTCGATCCAATATCTTCCGTCGTTTATGCAAAAGGTTTCATCCATCGTTAAAAACTGTCACAGCTTTAGCGGCGTACTCAAAATACTTTGGTTTATCTTATAAGAGGGGGACTGTAACACGTCCTTTAATGAACACAGCGTTATAAGTCCTTACAGCTCATAACCCAAACATGCTTCGCATTCGTTCTTTAACGAAGATCGCTCATCATTCTTCACCTGCGATGGCACCCTACCTATGAAAACAGGTTCTTCTACGGCTCAACTTCTCCGTGCATTTGTCTTTGGGGGCATTATTGCCAGCTCTACAGCCTTTCTGCCCATTCGACCCGCAGATAGCCGCACGGACGGTATGGCACTGACCGATAGCCCTAAAGTCGTATTGGATGAGGCTTGGCAGCTCGTAAACCAGTACTACGTAGATAACACCTTTAACCATAATGATTGGCAGGCCATTCGCAGCGATTTACTGAAGCCATCTTATAGCTCTAAAGAGCAAGCCTATACGGCACTAAGAGCGGCCCTTAAAAAGCTCCAAGATCCCTACACGCGCTTTATGGATCCTGAGCAGTTTACGTCACTGACCACTCAAACCTCTGGGGAATTGTCTGGGGTAGGGATTCGGCTAGAAAAAAATAAAGTCACTAAAATTTTGACTGTGGTAGAGCCAATGCCGGAATCTCCGGCGTTAAAGGCAGGCATTAAAGCGGGCGATCAGATTTTGTCCATTGATGGCAAAACAACCCGAACAATGGACGTAGAAGCAGCTTCAGCGCTGATTCGCGGAAAAGTGGGCACGACGGTGAAGCTGCGGGTTAACCGTGATGGCACTCAAAACTTTGATGTTGCCATTGGGCGTGAGCTGATTGAGCTATCAACGGTATCGTTTTCTGTCAAAAAAGAGGGCGAGCAGTCCATCGGCTACATCCGCTTAGGTGAGTTCAGTTCCCATGCGGCAAGCCAAATCCAAAAGGCGATTAAAGCGCTTGATAAACAGAAGGTAAATGCCTATATTCTTGATCTACGCGGCAATCCAGGCGGATTGCTGAATGCCAGCATTGACATTGCGCGGATGTGGCTTAACAAAGGCATGATTGTGCGGACGGTAGACCGAGTGGGTCAAGATGAGTCGATCTTGGCAAACCAAACTGCCATTTCTCAACTGCCGTTGGTGGTCTTGGTGGATGGAAATTCTGCCAGCTCCAGCGAAATTTTAACAGGTGCGCTCAAGGATAATGGGCGCGCTACGGTTGTGGGCAGCAAAACCTTTGGCAAGGCCCTGGTGCAGTCTGTGCATCAGCTTTCCGATGGATCTGGCATGGCGGTAACGATCGCCCACTATTATACCCCCAATGGCACTGACATCAGCCATAAGGGCATTGTGCCAGATATCCAAACAGACTTGACGGCGGATCAGGTTGCGCAGCTTAATGCCAAGCCTGATTTGTTAGCAACCAAGGCTGACCCTCAGTATGTGCAGGCGGTGCGGAGTGCGACGAAGATGATTCGGGCTTTTCGTCCGAGCGATCGCCCTGCTGTGACCATTAATGGTGTGGAAGCGACGCCTGCTCAGGCCGTTAAATAACCCATCCCCTACCCATTCATTGCAGGCACAATTTTAAGCAGGCGTGTTAAATGCACCAGCTCTGGCAAAATCAGCTTTTCCATCCCTAAGGCAACCGCTGCCGTTGAGCCAGGGAGGGAGAAAATGACGGATTGGCGGTAAATACCTGCGGTGGCCCGTGAGGCGATCGCCCTCGA
>JANLSD010000087.1:0-4755 GCA_031362245.1 Acaryochloridaceae cyanobacterium OTE_25_metabat_464 | reverse complement strand
TCAGGCGATTCGGCAACTGAAGCCAATTCCTACATCGATTACGCTATCAATACCCTAAGCTAATTAAGTAGAGTTTGACTCGGTAAACCCCGCGCTTCTTTAGGGAAACGCGGGGTTTACGTTATATTTGGGTATTGCGGGAGTGGGTGGTTAAGTTTTCTAATTGTACAGGGCACACTAAAGGCTGAAGATCTCGCAGATTCAGGTGTGTTCATGCCAGCATTACGCCACAAAGCTGGACGAAACATCCGCCGCCTTGCAACAAAGCGACGTTCAAAGGCCATACTCTCATTCATGACGGCAGTGTTGATGGTCGCCATGCCATTGGGGATTTCTAAGATCGCCAATATTCTCAACCAGCCCATTTCTGTCTTAAATCCCCAACGGGTTCAAGCACCCCCCTTTCATGTTTCGTTTTATTGTTACGGCTTGTTTGTACTGATGGCCTGGGGATTAACCTTCAATGGCCTATATCTCTGGAAACGGGCCAATCATGCCGATCAAGGTGCAAAAGGCGAAGAAGAAGTAGCTCAAAGTTTAAATCCTTTAATACAGGAGGGCTGGCAGATTGAGTATGGAACAAGGCTCCAAGGTGGGGTGGGAGATGCAGATATCATTTGTATTTCTCCCCAGGCCCATGCCTATGTCATTGATGTAAAGTCTCACCGAGGTGAAGTGAGTTCTGATGGCAAAAAACTGCATCGCCGGATGGGGAGCGCAATTTATGCATTTGAGAAGGATTTTTTAGCGCAATCTATGAAGCAGGCACTGCAGGTCAAGAAATTAAAAAAGGTCAGTTTTGTAACGCCTATTATTGCGTTTTCTCAAGCGAAGGTTGTGGTGCCGCCAAAAAAAGTTCGTGGGGTGTATGTAGTTGAAAAATCAAGGCTGACATCACTCTTGAAAGGGCTGAGCTAGGTGGGATTGAACTCAGTCACTACGCCGCTCCTACAGTGGGGCAGCGTAGTGAGCGTAGATGGGTCTATCAACGTTCAAGTTTTAATCATGAAAATGACTGTACAGGCCGCAAATCATCCTATGATGGATAACTGCTTGTGAAAACGGCGATCGCCCTCCTACTCCTCGTTCTTAACCCAAATCATGACTCAGGAATACCGCATTACGCTGCTCTCCGGTGACGGCATTGGCCCAGAAATTATGGCTGTTGCTGTAGATGTCCTCAATACCGTGGCGGCGAACCATAGCCTTAGCTTTACGTTTCAAGAGGCTTTGATTGGTGGGGCTGCGGTGGATGCAGTGGGGAAACCATTACCAGTGGAAACCTTAGACCAATGCCGTCAGAGTGATGCGATTTTATTGGCGGCGATCGGTGGCTATAAGTGGGACACGCTTCCCCGTGAGCTACGGCCAGAGACGGGATTATTGGGGCTGCGGGCTGGTCTAGAGCTGTTTGCAAATCTGCGGCCTGCCCAAATTGTGCCACAGTTGATTGATGCCTCTAGCCTTAAGCCAGAGGTCATTTCTGGTGTTGACCTGATGGTGGTGCGGGAACTGACGGGCGGCATCTATTTTGGGAAACCACGGGGCGTTTTTGCCACGGAAACAGGGGAGCAGCGAGGGGTCAATACAATGGCCTACAGCGATTCTGAAATTGATCGCATTGGCAGAGTAGCCTTTGAGACGGCTCGTAAGCGTAGCCGCAAGCTGTGTTCGGTAGATAAGGCAAACGTGTTGGAGGTGTCGCAGCTTTGGCGAGATCGCATCATAGCCCTCTCTGCTGAGTATCCCGATGTAGAACTCACCCATCTCTACGTGGATAATGCTGCCATGCAGCTTGTGCGCGCGCCCAAACAGTTTGACACCATTGTGACGAGCAATCTGTTTGGCGATATTTTGTCGGATATTGCCGCGATGCTGACGGGCAGCATAGGGATGTTACCTTCAGCGAGTTTGGGGGCATCTGGGCCAGGGCTATTTGAGCCTGTCCACGGTTCTGCACCGGATATTGCGGGGCAAGATAAGGCGAACCCGTTGGCTATGGTTTTGAGTGCTGCCATGATGCTGCGCTATGGTCTCAATCAACCTGAGGCGGCTAACCGGATTGAGCAGGCGGTGCAAAATGTTTTAGAAGCAGGCTACCGTACGACGGATATTCAATCGCCTGGTACGACCGTTCTGGGTTGCAAGGCAATGGGTGAAGTGTTGATTAAAGCATTGCAAACTGCTGGGTAGGGATTTCAACACTCAATTTCAATCACTGGGCATTCTATTCAATGAAAATGATACGCTACTGGCATCCAACCCCTTGCCCTACCGTCCATTTCTCCCCCCCATAACCCCATGAATGAGGCATTACTGTCCATCCAAAACCTACGAGTGGCTTATCCCAATCACTCCGGCGGCTCCCGTGGGACAGAATGGGTCGTGGATGACGTTTCCCTCACTCTCCAAGCGGGAGAATGCATCGGACTCGTCGGAGAATCTGGCTGCGGAAAATCAACCATTGGTCGAACCCTCCTCCGGCTATTGCCCCCAGACAGCACCATAGAAGGTCGCTTTGACTTTGCAGGGCAATCCGTCCTGGATCTATCCCCCCAGGAACTTCGCAAATTTAGGGGCGAGTGTATTGGCTTGGTGTTCCAAGACCCCATGACGCGGCTCAATCCGCTCATGACCATTAAAGATCATTGCCTAGAAACCCTCAAAGTTCATAAACCCAAACTTTCGGCCCAAGACGCCAAAGACCAAGTTCTCGCAGCCTTGGCTTCCGTCAATATCCCCCCCGATCGCTGGGCGCAATATCCCCATGAGTTTAGTGGCGGCATGCGCCAACGGGTGGCGATCGCCCTCACCCTGCTCCTAGAACCCAAGCTGATCGTGGCCGATGAACCCACCACCAGCCTAGATGTGACCGTCTCCGCCCAAATCTTGAAAGAGCTGATCCGTCTTTGTAAAGATCGCCAGATGGGGCTAATCTTGATTTCCCATGACTTGGCGCTGGTAAGCGAATACTGCGATCGCGTTGCGGTCATGTACCAAGGCAAAATGGTCGAACTTGGCCCCGCTGAGCAAATTTTGCAGTCCCCCACCCATCCCTATACCCAATCTTTACTCAAAGCCGCACTGCACCTACAAACCGAGGCCGTCGCTGAATCTGAACCAAAGCCAGAACAACTCGATCCAAAGGTTTTGCTAAAGCTAGAGCATCTTCAGCAGCACTATGACCTAGGTTCTGGTTTTATCGCTCGGCTGTTTTCTAAAGACGCCAAAAATGTGATCAAGGCCGTGGACAACATTGACCTAGAGATCTTCGCGGGAGAAACCCTCGGGCTGGTCGGAGAATCCGGTTGTGGAAAAAGCACCCTATCACGCACCATTTTGCGCCTTGTAAAGCCCACAGGGGGACGGGTTCTATTCAAAGAGATTGATTTAGCGCAGCTCAGCCAGCCCGAAATGCGCACCTACCGCCGCGAACTGCAAATGATCTTCCAAGATCCCAGAGCCTGCCTCAACCCCATGATGAAAGTGGGCCAAAGCATCGCCGAACCTCTGCTCATTCACAAACTCGCCACCCCAAAAGACGCCGAAGTTCAGGCCAAAAAGCTCTTTGAGCGGGTGGGCCTTACCCCCGCCGATGACTACTACCATCGCTTCCCCAGCGATCTATCCGGCGGACAGCTCCAAAGGATTGCGATCGCCCGTGCCCTCATCACCCATCCCAAGCTCATCATCTGCGATGAACCGGTCAGCATGCTAGATGCCAGCATCCAAGCCCAGGTGTTGGATCTGATGCAGGATCTCAAAGACGAGTTTGACCTGACCTATCTATTTATTACCCATGATCTTTGGGTAGCACGATTTTTCTGCGATCGCATCGCGGTCATGCACAAAGGCCAAATCGTCGAAATTGGCGAAACAGAGCGGATTTTCCAAAATCCCCAGCATTCTTATACCCAAACGCTTCTGGGTGCTGCCCCCCTCCTCGCTCGGTTAAAGTAACCTCCCGATTCTCTGGGCAAAAAATATTTTTAAACCCACGCTAGATCTGGCTTGGAACGGTTCCATACTAAGAGAAATTGGATGGCCCTTTCCTTTCCCATGAACATGAACAACACTCCGCAGCTCATTGTTCAAACCGCGACTGAGATTCGCAACTTTCAGCTTCTAGACCGCAGTGAATGGACGATTGGCCGCGAACCTAGGAACCTCATTCAGATTTTGGATCGGTTCTCCTCACGCTTCCATGCAGTCATCGGCGTGGTTGAAGCGCGCCACATCTATTTTCGGGATCTCAATAGCCGGAATGGATCTACCCTAGATGGAATCAAGATTACAGGCCCCGTGCTTTTGAAGCATGGCGATCGCATCATGATTGGCGGCACTGGACTGGTGTTAAAGCACAATTACGTCACGACGGTTCAGGGTCTTCTGCCAATCTCCCAGCAGCAGGCATTGATGATCCATGCTTCCGCCGTTCAGGGCAAAATTTGGCAAGAACTATTACTCTCACAGGGAATCTCGGTACTTTGGGACGTTCCTGGCGCTAACCTCCAGAAAATTATCGGGTTACAGGCTGCCGCCAACCTCCTGCCTCCCCTAATCATCATCGATACCCAAGCAATTCAAGAAGACCTGTATGGGCTTTCCCACTGGTGCCGTCTTCAGCGGCTATCCGTTGAGATTTTGCTCATTGACAGTAGCCGCTCCCAAATCCCAGACTCTGAGCAAGCCTATATCAAAACCCTAGGTTTTCTGGACTTTCTGCCAGCCTTGCCCGTGGGGACACTCTGTACC
>JANLSD010000073.1:0-1896 GCA_031362245.1 Acaryochloridaceae cyanobacterium OTE_25_metabat_464 | reverse complement strand
TGTGTCTTCCTTCTAACACTTTTTTGACCATTTAATAGACTAGGTTGATAACTTTGTTTTGATTAAAGTAGGTACTCTAGCTGATTAAGGGAGTTCCTTGAGTAGAGTGGTTCCAATGTTGATACATGGTCTCATAGATCTGGCCTAAAACGGTACGAACGGCAAAAGGTCGGGCGGTTTCTAGGCAAGCTTGTGGAGAAAACCGTTTTGGGTTGTTGAGAACTTGATGAATGCATTCAGCGATGTCTTCTGGGGTACGTTCTGTACATACTACGCCGCTTCCGGGTTTTAGGAATTTTGGGGTTTCTCCACAGTTGGTGGTGACGACGGGAGTACCAGATGCAAGGGCTTCAAGCACCACCAAGGGAAGTCCTTCGTAAACACTGGTCAAGACAACTGCGCTAGAGAGTCGATGCAGGGTGGCTAAGTCTTGAAGCGCAACCGCTCCTAAGAGAGAAACTGAGGATGTTAAGTTCAGTCTCTGAATTTCTTCCCGTACAGCCTTCATGAGTTCGCCTTGTCCAGCAATGAGAAGATGAATGGGGGCATTTTGTTCCATCAGATTGATAAGGACTGATATTGTCTGTACCAACAGCAGCGGATCTTTTTGGGGGTGAAGCCGTCCAGCAAAGAGGAGAAAACGAGTGTTGGGGGGCAAGCCGTGTTGGACTGCATAGGTTTGGCGGAGCTGTTCTCGTTCCATGGGGGGCAGCGGATAAAATTCTTGATTGTCTACGGTGTTGCGCACCAGTTGGATGCGCTCGGCCCAGTCGGGATATTGGCGGCGATAGAGTTCGATGGATTCAGAATTGCAGGATAAAATTTGCTGGAATTGGCCCAGGAGACTTCGCTCTAGGGCAAAGTAGGCTTTGGGAAAGCGTCGCCACAGGATGGCATTTTTGTTTGTTGAAGGGCTGTTAATTTGCTGGTGGATGTCGTTGTGGATGAATAAGGTTTTTTCCCCTGACCAGCGACGCGTCATTAAGGTTGGCTCTAGGCGATGGAAGTGCATAAAATCTGAGGCCAGGTTCTTTCCTCTGAGGGCTAGGGTGTAGCGCACTGAGGTGGGGACGATTTGGCGGACGTCATCGTCTGAGGTGTTAAAGAGCGGCATAAATTGGATTGATCGCCCTTCTAACTCACCCTCATGCCAACGACCGAGTTCCTGCGTTCCATCAACACCTGTCCCCACAAGGCGTAGGTCAAACTCAGGGGGAGCATATTTGATGTAGTAGCGAATCAGGGTTTGGATACCGCCAATGGTGGACTGCCAAGGGTTAAATTGATAAAAAATGGTTAGAATTGGTTTGCGCACTACTGATTGCCGCTCCGTGATGTCCTATCCGCCAAATCTTCTCATACCGCCTGCGGTTCTGTCCGTCAGTGGATTTACTGACTATCTTCAGTCTTTGCTTGAGCAGGATGAACAGTTGGCCCAGGTCTGGCTAACGGGTGAGGTTTCGAGTGCCAATCGCCATCGTAGCGGTCTGTTTTTTACCCTGCAAGATCCTGAGGTTGAGGCTTCGGTTCAGTGCGTAATTTGGAGTTCTGCTCTCGAGAAGCTTGCCATCATGCCAGAGGCAGGGGAGCAAGTGATTGTTTTAGGCCGGATTCGGCTTTATCCCCAGCGAGGCCAGTATCAGCTTGTGGTTTGGCAGGTGTTGCCTGCGGGAGAAGGCTTGCGGGCCTTGCGCTATCAGCAGTTGCGCGATCGCCTTTCAGTAGAAGGCATTTTTGACCCTGAACACAAACGGGCTATTCCCCTTCACCCTCAAGTGCTTGGGGTGGTCACGTCCCCGCAAGCTGCGGCTTGGGGAGATATTCAGCGCACCCTGAAGTCTCGATATCCTGGGCTGCGGGTGTTGTTTTCTCCCAGCGCCGTTCAGGGAGACCAAG
>JANLSD010000066.1:0-14221 GCA_031362245.1 Acaryochloridaceae cyanobacterium OTE_25_metabat_464 | reverse complement strand
CCTCCATTTTGGGTAGGCTAAGTTGGCTACAGATAAATCTTAGAAAACCCCTTATGTGTCGCTAGATAAACCTGCTATACTTTGTAAGCCTAAATGAGTTCCGGCAACTGGCTCCTTTAACAAATAACCCTTGCGGATGTGGTGGAATTGGTAGACACGCACGCTTGAGGGGCGTGTGGCTCACGCTGTGCGAGTTCGAGTCTCGCCATCCGCATACAAAGTAACGCCTCCCCAACATTGGGGAGGCGTTACTTTAGGAAATATCTCGAACATTTCACGAATTTTCAAAAGAGGGAAATATGGGAGTCTACTCTAAGTCCTCTGGATTAATCCCCATGCTTCGGAGTTTGTTGAGTAATGTCTGACGAGATTGACGTTCCTGCTCAAGTTGCTGTGAGGTTTGTTCAAGCTGTAATTCTGCCTGGTCAAGCTGCTGTTCAGCTAAAGCAGCCCGTTGCTCTAGCTCAATAGAGGAGAGAAAACGCTGACCCGTTGAACGATAAATCGTGGGTTCGTCACCCGTGAGATCAAAGCGAATTCCTAAGCGAGGGCTGACCCACTGGTTAATTTGCTGAATCAACGATAGGTGCTCTCCGGTTCGCCAATAGCCCAAAAACTGATGGCTATCGGGGGCATAGAAATAGTATTCTTCAACGCCGTGGGTATCGTAAAACTCTAGTTTATAGTCCATATCTGCATCAGTATTGCAGGGTGAGCGGATTTCAAACACCACTTGGGGAGCAATATTTTCTTCATTCCACTGGCGATAGGAACCCCGCCTCCCCTTGGGCCTCCCGAACACCACCATTGCATCAGGGGCAACGGGGGGTACAATCCGAGATTTGACGGGATACCAAAGCAAATCTCCGGCAATAAAAACGTTTGGGTCGTTGGCAAACTGAATTTCTAGATTTTCCTTAATCAGTACGATCCAACGAAACTGTTCAGTATTGTCAGCCATCGGTTTGCCATCACTGTCGGGCAATACAAGGTCAATGTCAGTTTGATAGGAGAGCGTCATGACTGACAAACCTCTGATCTGGACGGTTTTACTCTATTTAGTATTATAGGCTCCTCATTGAGATTGCCTATGAAATAGTTCGGCTGTCCAATGCCACGGCGGCACCCGTCTTTGAGGGTAAGTCCCTGCTCAACAGTTCTGAATAGCGATATCCTCATAGTGAGGGCTGCACCGTAAATTTCTTGCCAAAGTCCCCGTCGTTAAGGTGATTTAGATGTTGATAGAGTCTCCTCCCAAACTCGTTGGTGAGAAGCGCATAACCTTTCGCAATCTCGACTGGAATGCGTTCAAGCAAATTCAAAGTTTGCTGGCAGAGCGCACCCGTACTCGCTTCCGTCAATGGGTGCAGCAGCAGGTTAAGGCTTAAGCATGTTGCCCAGCGATCTTCTAATGCATCGTTTAAGTGGAGAAACGTTGGTTCCGAAGCGATTGCCCCTGGAGAAAGGGTATGGGGAAACCGCCACAGAACTCATCACCCTATTCCGTGAAGCCAAGGGCACCACGCGGGGCGAGGTGAATCGCCAACTCCTAGAACTCGAAGGCGAAGATACTGATTACCGTACTAAGCGCGGGTTAGCTCATCTGCTGTCTCAAAACTTCAGCACCTTTGAAACCCGCAGCCCCCTAGACCCACAGTTGCTGCGCCAGCGCGCCTTTAGCCTAGCGGCACAGCAAGCCTCCACGCCGCAGCGGGCAATGCAAACGCTCCAAACTCTAGCCCAGCAGCTCACCCAAGAATTAGGACAGGAGGTCTTGCCTGCCCAGCTTACCCAAGGGCTATACGCTGACCTCAACGAAAATCAAATTCTGACCGAGTTTGAAGAACCGACCCCTGAAGCGCTCCTGCATCGCTATAACCTGTCCCAAGTGCAGGGGGTGTTCTACCGCGCCAGCGATATTGTCATCAATGCCCATCGCAACGATCCGGGGGAATATAAGCTGCTGTTTCGGTACCTAAAGCTGTTTGGCCTCATGACCTACATTGAGGGCGATGCCGAACATGGATTTACCCTTACTATTGATGGCCCCGCCAGTTTGTTTCAGACCAGTACGCGCTATGGTCTTGCCTTGGCGAAGCTTTTGCCAGCGCTGCTCCATGTGACCAAGTGGAGCTTGATTGCAACCCTTAAGGTGGAGGATACCTATTCTGGCACTACGAGTCTGCGTCGATTCACCCTTGATGCAGATTGCGGATTGGTGAGCCATTACCCACCAGGGAAAGAATTTGACAGTCTGATTGAGGCGGGTTTTGCAGAGCGATGGGCGAAGACGAAGACGGAGTGGCGGCTGGAGCGAGAGGTGGATTTAATCCCAATTCCTGGGAGTGTGATGATTCCAGATTTTCGGCTGGTGCATCCTGATGGGCGGACGATGCTGCTGGAGATTATTGGCTATTGGCGACCGGAGTATCTGAAGAAAAAGTTTTCTCAGGTACGTCAGGCGGGACGTAGCGATCTAATTTTGGCGATCTCGGAGCGACTTAATCTTGAGAAGGCGGGGGTTGATTTTAGAGATACGCCTGCCCCGCTGATTTGGTTTAAGGACAAACTGTTGCCGAAGGCAGTGCTGAGCGTTTTGGATAAAACTTCCGTAGAATAAGCTTTGAATTTTAATCAGGCTGTTATAAAGTAGGATCTTTAGGGTAGGCCTACTCTAGCCTGAAGAGCCAAGCTTTTTCAGCAAAGTGTTTTAACATTAGTGGCGGCGGCTATATCCAACTCCTTACTGACATAACAATATAAGTCTCAAGAAATTATGTAGAGAATGCAAAAACGTTGATGCTAATACTTAAGAACACAATATAAACGTCATAAAAAGCCTCCAGAGGATTCCTGTAGAGACAACCTGGAGGATTTATTTTGGAAAGATGAGTTCAGGTGGTCAAATCATGCCGTTAGTAGCTGTCAAACTCATTTTGGCTAACGTCACTTGTTCTAGCTTTACCGCTGGGGACTGGGTGTAACTCAGATCTTGCAGCATTCTTGATAAGCCTCGTCAGGTAGTCGTTTTAGAATAATTTCAAACCCATATTGAGCAGCAATATCAGCGTGTCTCTTCATTCGTTTGAGTAATTGGAACCAAACTACGGAAGGAAACAAAACGGATAGTGCTAAATCACTCGCCACCTTCCAGTCCAAGAAAGGGGGAAACGACCACTGGTCAATCCAATGGGCTAACAGATAAGCAATCAAAGCGAGAATGAGTCATCGGTAAACACCAAGTTGGGTTGATTGCCCAAAACAATGCATACCAAAGCGATGTTTGATCGTTTTGAAAAACCCCTCAATGGCCCAACGCTTACGTCCCAGGCGAATCAAATAAACGCCCGAATAAGGATGAGTGAAGACAACAAAGCGTAACTCCCGCTTTTTATCGGCTCGTTTAATCCAGAACCAAGAAACCGTGAGGGGGAAAGAGATTCCTTCAGAAAACTTGTGTTAAAAGGAATTTGCTTTATTTAACGCCATGTCCTTAGCTTCCCCAGAAGCTTATGCATTCACTTTTATGGGGTATTTCATAGATATAAGTGCAGATTTAAGGGTTTCCAAAGCTTGCCTAAAATCCTCTAACAGCTTTTCAGTCATGGATTCTAACTTCCCTACAGAATCCGTCAGGACCAGAATCGTGATTGCCCTGCGACTAAACCGATCAAAAACACTAGGCCAATGTCAGGTCAACACTCGTGTGTCTAAAATCACAGGCATATAGCTTAAGTATCACAATTGGATTCTATTTACATCACTGATTGGCTTTGATAACCCCGACATAATACCTCTAGTTCTTCAAACGAAATTGAATCGATAACCCATTAGCGATTTAGTCCAGATCATTCTTCCCATACAAAAATTATGCACCAGACAAGGAGCAAAGAGAATGAACAGTGGTCAACTTCTCAGCCATCGTTACAAGCTTTTAAATATTTTAAGCGCGGGCGGAATGTCTCAGGCTTACCTGGCGGAAGATACCCAACGCCCTAGCCTGCCACAGTGTGTTGTTAAGAAGCTCCAGCCTTTGTCTCAAGACCCCAAGCTCTTGACCCTTGCCAGAACCTTGTTTCAACGGGAAGCCGCAGTGCTTGAATTTCTCGGAGCACATAATCAAATTCCGCAGCTGCTAGCACACTTTGAAGAAAATAATGAGTTTTATCTGGTTGAAGAATTCATAGAAGGTCATGCTCTTGCCACTGAGCTACAGCCTGGTGAACCATGCTCTGAAGTCCAGGTTATTCGTTTGTTACTCGATATTTTGCCCATTATTGAGTTTATCCACACCAATAATGTCATCCATCGAGATATCAAGCCCGATAACATCATTCGCCGCAATCGTGATGGTCGTTTAGTGCTCATCGATTTTGGGGCAGTCCGTCAGGTGAAAGCCGATCTCACCAGATCCAGCCCAGCTTTAGCTGCAACCATTGTGGGCACCTATGGATACATGCCCACAGAACAAGCCTGTGGACATCCTAAGCTCAATAGCGATCTCTACTCCCTTGGGATGATTTGCATCCAAGCAATCACTGGCTTAATGCTCACTGAATTAGAGGTTGATAACGAGACAGGCGAGTTTCAATGGCCTGTCTCGACCTCCGTCAACCCAGAACTTGCCATAATCCTATCCACGATGGTTCGCAATCATAGTAAAGACCGCTATCCCAATGCAACAGAGGCATTACAAGCTTTGAAAAACTTCCAAGAGCGAGTCAGACTCTCCCACGCACAAGACCTTAAAAAGCAAGTCAGCCCTACGTCGGCACAAGCTCAACCTACAACTCAATCACCTAAGTTGAGTGGCCGACGCAAAGCCTTTTTGCCTCTAGGAATTGGGCTAGCCGCAGCGACGGGCGTGATGCTCATTGGCACTCAAGTCTTTGGTGCATTTTTTCAGAAACCGCAGGGTGTATTTGGTGGCGATCGCATTTTAGATATTGGCGTAGTACGGTTCCTTAGACCCGCAGGAACGTCATCCAACGGCGAGAAACAGGAAGGACAAGGAGGGCAGGGAGACAGAGTTAATCAAACAGCGGCCTACGATGACCTCAGCAATTATTTCACCACAAAACTCCAAGCACGTTTTGGCAAGGGCGTTTCCGTCAAGCTCCATCTGATTGATGCGTCCAACGACCAGGCCCTTGAGAACGCCAAACAAGAAATCAAGGCTAAAAAATGGGATCTAGCGTTTACGGGTGCGCCTCTCCTTTCAGCCGCTGCCATCGCCAATAACTACCAGTTTGCGGCACGGATGGCTCCTGACCGAACCCAGACTGAATCTGTCATGTTTGTGAGAAAAGATAGCCCAATTAAGTCTTTAGATGACTTGAGAGCCAATCAGACCATCGCGTTATCTGACTTTAACAGTGCTCAGGGATTTTATATGCCAGTCTACGATTTGTTTGGAAAAACCTTACGCGTTGATATGGACAACAATTCCCGTGAAAGTGTCGCGAAAGTTCGCTCCAGACAGGTTGATGTAGGAGCCAGTTACTATGGTTCCAGCGTCAAAAAGGCGACTGATTTGCGCATTCTCCACGTTAGCCGAGCTATCCCCTTGGCAGGGGTTTACGTAGCCCCTACACTCTCGACGCCAGACCAGAACCTCATTAAAGAACTGCTCCTAGCTGCGCCCCCCGAGATTCAAACCAATGCCCGCTATGCCGCAGGAAAACCGATTGACTATAGTGAATTTCTTAAAGTAGTGAATCGGGTAGAAACCATTACAAGGTGCTCAAACTGGCAAGTCAACCCCGTAAAATTCTATTGCGGTGATGTGAGCAATAGTCAATCCATTGCTTCAGTGGCCAGTACCGAGAACAGCATTGTTGGAACAACCAGTGGTTATAGTGCCTATGACAACCGGATTGAATTCACGCTCCAAGGGGCTGAGCGTAAAACCTATCGCCTCGTATTGCCACGGACGGTTCTCGACCACGATCCTAACCTAGATTCACCAACTGCACTGAACTTCAAAAAAGTTGCGATTAAGGATATCCAGCCTGTGGAGGTCAACGGATTAGCAGAGTTACGCATTACAGCACCTGGTCAGCTTAAAGTAATCAACTAAGTTCCATATGCTACAGCAAAGCCCCCACGAATCAGTTGCAGACCCACAGATTGATCTTTAGAAAAGGCTTCTGCAACTGATAGACCGTAACGATCTTGATCTATTCTTGATGGAAATACAGTTTTAATCATATATTTTTGAAGATTCTTTTTGAGCATTTTTGGCTTCTCGCAATTGCCCTTAATGGAATAAGTGCATCTATTATTTGCAGGCGATCACAGCCATACATACAGCAAAACTCAGAATTACGGTCAGGATGTATTAATTCTAAGAATATCTTGAGCATGTATGAAACGAGCCTAAGCCCCAGCGACCTTCTCCTTGAACAATTTCCCCGCGCTTACCCCTGGCACACTGGTCGCCGTGATCGCCAAGCTTTCGCCCTCCGTGTGATGCGCGATCTCGTTTCTCAAACATGCCAAAGCCCATGAGCGTCACTTTGTCTTCTGTAATGACGGCTTCTACGATGGTTTCGAGTGTGGCGCTTAGGATAGCGTCGGCAACTCTCGCTGTCACCTACAGTTGAGAGCAGCCATATCAACAGATTTAATCTTTAATAGTGATTTATCTTTAACAATGTATTTTGTAGATTCAGTGTAAGGATTCAGGTGAACGAAACCCTTACTTAGCAAGATTTTTAGATCTGGAGACTGAGGCTAAATTGTCAGTTATTGTCAACAAGCAACGGAAAATCATCATTTCAGCAACCATTATTGACAATAGCGAAAATTAAGATTTTCCTCGAAAGCCTTGCTAGACAAATATCTGGAGCATTTTCGGACGACCTGAATCTTTACCAAGGAAATTTGTTACTAATTATACTTTTTGCAACATAACCGTAATAAAAAACCAGCTCAACCTCAATTAGACCTTGACCATTAAAAATTGACCGTTCCCAAGAATTTCTCCATCACAACTGTTGAAATAGGCAATACACCATCGCAAATAAAGCCTCCAAATCCGGCGAAACTTGAGATAGTCCATGTCATAGTTTAACCCTTTAAGTTCTTCCTGATTATTGTCAAAATTTTGCAGCCAATTTGTTAAAGTTTTAGAGTAATTTGAGCCATTAAGATACCATCTTTGGATTGTTTCGAGATTGCTACTATGGCTAGGAATTGCATCATAATTCCAGATGCGAGCCTGTGGAAAAATGTATTTGTCTAGGAAAGGGCTGAATACGTTGTTAGGAGTACGGACTGTAATAATGTGAATAAAAACCTTGCCGTTATTTTTGAGAAATGTAGCTAATTTCTCAAAGGATTTAGTTAAATTGCCGATATGACAAAACACCCCGACTGATAGAATTTTGTCAAAGTCCTCATTAAATTTAGACTCGTTCAAATCTCCTTCACGCAATGTAAATCTTCCCGAACTTAAGTGGCTTTCAGGATCCTGCATTTTTTTTCGCATGTATTCACATTGGCAATGGCTTAAATTTAACCCCGTAAACCTGACATTCGGAAACTTAGAAAGGATATAGTTTGGCACACAACCCCAACCACATCCAAAATCTAAGATATTTTCCCCATCTCGGATGTCCATTTTTTCGATCATGTCATCAATCATATGCATCTGGGATTGCTCCAAGTTGATAGCCCCTTTCTCCCACAACCCCATGCTGTACTTAGGATAAATCAGTTTTCCGTCACCTAGCATCACATTCAGCATCGCTTGAGGCAAGTCGTACTGAATCTTCATCAGCTCTCTTGACTCTTCTGCCAGATGTTCAGTTTCGTTAAATACCCATTCATAGGGGACTAACAGAGACGGTGAATACCGAAACAGCATTGAGGCAAACGTTTCAAGAAGAGGTTGTAGAAGTGAGTCAGGAATCTCTAATCCATTTATGTACGCCTCTGCTGCTGCCATTTGTGCTGCATTGACTACCTCAACAACTTGACGAGTTGCTTTATAGGCCAATGGGCTTTTGATATTTGCATCCCCGATTACAGGGATATATCTTTCGATATCTTGCAGCATAGTGCTAGTAGTCATAGTTACATCCTACTTTGGAACCTATGGTTATCGATCAATCAGCATTTCTTGACTTTTGCCTGATACCGAAATGTTTTTGTTTGAAAGTCTCTTACTAGCAATTTTGCCTCACTATGTATTTTCTAACTACACTGGCACCATGTAACGACGACCCGTAAGATCTTGGGAATTGACCGCGCCAATCACTGAGGGATGCTGCTCTAATTGGAAAGCTTCATGTAAATAACCTTCTCCTTGAAGCATGAGTGGCAATCCATGGTGTTGCAAAACAGTTTGAATGCGCTGAAAGGCTTCAGGCAAGCGATTAAACGGAATATCTGGGAAGGCATGATGGACAGCATGATAGTCTAGTCCCCCCATCAGCCAGCCCACTAAGGGACTGGTTTTTAGATTGCGACAGGAGTAGAGTTGCGTCAGTTGATAGCCACTTGTTTGTCCCCACATACCATAATGTTCCAGATGATCTCGCGTCTGAATAATTACACCAGCAGTACGTTCCAATATCAGCCAGAACAACAAATAGCGCAGAACTTCACCCTGATAGCTGAAAAAGGTCAGCAAGCCAGTTTGAATCGCCAGGATTCCAATCAGATCGACACAGAACTGCAATTGCAACTGTGGCAGGATGTTTCTCAGCTTCCAAGCATTGACAAGAGTTTTGAGGATAAGGCCAATGCCGCTGAATGCGAAAACGTTAAAAAAAAGTTGATGACTCACGTACCAGCGGAGGAGGGGGGGTGCCATTTGATACTCTTCAGCCGTCCACTGTACCCGCTCTGGGTCGCTCAGATCAATGCCATTCCAGCCGTGATGCAGGCGATGTAGCGTTGCATAGGTACCGTAGGGCCATAGCATTGGCCAAGTGATTAAGCGAGGTGAGATTATCTCAAACCAGGGCCATCCTGTTAGCGTTTGGTGTACCGTGTCGTGAGTGCAAATGATCCAAAAAGCATAAAAAACACCCGCGATCGCTGTAATCATCGCAAACGTAGGCAGAGTGTTTACAGACCAAGCTAGCGTTACTAAACTGAAAAATACCGCTCCAATCATCCCAAAACGAAACAAACCTACCCAAGGATTAATGTGACGTAAATTGGCGATCGCTGTTTGCAGTTCTGTTGTGAGATTGTCCAAATTTGGAGTACAAGCGCCCATAGTGTACTTTCCTAAGAATGTACGTCTCAATGCAGATTAAGCATGAGTCATGAGGATACTGTCTAATCTCATTGTACTACGTCTCCCACGGGCGAGGAAGAGTGACTGGGCAGCAATCTTAATAGGTCTTCTGATAAAACCACCTCATCGGTCATCGCCACTTGTGGACGTAATGGTAATGTCTTAGACCTGTAGCCTTAAAAAAGGAAATATTCACTCATATTCTCCTTTTTTCTTAGCGTAGCCGCTCTGAAAGAGCTAGGGGGTAGGAGAGGATCATAGATTTTGGAAAACATCACGTTGACTAGAGAGAGCTGGGTGGGGTAGCGCAAGGAATAGGGGACAGCAATTTTCATAATAAGAATTGCTGAACGCTTCAACCCAGAGATCCGCCCCACTCAACCTTTTGCTAGCCTCAACGAGCAGGCACCGTTTCCTGAGCTATTTATGCCTGCGGCACCCAAACCGACACCGAGCCTGCACTACATTGAAAGTCCGCCCAGCCATCATCGTTTGTGGTGATGGAATCGCTAATATGCCCAGTGAGGTCAATATAAGGGGTATTAGGCTGCCCCACTTCCATCGCCTTGGTGCCTTCATCGCCATTGCTCAAGACAACAGCCATCCCCCCTGGATGCTCCGCATCGCCTAGGCGCGTCCAGCCAATGGTATTGGCGTGGTCAAAGTAGTCGTACTGGTCTCCATAGGCATAGGTTTGACGGGCAAACAGCATGTGGTCAAGAATCTCTCGGTGACTCTCTAGCCAGATTTCACATTCATTCCCATCATTTCCAGCATCTTTATAGTGCGCGCCATAGTAGTCCCCATAAAAGAGACAAGGGTATCCCTCGTCCCGCAACAGAATGAGTGCATAGGCAAGGGGCTTAAACCATGACTCTACAATCGATTCTAGAGATTGGAGCGGCTGGGAATCATGATTTTCAACTAGCGTTACGGCTAGAGTAGGCTGATCCTTCACCAATGAACCGTCAAAAATCTGGCGCATATCGTAGCTGTTGCCGGCCTGACTTGCGATATGGAAGTTGTAATGAAGCGGCGCATCAAACAGCTTAACTCTGCCATTCGTTGTCTCAATAAAGCTGTGAAGTGCCTCAACTTCATAAGACCAATACTCACCCACGCCAAAAATATCTCGCTTTGTATAGTCACAAAGGTGATCAAGCCAATGCTGAAAAAATTCGGCATTGACGTGTTTTACGGCATCAAACCGAAAACCATCTACCCCAGTCGTGTCTAAGTACCATTCGCCCCAATAGTTTAGCTCTCCCACCACCTCTGGATGTTCTGTGTCTAAGTCGCAGCCCATTAAGTAGTCGAAGTTGCCTTTCTCTAGGTCTACATTGCGGTCAAAGTCTTTCCCTTTAAGCAAATAGATGGCGTTCTCTTCGCTGTTATAGACGTTATAGTCAATAGCAACAAAATGCCACCAGTGCCATTTCATGCTGGAATACTTGTCGCCCCGACCAGGAAAGGTAAAGTGCGTCCAGGCTTTAATTGTTTGATACTCACCGATGGCTGCATTCCGGTTGTTAGGGTCGAAGGGCGTTGCTTGGGCTTCTTCTTCCTCATCTGCGCCAAGCTTATGATTAAATACGGCATCAGCATAGATCTTAATGCCCACGGATTGAGCGGCTTTGATAGCGCTTATATATTCATCTTTAGTCCCATATTTGGTTCTTACAGAACCTTTCTGGTCAAACTCTCCGAGGTCAAATAGGTCATAGACGCCATAGCCAACATCCATGCCGCCGCCTGTCCCTTTATAAGCGGGTGGTAGCCAAAGCGCTGTTACACCTACCTTTGCTAAGTCTTCAGCAGACTTTGCTAGCTCATTCCAAAGTTGACCGTCATCTGGGTTGTACCAATGGAAGTATTGCATCATCACGCCATTAGCTGCGACCATTTTGATTACCTGTTGTAAGAGTAAGGTTGTATAAAGTAGGAGCGAGTGTTACTACCTTATCTGCGATACTAGGGTAGAAAGTTGGTCATGCCATCTATCGATTTCTTATTTCAATCTCTATCGTTAGGAAGAGGACAAATTCACCGCATGCCTATGCTCACAAAATTTTGCTAATTTTATTGCCTCGAATTTAGACAGCATCTGTCAGACAGTATCTATCAGACTATATTTTGGATAATACTTTCTTCTAAAGCATTCATTACCAAATGGGGATCAGCTGATTGCTGCATTATTTCGGCTTCGCGATCGCATCGGTTTTCAACATTTGGCAAGTCTTTTCTAAGCTCTTCAAATAAGGCAATAAGTTTAGTGACTTTTTGTTCAGACGATAAATTGAGTTGCAAAATTAATTGTGCTTGCTTATGTGCAAGCTGTTCTTGCCGACTTTGGCGTACTAATATTCCACCTGTCATAATAAATGAGGCTAAAGAAATCGATTTTTCTAGCCAATCAAATGGAGGAGGATCAAAAATTAGAGTATGCCAATGATGAGGCAAAAGATTAATCGTAATCCATAGCCCAATAATACTCAAAAGACTTAATAAGAAAACTGGGCGACCAAAAAAGGCAGTAATATCCTCAATCAAAAGTTGATAATGAGTGGCATCATTCTCTGCTTTAGTTCTTAAGGCGGAAATAGTATCAATATTTTGCTCAATATGGTCTGGCAGAAGCGACGGTGGAGCAATAAAATCCTGTAAAACTTGTAGTTCTATAGAATCTTGTGTCTGTTTTAGTTGTGTCATGATAAAGGATGGTTGTCTATACTTTCTGATGTGTTGGGTAACGGTAGTTTAGGCAGACAGATTGTAAATATACTTCCCTGATTGGGCTGAGATTCTACCGCAATAGTGCCCTGATGGGCCTGGACAATACGAGAAACCAAATGCAGCCCGAGGCCACTGCCTGACTGATGATGGGTGCCTTTATAAAAGCGTTGAAAAAGCTGTTCTTGCTCTTGGGGGGAAAGCCCTGGGCCTGTATCGCGAACGGCTAGCACCACTCGACCTGCTGGAGCACTGATGCTGATATCAATAGAGCCTTGCTCTGTAAATTTAATGGCGTTACCCACAAGATTGGTGAGCATCCTTCGCAGTTCTAGATAATCGCCTGAGGTTTTTAGAGGGTTTGATGAAGTGTCTTGTAAAGATTGTACGGAGAGCGTCAATCCTTTGCTTTGGGCCAGATACTTGAGTTCCTGAACCACGTCTTGCGCGATATCTGTGAGGTCGCAGGGAATGAAGTTGAGTTTTTTTGCACCTGCCTCGTAGCACTGGACTTCTAGTAGGGCATTTACAATTTGCATAAGATGAAAGTTGCTGCGAAGCATTGCGGCGATCGCCTCATGCATCTCCCCAGACAGCGATCCAAACACCTCTTGCCCAAACAGCTTCAGCATATGATCTGCTGCCACCAATGGGGTTCGCAGATCGTGAGTGAGGTGGGAGATAAAGTCTTGACGCTGGAGAGAGAGCTGTTCGCGCTCGTCAATGCTGTGCTTTAGGCGCAGGAGCGATCGCACCCGTGCCGCCAGTTCATCCACATCCACGGGCTTACGGACAAAATCATCGGCACCAGACTCTAGCCCTGCAACCACATCTGAAGTATGGTGGGCCGTTAGCAGAAGGATCGGGATATAGGGCAGTTTAGGGTTTTGGCGAATCTGGCGCGTAACTTCGTAGCCATCCATCTCTGGCATCATGATATCCAGCAAGATCAAATCGGGGGGCGATTGCTCCACTTGAGCCAGCGCTTCGGCACCACTCGAAACCAGAATAATCTCATACCCTTCATCTTCTAAAATTGTTTCGATAAGGGCGAGATTATCGGGTGTGTCATCAACTGCGAGTATTCGATCCATAGGTTACACCTCTCTCGGCAGTTCAATCAAAAACGTTGAGCCTTGTCCAAGCTGGCTTGCTACCGTAATGGTACCCCCCATCATTTGCACCAGCGATTGAGTAATGGCTAAGCCTAAACCCGTACCTGAATGTTTGCGCGTGGCGGTTTGATCGACTTGTCGAAACGCTTCAAAAATATAGTTGATATGTTCTGGGGCAATGCCAAGCCCCGTATCGTGAACAGCAATAGATAGACGATCTGGTGAAATCTCTTGGGCTTCG
Organism: Acaryochloridaceae cyanobacterium OTE_25_metabat_464; assembly: GCA_031362245.1. Lineage (GTDB taxonomy): Bacteria > Cyanobacteriota > Cyanobacteriia > Thermosynechococcales > Thermosynechococcaceae > JAAURS01. Next base: position 882 of record JANLSD010000066.1, on the reverse strand, counting down.
ACCCAAACCTTACCTGGATCTGTAAACTTAATCGCGTTAGACAACAGATTAACCAGCACTTGACGGAGTCTAACGGGGTCATTAAAGACGACGGCATTTTGTAAATTGACTTTACTGGTTAAGGTAAGCTGCTTGAGCACCGCTAAGGAACAGACCTCATCAACGGTGGTTGTAATTAAATGTTCGAGATTAAAAGACTCTGGTTTTAGATCGAGTCGATTGGCCTCAATACGTGAAAAATCTAAAACCTCATTGAGCATTTCTAGGAGGTTTTTCCCATTGTTAAAAATGCGCTGCACCATTTCGGTCTGCTTGTCGCTGAGGGAACCTTTACTGGGTCGCATTAACATCTGCGAGAAACCCAAAATGACATTAAGAGGCGTGCGTAGCTCATGGGAGATTGTGGCTAAAAACCGAGATTTAAGTGCGGCAGCTTGGATTAACTCCAGATTTTGCTCATAGATTTGCTGGCGCTGCTGCTCTAATTCTTGATGTTGCTCAATGAGAAGTTCGTAGCTTTCCTTAAAGCGCTGATTGACCAGGGCAGCCTCTTGTTCAGCTTGATGCACTCGTAGCGCATTCCGGAGCATTTGGGCAAGGCGACCTGGAGAAATTTTAGACTTCGCTAGGTAATCACTGGCTCCGGCCTTCATCAGATCTACCGCAATTTGTTCATCCCCTTGCCCCGTTAGCACAATGAGGGGCGATAAAATTCCCTCTTCTCGAATCATCTGTACCAGCGCCAATCCATCTTGATCAGGGAGGCGATAGTCTAAAAAAATGCAGTCGAAGGGTTGCGTTTTGAGGGCTAAGATTGCGCCTGCACAGGTATCAGCTTCGTGCACCTCGACCTGAATCCCAGCAGTTTTGATTGCACGACGC
>JANLSD010000037.1:0-4646 GCA_031362245.1 Acaryochloridaceae cyanobacterium OTE_25_metabat_464 | reverse complement strand
CGCAAAAATTAGGTTTTGCCAGTGCTTTGCGCCAGGGGCGTGATGCGATCGCCCCCTTCCGACTTATCTCAAGCATCGCCAAAGCAATCGAGTGCCAGCGGCTTGTTGGCGATCGCACTCAAAAGAAGGGCAATTGCTTCAGCTTGAGGCCAAGGCATGCGGTCAGCGCGGAGAGTGGCAATGCAAGGGCAAATATCGGTTTGATTGACTTGTTTTAAAGAGTGCTAACGCCAGAACATGAATCAGTATCTGAATCGATACCTTAAAGTCATTATCCGAATTGGCTCCCCACTGTTCAGCTTGGTGCTGTTTGGAGTTTCAATCTGGGCTATTTACGAGCAACTGCATCAATATCGATTGAGCGAAGTCGTGGCAAGCGTAAGCGATATACCTCTCACTCAAGGATTCGTAGCATTTGGCCTTATGGTCATTAACTGCGGAATAATGACCTGCTATGACACCTTGGCAATACGATACTTACGCCAATCAGTGACCTATCGAAAAATGGCGTTTGCCGCAATCGTCAGCTCTGTCATTAGCAATAACGTAGGCTTTGCCTTACTCGCCAATAGTGCGCTTCGATATCGATTTTATTCGACCTGGGGCTTAACACCGCTGCAAGTTGCACGAATAACAGCATTTTGTAACGTGAGCTATGGATTGGGCCAAATGACAGTGGGGGGAGTAGTTTTTTTAGTGGAGCCGATTTCAGTACCCAAAATTCTGCACTTCCCTATTTCTATCCATTTATTAGGTGCAGGCTGTCTTGCTGTTGTTGCCTCATATTTAATTGCCAGTGCGCTTAGTCAAAAGACTTTGAGGTTGTGGAAATGGAGGATTCCGCATCTTCCGCTTAAAGTCTCAATCGCACAAATAACAATCTCATCATTAGATTGGGTCATAGCCGCAGGGATATTTTATGTGCTGTTGCCGTCTTCAGCTGTACTGAGCTATCCAGCCTGTTTGGGAGTTTACCTATTGGCCCAGGCTGCTGGAGTGATCAGCAACGTGCCAGGAGGACTGGGTGTATTTGAAACCGTCATGTTGCTGTTACTGTCCCCATCTGTGGGATCCAGTAAATTAATTGGAGCCTTGTTAGCCTTTCGCGGAATCTACAATTTCATTCCATTAGGGATGTCAGTAATGGCCTTTGGACTTTATGAGTTACGGCGGAATATAACTCAATCAACCCATAGAATTTGATTGCGTATCAAAGCTCAGGCGCGAGTAAGTAAAGATAATAGGATTTGGGGACAGAGCGATCACCCTGCTTTGTCTTCAGACTGCACAGCGATCGCCTTTCATCGTTTAGCGAGCTTTAGTAGCGTTGCCGCCCACCGCCGCCACCACCAAAGCTACCGCCACCACCGCCACGGTTATCCTCACGGGGCTTAGCTTTGTTGACTTTGAGGCTACGACCCATCCATTTATTGATATCCGAAATTTTGATATTAACTTTAGTTGCATACTTGAAAATTCTAGAATTCTCAAGTATGCTAAACGGTGCTTGAATTCTAAGAATTCTTAACCTACCCCATTCGCCGCCCACACATAGTTAGAAGGTAGATTTAGGCGAGTAAGACTTTCGGAATGTCAAAAAGGGTATTCACAATCATGGGAAATGTAATTTCAATAATGTCAAACAGCGGGGGGGTTGGCAAAACCACTCTGACTGTAAATTTAGCGTATCAACTTGCGCGAAAACAGAAAACAGTTGCAATGTTTGGTTGTGACCCAAATGGTTCTCTTACTTTATTCAGTGGATTGGAGGATCCTGCTATTGAAAACACTTTGGATAAAGTAATGAGGTCTGACTTTGATGGCAACTATCCCCTGTACTCGGTATGGAGTGATCGAATAGGAGGAATCGATGCCTGTCTTGGAGGTTTACCTCTTGCCCAAACAGCTCAACGACTTGTTTTGGAGAAGCGTGGTGCTTATTCTCTTGCGGATGCCTTTGAAGATCATCCTTTGCCGCATGATTTCATCTTGATAGACTGTCCTGGGACTATTGAGCAACTACACGTTTCTGCTCTGTCTGCCAGCACAGAAATTTTAATTACCCTAAAACCTGAAGACAAGGATCTTGACGCGATGGCAAAGCTATTAGAGTGGATAACTCTAACTCGAAATGAGCTAAGACTTAAACCTGCGCCGAAAATATTAGGTGTTCTCCCTAACGGGGTAAAAGATAGAGCAATGCACAGAGATAACTTAGGACTATCTGAAATCAAAGACTTAGTTTCTCTCCCAGACATTATGAGAAAAATGAATATTCACATGTTTTCTCCGATAAAGGATAGTGCTCAAATTGCGAATGCAGCAGCAGCAGGTCTACCCCTCGGATTGTTTAGACCTGGCGATCCAAGCAATAAGCATTATGAACAAATTGCCAACTATGTGATTCAGGAGTGTACGTAAGATCATGGGTCGTTTGAGCAAGAGATCAATGCCGGACATGTTTAGCAGCGCGATTACAGTTCAAGAGAATGAGACAATCGCTCAACTTAAGGCAGAAATTGAAGGTCTAAAATCCCTGGCTTCAAGTGCCTTTGAATTATCTGTCTCTAGCATAATTCCTTTACAACTTCCAGGGAGCCTTAAGCAACCAAGGTTATACTTCGATCCACAAAAAATGGATAGGTTAAAGGACTCTATTAATAAGCATGGTGTACTTGAACCTATATTAGTTCGACCAGGGATTGATGGGCGATATGAAATAATTAGCGGAGAAAGAAGATGGAGATGTTGTTCTAGTCTTAAGAAACAGACAATTCCAGCTATAGTTCGAGAAATGGAAGATTCCACAGCTTTAGAAGCAGCGCTCATCGCTCATCTTCTAAATGAGGAAATTACAGTCATTGAGCAGTCGGAGAGCATTCTTAGCCTCCTTTCACTCCGGCTTAACTTAAACTCCGAAGAAGTCAAGAATTGCTTGTACCAAATCAAGAATGCTGAGGTTCGAGGAAATGAGAATTCTAGAATTTTCACTCAAGAAGAGCTATCCACAGTAGTGGAAATACTTGGAGAATTTGGTATGAAGTTATCTAGCTTCGTTTCAAACCGACTTCCAATGCTAAATTTAGCTCCAAATATATTGGATGCTGTAAGAAATGGACTAGTATCGCCCACTAACGCCGTTATTATAAATCGACAACCTTTTGATCGGCACGATATTTTACTTGAAGATGCTAAGGGCTTAACTAAGCAAGAGTTGATGGCGCTTATAAAAAGTAAGTCGTCAATATCTAGTACGACAACTGCATCTTCAGTAAAAACATTCACTGAACTAGTTATAACCGATAGAGTTCTTGAGAGAATTAAAGCTATAAAGAAAAACAAAAAATTGCTCGACTCTCCCAAGGCACAAAAACGATTTGTACAAATTGAAAGACTTTTAGAAGAAATCGAATCTTTAAGCTCAGGGTGAAAATTCTAGAATTTTCAATAATGATATCCTCTAAACTAAGGCTAACCCCCTCGCCAACCCCAAGGCAAAACTACCGCATAGCTTTGCAGCAGAGCTAGGGCAATCGCTAGGCCAATGCAAAATGATCGCCATTCCCCCGCCGAGCAATGGCGCAAGTGCGATCGCAGTCCATCGCTTTGCCTTCGTAGGGTGATCGCTCTTTTGCCGACGTTGCTTGAGTTAAGGCAAGAGTAGGGCAGGAGCTTGAGGGGCGATGGCTTTCTGAGGCCGGAGCGAGGGTGAAGCGGGCGAAGGTGATCGCGTGATGGCGTAAAGTTTAAGCTGTAGCGACGCTGGAGTGGCGATCGAGGTATTACCCAAGCGCGCATCATTTCCCGCCAATCAATCCGGCGATGATATTGATACTCATCGCGACAATCGCCGTGTTGAAGAAAAAGGAGAGCACACTATGAAATAAAGCGAGACGCCGTAATTGTCGTGAAAGAATTTGTACGTCCGAAACTTGACTGGTCATGCCAATCACGAAAGAAAAATAGAGAAAATCCCAATAGTCGGGCTGAGTACAATTTGGAAATTCTAACCCGCCTATGTCATCTATTTCAGGAGTCGAAGGGTCATCCTGGTAATAGTCCTTAGCATAGTGAGAAGCAAAAATCGTATGAACGAGCAGCCAAGAACCGATAATTGTGAGAATCGAAAGCACAACATGGAAAAAAAGTAAGGCAGGAGATAAGCCTTTAGAATCTTGGAGGATGAACCCGATTGCTAAAATGCTGGCACAAGCTGCGGTCAGGATAAGGCTCAGAATAACGACGCGACCATCATCTTGAAACTTAGCGTTACGGCTCATGGATTCAGGTGTTGCTTTAAGCATCTCGATCCAAGAGAGAGCGAGAAAGCAATACATGCCCGCGTCCCAGATGCAGAGTACATGGGTGGCTAAATGAACCCATGAGGGGATCAAGAACGAAGTTGTAGCCGCCGCTAAAGCAGAAAAGAGCAGTCGAGGTCGAACGCTCAATTTCATCGGCATCTTTGCCTTTCTTCTTGCAGCGGCTTTGTGATTTAGAGCCATTTAGACATCTCCAGAACCTATAGCCCATATCCGAGAAGGCTTTATGCCTTTCACCAAAAGGGTGCCCACTGGCTGAAACCTCCATTCTTCGTTCGAAATTCAATTTCGCGAAAAAAATTATGCGATCTCTAAAAGAGAAGT
>JANLSD010000035.1:0-9172 GCA_031362245.1 Acaryochloridaceae cyanobacterium OTE_25_metabat_464 | reverse complement strand
CTGCTTCAGCAAGTACATTCCACGAACAGGAGGATTAGGCACAGTGGCAGAGGCCAGCAGAACAGGATCTTTGCCAACTGCAACGGAAAATTCGATATCGCCCTGCTGGAAAATCACCGTCGGTTCAGCACGATTACTGGTATCAATATTTTTAACCATCAGCTTACCGCCAGACAGAGAATCACCAATTCCGACGGTGCGGCTAGTGGGTTCATCCGGTGCCTGCACAATGGCGCGAGGTTCTCCCCCGACGACTAGGATGCCACTCACTTTTACACCAGCGGGTTCCGCTGCTTTAGGGAGAGAGGGAAGGTTAACATCTGGCGCTGAAGTGCCTTGACCTCCACTGGGGTCTCCAGTTTGGGGATCAGGAGTACCCTTGCCATTAAAAGTGCCCGCAATACCTTTCAAGAATTTGTCATAGCTGCTGGCCATGCGATCTAGAGGCTGTTGAGGGGCAGAACTGTTTCCGCCCGCCGTAGGACTACTATTTGCAGAGGCAACACCTGCCACTGGACCAACGGAGCCGAAGGGATCAGGTCGTCCACTCTTGATGACTCGCAACCGATCATCGGGGTTTGTAGGACGTGTAAGGGCTAGCTTAGAGGGTGAATTGAGCGTGGGTGGAACCGAGGGCGATGGAAACGGGGCAGATGCAATAGGCTGAGGCGATGGGTTAGCACCCAAATCCTTGTCCTTAGACTCTCCGCACCCAACCATCGCAAGGGGTACAAGCGCAAGGGTCAAATATAGGGGTACTCGATTAAACCGCACCTTCATCTGTCTATGCCTCACCGTTACCTTAAAAAACTTAAATTGAAACTCGAAGTTTGAACTCGAATACTGTGTTGCCTAACTGACTAGCTCTAAGAGGCTAACTTACTGACTTCACATTGCCTATGGGACGCATTATGAAACGATGGAACATTAGGGCTGATGATGTCACTCCATCCTAGCAATGGAGATGACGGCTCAGAGTTCTAAATACTTACGTTCCTCAACGGCTAAAGACAACTATGGCTCAAATAGAAGGGAAAGTGTATATTCTCGGAGCCGGACTCGGAGCGGTCGATTTTTTGACTGTTGCTGGACAGGCAATTTTATCAACCACCGAGGTTCTTATTTATGATGCCCTGATTGATCCCAAATTATTAACCCTAACCCCAGAAACATGTATTCATTTATGGGTGGGTAAGCGGGGGCAACAGCCCAGCACACCACAATCTGAAATTAATCAACTGCTTGTAACCCACTGCCAGCAGGGTAAACGAGTGGTTCGGCTCAAAAGCGGAGATCCTGGGATTTTTGGCAGAATTGCCTCAGAAGTTCAGGCACTGCGGGACGCAAACTGTAGGTATGAAGTTTGGCCGGGGCTGTCTTCGGCGATCGCCGCCCCCACCCTAGCCGGAATCCCCCTCACCGATCCCACCCTCAGCCGCAGCGTCACCATTGTGAGCGCCCATGATCCGTCTGCTTTAGATGGGGAACTGATGGCCCGCAGTGAGACTTTGGTGGTGCTGATGGGCGGGCGATCTTTTCCCACCCTCCTCCAACTGCTCCAAGATCATGGAAAATCTTCTCATACCCCTATCGCCATTATTAAATGGGGAGGATCGCCCCAGCAGCAGGTATGGGTTGGCACCCTAGAGACCATCCTGAACCAAACCCAAGGCGAACGGCTATCCCCCACGGTGATGGTCATTGGGGCAGTGGTTCAGCTTCGAGACACCCTTGCCATCCCCACAGTCTCTGCCTTTATGCCTTATGCACCCCCTATCCCGATGACTGAATTTCCAGCCCCTGCTCAAGAACCACTTCCCCTGACGGGACTCACGATTTTAGTCACGCGCTCCGCAGGCCAAGCCCCTGTGTTTCGTCAGCGTTTGGAGGCCCAAGGTGCAACGGTGATTGAAATGGCAGCCCTTGAAATTGGCCCGCCATCGAGTTGGGATGCACTGGATGGGGCGATCGCCCAGATCCACACCTTCGACTGGCTCTTTCTCACCTCAGCCAACGGCGTAGACTACTTTTTTGAGCGACTGTTCGCCCAAGGCAAAGATGCCAGAGCCTTAGCGGGGGTCAAAATTGCCGTTGTGGGCCGCAAAACCGCCACCAGCTTAAAAGCTCGAGGACTCACCCCAGACTTTATTCCGCCCAACTACATTGCCGACGCCCTGGTGGAGCATTTTCCCGATCAAGCGCAGTTGAGCCAACAACGCTGTCTGTTTCCCAGAGTAGAATCTGGAGGAAGGGAGGTATTGGTACAGCAGCTCACGGCCCAGGGTGCTTCCGTCGTTGAAGTCCCGGCCTACCAATCTCAGTGTCCTACCGCCATTGAACCTCAAATTTTAGAGGCGCTTCATCAGCAAAGCGTAGACATCATTACCTTTGCCAGCTCTAAAACCGTCGAATTCTTTTGGCAGTTGCTCCATCAATCCCCAGATGCCAGCTCAGACTGGGAAAAAATCCTGAGGCCTACGAAATTGGCGTCCATTGGCCCACAGACCTCTAAAACCTGTCATACCCTTCTAGGTCGGGTTGATATTGAGGCCCAAGAGTATACCTTGGAGGGGCTTATTCAAAGCATTGTTCAGACACACATATAATTTGGTGCAGTGCAGTGATAAAGATCACACTTATTGAGTGATCTTTATCACTGCTATAGGGAAAATTCTATGGCAAGTTTACATTTAGTAAAGTATTAGCACTTAGCCAAAAGGATTGCTGCTGAAAGCGATCCTTTTTTATTAAGTTTTTTTGGGGCGTGGCAAGCACTACATTGAGCCTACCCCTAAGCAGAATAGATAGATGGATAGTCCCCGAGCCAACGGAGGGCCAACTATTGCGATCGCCCCCGACTCCTTCAAAGGCACCCTGACCGCAAAAGAAGCCGCCCAAGCCCTGGCAGACGGTTTACGCCAAGCTCTCTCCTTAGCCAAAGTTTTGCAGTGGCCTATGGCAGACGGTGGAGAGGGCACGTTGGAGTCCCTTCAAGCCGTATTGGGTGGCGCACTTGAACATAGGGTGGTTCAAAATGCTGTGGGTTCACCCATAAAAGCAAGTTTCTATCGTTGTGAGATTCAGGGCCAACCCGTTACTGTCCTAGAAGTGGCGCAGGTTGTGGGTATTACCGATCCAGAACCACAGCAGTACTCAGCCACTCAACGCACAACCCTAGGGTTAGGAGAACTCCTACGGCACACCTTAGACCTTGGCCATCGAGAGCTTTACCTTGGCCTAGGCGGAAGCTGCACCAACGATGGTGGGGCTGGATTGCTGGTCGGGTTAGGGGCCAAGCTTCTCGATCACCAAGGACACTCACTGCCTCCAACGCCAGCAGGCTTAGCAACCCTGGACAGCATCGATCTCACTGACCTAGACCCAAGGCTGCAATCAACCCGCCTCACCCTGCTCTCAGACGTCAACAGCCCCCTTTGTGGCCCTGAGGGCGCAACCCATACCTTTGGGCCTCAGAAGGGCTTGGTGGATCGGGAAGAACGCGATCGCATTGACACTCACCTCCGCCACTTTGCTCACCTCACCGAGCAGGCAATGGCGCAATGGCAGCCTCATCATCGCCAGTCTATCCAAAGACTCCATACTCAACCTGGAACAGGTGCCGCAGGTGGCTTAGGATTTGCACTCCAGCTTTTAGGCGGCATCCATACCTCCGGTGCACAATTTATCGCCGAGCTGCTGGATATTCCGCAGCAGCTAACCCAGGTGGATTGGTTGATTACAGGGGAGGGTTGTAGCGATCACCAAACCCTGAAAGGCAAAGCGCCCTGGGTCGTCGCTCAAATGGCCCATAATAAAGGGGTACCTGTCACACTGCTCTCTGGAGCCATCATTCCAGAAGATCTAGCAGACCTAACCCAATCCTTCAAAGGAAAGTGTTTCTCCCTTATCCCTGGCCCAGTCTGCTGTTTCCCTCCATCCGACGCGCCAGCGTCCCCCAATGACTGTCTCCTCCACGCTGCTGATTGGATGCAAAAAGCGGGCTATCAGCTCGGCCAATGGTGGCAACAGTCCCATCCCTCAAGCCCTGCCTAAACGCCACCTCAACCTTCCCCATCTTCTGGATTTCCCCATGTTCGGATCCTTCCAACAAAGCCAACTCCGCATCGAAATCGGTGCAACAACCTCTCAGCTCACCCAAGCCCTAACCAGCACCGCCCAACTCCGGCGCTGGCTCTTTCCCCAGATCATCCTCGGGGAACTTCCAGCAGCGCTATCACCAGGTCTAACCTTCACAAGCTGGACAGGTATCCTTCCCGTCGAACATAACGTTGATGCCCTAGATGCGAACAGCCTCCGGCTCCTCTTATACCGTGGCATAGACGGCATTCATGAATGGCAGTGGGGGGATGGTTGGGTACAGTCTTGTCTAGAAGGCGTTTCCTATCTTCCACTTCAGGCAGGCAACACCGCCTCGCTGCTCCGATTGAAAACGTATCTTTCGCTGACGGAAAAGTGCCGAAGTTAGTGAATCGTAGGGGCGCAAGGCATTGCGCCCCTGCAACATTGGATGCCCCAGACCAAACCTCAAAACTTAACCACCAAAACCGGACAGGTCGCCTCACTCACCACCTGACTACTCACCGAACCCTTCAAAATCCGGTTCACCCCCGTCAACCCACGACTACCCAACACAATCAAATCCGCTTGATAAATATTAGAGAGCCGAATAATTTCCTCCGTCGGATCGCCCATCACAATCTCTAACGAGGACTCGCAGGGCAAATTCGCCTGATGCGCCTGAAGCGCCTTTTCAATATGTCGAAATTGCCCCAGCTCTGGATCCACAAACGGCAGGTCCGCAGGCTGCTCCAGATTGGTTTCCGATAGCTCAATCACATGGCACAAAATGACCGAAGTACTGGGCTGGAGCTTAATCTGCAAAACACAGTCAATCACATAGTTTGATTGCTCAGAACTGTCTAAAGCCACCAGGATTCGATTAAACACAATACGTGCCTCCAAATGCGCGATCGCAGCAGCATCTCGACCTTACTACGACATCCCAAGCTCCAGCACAAACCAGTTACGAGTATTTACGAGACAGGGGCCTAATCGGCGGTTCTATGGGTAATTGGGCTTAGTTCGCGCTCGTAATCTGACCGAATCTCGATGGGAGGGTAGGCCCTCGGCGTCTGCCAACACCTCAATGGCACTCGCCACCTTGCTGAGGGCCGTGCCGGAATACTGAATCAGGCTAGAGTGCTTCATAAAGGTCTCAACCCCCAAGGCCGATGCAAACCGCGCCGAGCCAGAGGTGGGCAAGGTATGGTTTGGCCCTGCCAGATAGTCCCCAACAGCTTCAGGGGTATCTGAACCCAAGAAAATTGCGCCCGCATGGCGAATTTTTTCGAGTAGCGCCCAAGGATCTGCCACCTCTAGTTCAAGGTGTTCTGGGGCAAACTCGTTGGAAAGGTCTGCGGCACGCTCAAGGGTATCCACCACAATCACCACGCCGTAATGGGCAATCGATTTTTCTGTCAGCGTCCGCCGTGGATGATTTACCAACTGCACCTGCACTTCATGAACCACCTGTTCGGCCAGATCAGCACTGGTGGTAATCAAAATGGCGGCGGCAAGAGGATCATGTTCGGCTTGGGCCAGCAAATCTGCCGCCACAAACACCGGATTCGCCAAATGATCGGCAATAATCAGCACCTCCGATGGCCCTGCCAAGGAATCAATCCCCACGGTGCCGTACACCAGCTTTTTGGCGAGGGTCACGTAGACATTCCCTGGCCCTGTGATCACATCCACCTTGGGAATGGTTTCAGTGCCGTAGGCAAGCGCAGCGATCGCCTGGGCACCCCCCACCTTATAAATTTCCTGAATCCCTGCGACCTGAGCCGCCACCAACACCGCTGGATTAATCTGCTTATCAGGGCCAGGGGGCGTTACCATGACTGCACGGGGCACTCCCGCCACGGCGGCTGGCACCGCGTTCATCAGCACAGTGCTGGGGTAGCATGCTCTTCCGCCTGGCACATACAGTCCAGCGCGATCTACAGGGGTGTAGCGTTTCCCTAATACCACTTCGTGTTCTCCAAACTGCACCCAGCTTTTGGGCTTGCGCTGACGATGGAATGCCTCAATTTGGCGATGGGCAAACTGAATCGCGTCGAGCAGCTCTTTAGAAACCTGTTGGTAAGCCGCATCCAGTTCAGCACCACTGACCCGTAACCCACTGGATTCCAGCGTCACCTGATCAAATTCAGCCGTGTAGTGCAGAACCGCTCGGTCGCCCTGACGCTTGACGCTTTGCAAAATCTCGCGAACCGTCGCCTCTTTGTGAAGCACCTGATCATCATGGATGCGATCGCAAATTCGCTGGAGTTCAGCCTTTGCCTCGGAGAGCTGTGTAATGGTTCTCAGCATGGGTTAGAGCAGCCAATGGTAGGTCTTAAATCGAAAAGACTGACTTCAAGTATAGCGAGGGATTTAGAGCTAGAGTAGCCCCATCGCTGCTTTTCTAGCTTAACGCGATTTTAGAAAGGCGGTGTTTCTAAAATGGATAACTAGTGCTATCATGGTTCATTAGGGTGTTTGCTTGTCTTATAACGTATTTGCCGAATAACTGTGGCCAACATTAAATCATCGATCAAACGTATTCAAATCGCGGAACGTAATCGTTTGCGCAACAAGTCCTACAAGACGGCCATCAAGACTTTGACGAAGAAGTATTTTGATGCAGTTCGTCTATATGCCGTTGAACCCACGCCAGAACAACTGGCCCTGGTTGAAACACGGATGTCCTCTGCCTACAGCAAAATTGATAAGGCCGTCAAACGCGGCGTTATTCATAGCAACAATGGTGCCCGTAAAAAAGCTCGGATTGCCCGCGTGCTCAAAGGTTCAACTCCGGCTGCTGCAGCCTAGCTTAGGTTGACCTTGCTTTGGGCGCTGTTGGCGCATCGTTCAAATTAGCATTGGCAGATCTCTCACGCTCAAGATAACAGCATGCATCTGATTGATACCCATGTTCACCTCAATTTTGACGCTTTCGAGCCAGACTTTGAGGACGTTGTCCAGCGTTGGCGCGATGCAGGCGTTGTTCGTTTGGTACATTCCTGTGTCGAACCCAGTGAATTTGAAAAAATTCAGTCCTTGGCCCATCGCTACCCAGAGCTATTTTTTGCGGTGGGTCTACATCCATTGGACGTCTCTCAGTGGACGGTTGCCTTGGGGGAACACATCCAGGCTTTAGCGATGTCCGATCCTAAAGTGGTGGCCATTGGAGAAACGGGGCTGGATTTTTATAAGGCAGACAACTCAGCTCAGCAGTTTCAGGCATTTCAGACTCAACTTCTGATTGCCCAGAAGTTAAATTTGCCCGTCATCATTCACTGTCGAGATGCTGCCTTGCCCATGCGTGAGTTCTTGCAAGGGTTCTGGCAACAGCATGGTTCTGTTAAAGGGGTCATGCACTGTTGGGCCGGAACCCCTGAAGAAACACAGTGGTTCCTGGATCTTGGGTTTTGCATTAGCTTTAGCGGAATTGTCACCTTCAAAAATGCAACTCAAATTCATGAGTCTGCTCAGATGGTGCCTGACTCGCGGCTGCTGATTGAAACAGACTGCCCATTTCTTTCGCCCGTCCCCAAGCGAGGCGTGCGCCGGAATGAACCTGCCTTTGTGTATCACGTTGCTCAGCGTGTTGCCGATCTGCGAAACTGCTCCCTAGCAGACATTGCAGCTCAAACCACTCATAACGCCTGTACCCTTTTTAATCTGCCCAAATTGGCCGATCAGCCTGTTTTAGCAGAAGTTTAAGCCATTGCGCTAAACTATATCACCGATTGTAAAGATGGGCCTGATGGATACTTTGGATGCTCAACCTTCTTTAAAGAACGCCATCAGCAACATTTTTAGGAAGCCCCGCACACCCCAGTTAAAGACCAGCCTACAGCTCATTTCAGATTGAATTGACTTTTCCTGCCCAGAGGGAATACAATACACGATTCTATTTGCGCTGGGCGTGACCTCTAGAGGAGACGCATGACTAATAATCAGATCTACACCCAACCCGCTTTTGCTCTGCCAGATTTGGTTGAAATTCAGCGGGCGAGCTTTCGATGGTTTCTCGAAGAAGGCCTGATTGAAGAGCTAGAGAGTTTTTCGCCCATTACAGACTACACGGGCAAAATTGAACTTCACTTCCTTGCTAAAGATTATAAGCTGAAGCGCCCGAAGTACAACGTTGATGAAGCAAAGCGACGGGATAGTACCTATGCCGTCCAAATGTATGTTCCCACCCGCCTGATCAATAAGGAAACGGGCGAAATTAAGGAGCAAGAAGTTTTTATTGGCGATCTCCCCCTGATGACAGATCGGGGTACGTTCATTATCAATGGCGCAGAGCGCGTGATTGTGAATCAAATTGTGCGGAGTCCTGGGGTTTACTACAAGTCTGAGACGGACAAGAATGGTCGGCGTACCTACAATGCCAGCCTGATTCCCAACCGTGGCGCTTGGCTGAAGTTTGAAACTGACAAAAATGACTTGGTGTGGGTGCGGATTGACAAAACCCGTAAGCTCTCAGCCCAGGTATTGCTTAAGGCGTTGGGTCTAAGCGATGGCGAAATCTTTGATAAGCTGCGGCATCCCGAGTACTACCAAAAAACCATCGAGAAAGAAGGCCAATTTGGTGAAGAAGAGGCATTGCTCGAGCTGTACCGCAAGCTCCGTCCAGGCGAGCCTCCTACGGTTTCTGGTGGACAACAGCTTCTAGAATCTCGGTTCTTTGACCCCAAGCGCTATGACTTGGGCCGCGTGGGCCGTTACAAGCTCAACAAAAAACTGCGTCTCAACACCGCAGAAAACACGAGAGTGTTGACGCCTGAAGATATTTTGGCGGCGATCGATTATTTGATCAACCTTGAGTTTGACATCGGCAGTATTGACGACATTGACCACTTGGGCAATCGTCGGGTGCGGTCTGTGGGTGAACTGCTCCAAAACCAGGTGCGCGTGGGTCTCAACCGTCTAGAGCGGATTATTAAGGAACGGATGACCGTTTCCGATGTGGAGTCTTTGACCCCCGCATCTTTGGTGAACCCTAAGCCCTTAGTCGCTGCGATCAAAGAATTCTTTGGTTCCAGTCAACTCTCTCAGTTTATGGATCAAACCAATCCTTTGGCAGAGTTGACCCACAAAC
>JANLSD010000034.1:0-3980 GCA_031362245.1 Acaryochloridaceae cyanobacterium OTE_25_metabat_464 | reverse complement strand
CGTACAGGGTTTCGCGCACGGTCAGAGGAATAATTTCTGACTCGAAGCGGCCCGCTTGAATGGCCGCTAAGGCCCGTTGGTGCGATCGCAATGCAAAGGCATCCTGATCTTCACGGGAAATATGATACTCTCGCGCCACATTCTCCGCCGTTAACCCCATGCTGAGATAGACCTGAGGTGCTTCGGCTAAGAGATCTGGGTTAGGCAGTAGAACATGACCGCCCATTGGAATCAAGCTCATAGATTCCGCACCACCCGCAACAATGAGATCGGCATGACCTGCCAGGATAGCCTGGGTTGCCATTGCGATCGTTTGGAGTCCTGAGGAGCAAAATCGATTGACCGTAACGCCTGGAACTGAATCCGGTAAGCCTGCCCGCTGAGCAATCACTCGCCCCATGTTGAAACCCTGTTCAGCTTCAGGGAACGAGCAGCCGAAGATAAGATCATCGATTTGGGTTGGATCTAAGTTAGGGATATGGGCGATCGCCCCTTTCACCACCTCCGCGCCCATATCATCGGGTCGCATGTTGTGCAGCGTACCCCGTGGTGCTTTTCCAATAGCGGTTCTAACGCTGCTGACAATGTAGGCATCTTGCGATCTCATAGATAACCTCTCTAATTCCGCAGGGGTTTCTTGGTTTTGAGCATGTGGGCGACCCGTTCTTGGGTTTTAGGTAAGCCCAATAGCGGTATAAAGTTTTCTCGTTCTAGCGCTAACAAGTAGTTTTCGTGGACGAAGGTAGGAGCCGATAAGTCTCCACCTGTCATGACATAGGCCAACCGATTGGCAAGATAGCGATCGTGTTCGCTGGCATAGCCACTTTGCTCAAAAATATAGGCACCCATATCGAGCAGGGCACGAGCAGGACGCCCCAACACCTGAATAGCATTCATTTCTGGGGGTGGAATATAGCCTGAATCAGCTAGGTGCAGCACGGTTGATTTGGCGACTGCTAAGCGGCGATCGCCATTCATCAAAATCTGCGTTGTAGGTGGCAGAAATCCCAAGGTTTGACCTTCATAGGCACTACTGGAAACCTTCGCTGTAGCAATGGTTTCAAAGGCTGCTTTCAAGAACGGCTGCACATGGCTCGGATTCTCCGAAGCGGCCCGTTCCGCCACCCGTGCGGTCATCCGCATAATGCCGCCTGCCCCTGGAATCAGACCCACGGAAACTTCAACCAGACCAATATAGGTTTCAGCCGCTGCAACTACGTTGGGACAAGCCATCACCAGCTCGCAGCCGCCTCCCAAAGCCCGTCCTTGAACTGCCGCCACAATCGGTTTAGGGAAGTAGTAAATCCGCTGCAATAGTGTTTGGAAGGTAACGATGAGGTTTTCAATCCCATCCAGACTGCCAGACTGGGCCATCATTCCCATCTCTGCTAGGTTTGCCCCGCCAGAGAAGTGAGCGTTTCCATTCCCAATCACTAAGCCTTTGAGGTGATTGGTTTTTAGGAGATCCAGAACCTCTCCTAAACCCTTCACTACATTTAGGCTCAGGGTGTTTCCCTTCGACCGAAATTCATACAGCCCTACGCCATCGCCCAGATCTAGCAACGCCGCCTCCGAATTTTGCCAGAGGGTTAGTGCGGGGTCAGTCTTGATCGCATTCAGGTCAATGTTGGGGCTTAGGGGCGATCGTCGCAAACTACACGGAGACACAAATACCTTCTGGCTCTCTGCGTTATCTCTCCCCATCCCCTCAATCCAAGCAGGAACAACCATCCCCGCTGCTTTCATATCTGCGAGTACCGTCTCAAACCCCAACACATCCCACGTTTCAAACGGCCCTAACTCCCAACCAAATCCCCAGCGCATCGCACGATCCACCTCAGCAGGGGTATCGGCAATTTCAGGAATGCGGTTAGCGCTGTAACTGAGGGTATCTAGGATGAAGGAGCGGAACAAAGTTCCGGCTCGTCCAGAGTCAGCGTAGAGGGCGCGGAGGCGATCGCCCAAGTTCGGCATCCTACTAATCGTTTCCAGCCCAGGTAAATCCATCGGCTGAGAGACTTCATAGGTCAGCGTAGTCGGATTCAACGCCAAAATTTGAGACTTCTGTTTCTTATAAAACCCTTGTCCCGTCTTGGCTCCCAGCGTTCCGGTCTCCACGAGCTTTCGTAGAAGTCCTGGTACCTTAAACACTTCGCGACTTTCATCGTCTGGAATTGCTGGGTAGAGGTTCTGAACCACGTACATCAGGGTATCCAAACCCACTAAATCAGCAGTACGGAACGTGGCAGATTTAGGGCGACCCACAAGAGGGCCAGTCAACGTATCAATCTCTTCGATGGTATAGCCCTTATTGGTCAAGGCACGTAGCCCTAGCAGCGTCACGTACATTCCAATCCGATTGGCAATGAAGTTGGGGGTATCTTTCGCAATGACCACGCCTTTGCCGAGATGAAACTCCCCAAAATTTTGCATCCTCTCCAGCACAAGCGGGTCGGTGTCTGGGGTTGGAATCAGTTCTAGTAACTTGAGGTAGCGCGGAGGGTTGAAAAAGTGCGTGCCCAAAAAGCGTTTGCGGAAAGAGTTGGAGCAGTTTTGGGCGATCGCATGAATCGGCAACCCGCTGGTATTGGTCGAAATCACCGCATCACCGCGCACGATGGTTTCAAGCCGTGCCATCAACTGCTGCTTAATCGCCAAATTTTCGATCACGGCCTCAATCACCCAATCCACATTAGCAAGGCGATCAAAGTGTTCGTCAAAATTGCCGAGGGTGACACGATGGGCGGTTTTGTCCGTAAAGAAAATGGGGGGTGATTGTTTGAGTCCTTTCTTGAACGCCGCTTCCACGATCGCATTTTTAGGGCCATTGGGGGCAGCAATATCCAGCAGATGTACCGTCAACCCTGCATTGGCAAGGTGAGCGGCGATTTGGGTGCCCATCACGCCTGCACCCAAGACAGCGGCGGTTCGGAATGGTTTTAGCATAGGTCACACCTTTCAAAGCAGTTAGGTTGTGAAACGAGGATTGAGAGATTGGGCAAAGATAGGACAAGCATCCTCTTCTAAAGCAGGCGGTGGTGGAGATTCAGCTTGTGCCGATGAAGTGTAACTGTTGCCATACAGCGCCTCAATCTCGGACGCAAACCGTTCTACAATCGCCGCTCGCTGAAGCTGTTCAATGGGGGTGAGTAATCCTTTCTCTACCGTTAACGCAGTGGGCAGAAGTCGAAATTGCTTCACGGCAGACCAATAGGGCAAGTGACAATTCGCTGCTTCAACAATGGTCTGATAGCGCTTCGCAATCCACGGATGGTGGAGAAGCTCTTCGGCTGAAAGCGTTAAGCCCAGTCGTTGTCCTTCCTGACGCAGAGCTTTCCAATTCGGGAAAATCAAAACCCCACAGAACTTCCGATCTGCGCCCACTACGACCGCCTGAGAGATTAAGGGCGATCGCCTTAACCGTCCCTCAATGGGCAGCGGCGCAATATATTTCCCCGTTGCCAGCTTAAACAAATCTTTCTTAAGACCCGTGATCTTTAAACACCCTCCCGTCGTAAAGACCCCTAAATCTCCCGTATGCAGCCAGCCTTGCGGATCAATGGAACTACGGGTTAACTCAGGATTTTTGTAATAGCCAGGTGTCACGGAAGGCCCGCGCACCAAAATTTCACCATCGGGGGCAATTTTGACCTCAGCCCCAAGGACTGGAGGGCCAACGGTGCCAGGGTAGTTTAAGCGCTCACGATTGACACACACCACAGCGCTAGTTTGCGTCAGCCCATAGCCCTGCAAAATGCGAATGCCTGCTGCGGCAAAGAGGTTCACAATTTTTCCGTCTAGGGCCGCACCACCGCTGAGAAGGTATCTCAAGCGTCCTCCAAAGAGCGATCGCCACCGCGTAAAAATCAACGGATCTAATAGTTTCAGCAAAAACGCATCCCAAACCGAGGGCAGTTTCCCCAATTCGTAGCGTTGGGCAACCTGCACCCCCCAATCCTGAAGCCAACGCTGCAACCAAA
>JANLSD010000427.1:0-10985 GCA_031362245.1 Acaryochloridaceae cyanobacterium OTE_25_metabat_464 | reverse complement strand
GGCGCGACGGGCACGCTCACGATCAATGCGACAAATGGTGCTGCGGTGGGAGGCTCGATCACGCGTAGCGCCGGCGCTCTGACGGCGAATACCGTTACCCTCACGGCGAGCGGCACGGGCAAGAGCATAGGTGCGGCCGGCGGCGCCAACAATGTTTTGACCACCGCCAGCAGCGTGAACGCAACGGCGGGCAGCGGCGGTGTTTTCATCACCGAGGCTGACGGGGCGAGTTTTACGGCGAGGGATAGTGGTGTCGGTAATGGACCAGAGATCGGTTTGAGTGGTGGGGTTTGTTAGGGTCTGCATAGAAATATTGGGCGGCTTAGGGCAATCAGAAAACTACAGTGACATATTTGGGGCTGTGAAACCAGTCTGTTCGTATCCAGGTTGATGAAGTGATTTGGTCAAGTGATTTACGCTCTGCATTACTCCCTTATAAAGGCTGCGGTGTACACACAAGTTTTGAAAAATGCTAAAGGGCTTTATACTGGCCCCCCTGGCCCCCCAATTCTGGGGGGAAATGACCCGAGAGTTTGGATTTCTCCCCCCAGAATTGGGGGGTTGGGGGGGCTAATGCAGGGTATTTAGAAAAAATCCAACTTGTGTGTACACGGTAGTTATAAAGGGGGGAAGAATAGGGTTCTTGCTCTGCTTTTTAAACCATTGTTTCTAACGAGCTACTTTTTCATGAGCTTAAAATTCTGTGGCCCTTTATAGCCAGACAGTTTAGCTAACTCAGATAGCTGCACTTCTCCAGACACATACTTGCCGTTAATTTCCCAGGTGGGATACCCCACTTTCTTTTTGTCTCCAAATTGTTTAGCTGCACTTTCAAGCCCTTTCTGGCAAACCTCGACTTGAGGTTTTTTGCCGCCTGGATCGCATTCTACAAAGGGCAGTTCAGCCATTGCCTGGACGCCAAAGTCTTTCTTTTGATCGGCGCAGTGGGGGCACCAGTAAACGCTATACATTTTGGCATCAATCTTTTTGAGATGCTTTGCCAGGGACAGTTCAGCCTCTCCAGACTGTTCCTCAACCGAATAAAAAACCTTGCCTGTTGCATCGGTAATGCTATAGGCACCTGCTGCGACGGGATCATGCATGTGGGCATAAACCATGAGGGTGCCGACTAGGGTAATCATGACGGCCACAATCCCTGAGAATAAGAGCTGTCCAACATCTTTCCAGGCTCGTCCAATCAAGGTCAGCACGAACATGGCCGTGGCGAAGGTAGCGGATGCAATACAGTACAAACAAACCGCGCCAGCCCCGTGGGGAATGACAAACTCAGTCACCATGATGTACATCAGGTAAAAACTGAAGCTCATCATGGCTGTGGCTCCTAGAAAGAGGAGCAGCCAAGTCTTGTCTTCTAGATCGGCGCGCAGCGCTTTTTGCTTCTCGCTATTGACAAGGATAGGGCCAAGGGCAAGTAAGGCCATTGCGAGGTAGGCCAACAAGCCAAATAACGCGAGGGGCTGCCCAAAGACTGTGGCATAGGGGCTATTCAAAACCTGGGCACATCCGGTGGTGCAGATGGTTTCTTTATCTAGCAGCTTCGTGGCTGTGATATAGCCCGTATTTATGGCACCTAGTAGGGCAATGCTGCCAATTAGGATACGAGACCAACGATGAATCCAGGGGGTTGAGCGACGACGAGACATAGGTTTTGCAGCCCAATCGCAGGGACATGATTAAGAGCGGACAGATGGAATAGATAAAATGCAGTCTTAATTGTAATCAATCATACTGGCTCGAAGCGGTATCCGTGCCCAAAATCCTATCGTTCAGGGAATCAAAGGACTGAGGCAAGGATATGTGACATGCTTTGAAAGCTTGCTTAACGTCTTTGCTGGGTCTGCTTTTGTAACACGGCTTCATAGTGTTTTTGCAGCGATGGGTATTTCTGGAGGAGCGGCTGGATCTGCCGCGAAATTTGATCGAGTTCGACCTGTAACCCCAGAGTGGAGGTTGGGTCGAGGGGGGTGGTGTCTTGGTGGGTGGCGATCGCCTCCAGCAGTGCCTGAAGTCTTTGCATATTGAGGGGCGGCGGTGCAGGGAAAGGGAACCGCCCCGTTACGGTAAATCCGGCCCAATGACAAGGACTACCATAGGGATAGCGCCCAGAACCGTCCATTTTGATATGGGCCAGCCGGATTCTTAACTCTGACAACAGATCGTCACTGAGTCCCGTGTGCGCAAGGGATGCAGCTTGGGCATAACCCCACTGAATTAAATCGTGATGGGTGGCGGTACGGAGCCATTCTTGTGCCTTGGCAAGTGCTGTGGGGGGAGAGTAACCCAGATGCAGGCACCGATGAAGCTCCAGCATCAATAGGGTTTTAGGCAGCTCATCTATAGGCCAGAGGGTGCTAATGACAGCACCAGCACCAGCCGCCAGTACACTAAGAGCAATGGGGACAAGGTCGTGGGCGATCGCCCTATACTCACGCTCTATTTCCCCATCCAGTGTTGTCCATGTACAGTCAGGCAAGCAAACCACACCATAGCGAGACAAATTTAGTTTGGCGATCGCCTCAAGGTTCAGCGTCTCGGTCTTGGATAGTTGAAGTACTGACTGGGCAAGGTCAACGGTAGATTGATGGCAATGCCCCGCAACATAGAGGCAGTCAGACATGAGAGGCAAAGCCGCCGCCAGTCTGGATGGGGTCGCCTCCGTAGGGGCTAGAGTGAGGGACTTTGCTTTACCGTACTGTTGACTCAGCGCCGCAGTGGTCAGACTTGCAAGGATCTTGGACGCAGATATTCCATCCTGGGTGACATCCGTCTCCACATTCAGTAATCGCTGAAAAGGGGCATCAAGCTGCTGGGGTTGGGGCAAATCTACCCATTGTGCACTGGGGAGATAGGTGGTTTGCAATGTCTCAGGAAATAATGCATGAAGCGGCATCAGATGCAGCGCCCGATGGGGAATCAGAATAACTTGATCGATATCTTCAAGGTACGTTTGGCAGATCGAATCAATTTCCAAAATGGCTGAGAGTTCTTCGAGACGGTAAGACATATTTTGTCGCCAGAGGGTCGTCGCAACGACAGCAGAAGGTGACGGGAGACAGTCTTGATACTCTTGTTGCCACTGCTGAAGTAATGCCTCTAGGCGCTGACCTTGATGAACGGAGGATAAAACCTGGGGTGGGAGGTCATGCCTGAGCAAAAACGTATGAAGGTTCGCGGGACTAAAATGCCAGTAAATTGCGACGGTGCGCTCACTGAGGCAATTTTGAAGCTGGGCATAGGAAATCTGTGGGGTCTTGGGCGTCCAGCCTAGCGCCTGGTTGAAATAGCGGGTTTTGAGAGCTTCAGCGCGTTCTAACGCCGCTACGGGGTCATGCTGTACCAGTAGATCAATCTGGAGCTGCTGGAATTGTGTTTGTTTCGTATTGATGTTGGACAATTGGTTGGGCTGAAGATCTGGCGTTTCCAGTAGCGTCTCTAGTTTTTCCATGCCCTGCTGAATCAAGGGTTCAGCCTCACTGAAATTGCCTTGACGGCAAGACGCAATGGAAAGCGCCAGTAACACCTCAAGATGCTGCTCTGGAAAATCCTCAAAAGGATAGGACTCCAAGGTGCTGGGCTGGAGATCTTGAGGGGTGAACAGAACGGTCGGCGTGGGTGCAATTTGAGATTGAAACAGCGCTTCTTTCGCTTGTTCACGGCTCTGTTGGGCTTCCAAAAAGTTGGGCTTAAGGGCGATCGCCTGATCGTAACTGGCGATCGCATCTTCAAGCTGCCCCAGGGCTTTGAGGGAATGGCCTCGGTTGTTCCATGCTTCTGGATAGTTGGGGTTCAGAACCAACGCCTGATCATAGGCAACCATTGCGGCTTCATGTTGTCCAAGATATGACAACGCATAGCCACGGTTATTCCAGGCAGGGTAACAGTCCGGTTTATGGGTGGTGGCCTTTTCATAGCTGGCGATCGCGGCTTCATAGCGCCCTAGCCTGTGCAGTGCATAGCCACGATTATTCCAAGCTTGATAGTCATCGGGCTGAAGCTCAGCCGCCTTGTCATAGCTGGCAACCGCCACTTCAAACTGGCCCAGGGCTGCCGACATATTGCCATGTCCAAACCAGGCTTGGGCATCCTCAGGTTTGAGTTCGAGGGCTTTACTATAGTTGGCGATCGCCGCTTCATAGTTGCCTTCATCACAGAGGGCATGTCCCCGATTCAGCCAATAGTCTGAACTCGATTCCTTGAGGGAGAGGGCCGCAGCAATGGCATCTGTGGGTTCAGCAGCGGGGGGATCTAGCCTTAATGTGGGGGTGGCGAAGAGTTTTTGGGCGTTGCTGTTGGCGGCGATCGCTGCCCCATAGCAGCCCAGTTTTTCTAGCACAGCGCCATAGTTCAGCCATGCCTCTGGCAAACTTGGGTTCAACATTAGTGCTTGGCGAAAGCAATGGAGCGCTTCAGCATAGTCAAAATGCTGGAGATGGAACAGTCCTGTTTTCATCCATTCCGATACGACTTGAGGCTCTGGTTCAACCATTCGGCCAAATACTCACTTTAAGAACCATTTTGTCCGATATTATGAGCAAAAACAGAGGGGATGCAATACAAATTTTCAAAAAAATCGGTAAACCCTAGGCCGCATCCAGGTCTCGATTCTGCTGTAGGGCCTTTGTTTGAAGATAAACCTGAAGCTGGGCCTCAATTTGCTCCTTCACAATTTGGCGATATTCCAAAAAGTGTTCGCCTAAGGCACAAATGCCAATGTAAGGCTCCCAAATCTTGGGGTTATGGCGCAAAATGCCAATCAGGTTAGCCCAAAACTGAACCCGCGTTTTACGAACCACACCCTGTCGCCAGCAGATGGTCAGTAAGGCTTTGATATTCACCCAACTTACTTCGCGCACACGACTAGGACATTTGGGTGCACCCAATTTCAAAAAATGACGATAGGTTCGGTCTAGGTAACTAGAAGGGTCATACAGCGTCCAAAACGCATCGACATACTCTTTGGCAATATCCTCTAGGGGACGAGTGGGGACAAAATTCATGAGCGTGGTTTGGTTCATGCCAGAGGCTCGATCTAGCAGCCGATTTTCTTTTCTAAGACGGTGCTCTAGGGCCGTATCTGGGAGGGCCTGGAGCATGCTGAACATGGCTGTGGGGATGGTGGTTTGCTCCACGAACCGGACAATGCGATCGCCCGCCCCCGCTTTCTCGCCATCAAACCCAATAATAAAGCCCGCCATCACCCGCAGCCCCGCCTTTACAATCGCATCTACCGAATCGGTCATGGAGTCGCGGTTGTTTTGAAACTTTTGGGTGAGGGCCAAACTGGCTTCGTCGGGGGTTTCGATGCCCAAAAAGACGGCGTTGAAATTGCACTCCACCATCAGCTCCATCAGTTCAAGGTCGCTGGCAATATCAATGGAGGCTTCGGTATTAAAGCGGAAGGGGTAGTTGTGCTCCGCCATCCAGGGTTTAAGCGCCTTGAGCAACAGCTTGACGTTGCGCTTATTGCCAATAAAGTTGTCATCCACCATAAAGATGCTGCGTCGCCAGCCGAGGTCGTAGAGACACTGGAGTTCCGCTAAAAGCTGTTCTGGGGTCTTTGTGCGGGGTTTGCGACCGTAGAGCACAATAATGTCGCAGAATTCGCACTGGAACGGGCACCCCCGCGAAAATTGTACCGAAAGGCTGTCGTAGGCATTAAAGTCCAGCAGATCGAACCGAGGGACGGGTGTGGTGGTGACGTCTGGCTTCACCCCATCAGAGCGGAAGGTGCCGGAGCCTTTGCCGTTCTGGATGGCTTCAATAAACAACGGCAGCGTAATTTCGCCTTCATCTAAAATCAGGTAGTCTGCGCCAGAGGTGGCGGCTTCCTTAGGCAAGGCAGTCGCATAAGGGCCACCGACTGCTACTTTTTTGCCGCGCTGCTTTGCCTGCTGGATTTGCGCTAGAAAATCTTCTTTTTGAACAATCATGGCGGACAGAATCACCATGTCAGCCCAAGCCCACTCGGCTTCGGTGATGGGACGCACGTTGTGGTCTACCAGTTTGAATTCCCAGGTTTGGGGCAGAATCGCAGCAACGGTTGCCAAGCCGAGCGGCGGCAGCATGGCTTTTCGGCCTACCAGTTCTAACGCCTTCTCAAAGGACCAAAAGCTTTTAGGGAATTTGGGGTACAGCAGTAGAACTCGCATGGGCTTTTAATCCTTTGATGAACAATCTGCGCGAGAAGGTAATGCAAATAATAAAGAAACGTTATGGTTTCTCAGTATTATCGGAGAATGGTGGGCAATTGTCCCGTCTATTATGCTGGTTAGACTCAATTCTGGCTAGAAAATGTATAGTTATACTGCTGAAAATCAAAAATCCTAGCAACCAAACCAATGTGAGCAACATGGTTAAGCAAGCTGTTTTGATGGGTGGGGCGATCTCCGCAGTACTTTTGGGGGGCATATTTAGCAGCTTGATTTTGGACACAAGCTCCATTCAGGCCCAGCCGCTTTCACCGGTGATAACGCAAAAAAAGCCTTCTGTTGACTTATTGCTGAGTGTTGAAAAGCAGGTGATTCAAAAAAATCCCCAGGGCAAAGAAATCAATACGTGGCTAGGAATGGCGGGGAACAACGTGGCGGCAAAGCCAGGGGATGTGTTGCGGTTTACTCTGAAGGCGGAGAATAAGGGCGATCGCCCTGCCAAAAAGCTCATCCTGGTTCAGCCAGTCCCGCAGGGTACGGTCTACGTGCTGAATACTGCTATTTCCGAAAGTCCTGCCAGCATTGTCTACAGCATTGACGGCAGCAAAACGTTTGTAGCAAATCCGACGGTAAAGGTGTCTTTGCCGAATGGGACAGTAGTTGAGCGAACTGCTCCAGCGGAAGCCAATACTCATGTACGGTGGCTTTTAGGGCGAGCGTTAGCACCCAAGGCGACTAGTACAGCTTGGCTGAAATAACTTACCTCGACCTTGGTTTTGACTTCTGAATCGGGGGGATTTAACCAGTAGCCACTTTGATGAAGCTTCAGGTCTGCTTCTGCTAAGAGTCTTCCGACATGCCGTTAACTGATACTTTCGACGATCTTTTGCGCTATCAGTTTATCGGCGAGTTCGCGCGCTGTCCAATGACTGATGGGGCGACCATGTTTCTAGGGTGGGTCACAGGCTAGGGCATAGAGCTGGGTAAGTTGTTCCAGGGGAAAGGTTGAGGGGGTACCAGAGCGGGCTGCATCTTCTAGACGCTCCTCTACCGACAGCTCACGACCACTCAGCTCTATCCAGCGATTTCGCCATAGCCGACTGGTATATTTGCTAATTCCCAGTGCCCGCGAAATTTCTCCAGGGCAACATAGTTTTGATACTAATGCTACCCATACTTTGAAGTAGAACCAGCACTAGATGGATACTTAGTGGATCTATTCGTTGGAGCGCTCGGCATCATTGATGGATTGGCAGGTGAGATAGGTAAAACATCACCTGGAGCACTTGGCATAGATAGTGGCTTGGATTGATTTGAAGGAGTATTAAGCATTGGCGACGAGCCAGATTGAGAAGCTGGAATAGGAGGCTCGACAGCATTGCTCTTGAAATTAATACCCACAACTACGGTATTAATCATTAGAAACGCGACTAAAAATTGAGATAACTCTGTCATAGTGTCCTTGAGTTTTTATCTCATTAATGAATGAGTATATCAAAAATTGATCTGTACATGAAAAAGAATAACCTTATACTTGATGTTTGGTATCATCCTATTTGTTTACAAAATAGGATGATTTATCACTATTTTCTAGAATTCCTACTTAGAATTTTTGGTAGATAACTCTAGAAGCCCTGGTGAAACCAAGAATCCAAAGTAAAAAGCGATTAGCGCACTGATTCCACTGATATAAATATTACTTCCATAAAGTGGAACCGTACCAAAAAAGGTTCTGGCATAGGGAATTAGTCCAAACGCAGCAGACAGTCCGTAGAAGACCGCTAACGCACGGCTATAAGCATAAGCGCTGCTTGATGAAAAAGATGCAGCAATTCCTAATACGCCTGCTGTAATGTGAATGAAATCTAGGTTTCCATTTGTTGGAATAAATCCGAATATGTATCCATAACTTACTCCATAAACATCACTGACCTTGGACGTAACATCAACAAAATTAACGAGTCCAGGAATAAGACCTATGACCCCAAGCACAAGAGAGAAAATACCAACAATTAAAGAAAATGATTGTGCTGTTTTCACAAAGATACCCTCTTCATTTGACTTATAGATGAACCAATCTTATGCAAAGATACTTTAAGGTAGCCATATCAGGTTTATATGTGTTCTCTTCTATGGGTAGATTCCTGTTTATCTTTAGGTATAGTCATGAGCTATATGAGCTAGGGTCACATAAGGAAAAAACCCGTTGCGAGTGCGCTGTAAGACCGTTTTATATTGTCGAGTAAAAAGCTAAAACTAGTTCGTCGTTAGTGAAGTTGCTAGCAATTTCAGAAATGCAGCTAGTACAGGTTGGCGCAAGTATCTCGACTATTAAAAAGTTCAGAGCTAGGATAAACCGTTCATCATTTCTCAGTAATGGTAAGCTAACTTCAGCCAAGCTGTACTAGTAAGGTGTTTTATCAGGTCAAGGTTAAATCCTGAGCAATGGTTAGCAGACTGTGTGGATAGATGGGCTTAGTTATTTCCAAGCGCGACCATATTGAATTGGCCCCAGAACAGATTGATGCAGTTGTTTTGCGGCTCGCATCGGCCAGTAAGGATCTCGCAGCAGTTCTCTGGCCAATAGCACCATGTCTGCTTGACCTGTCCGAATGATTTGATCGGCCTGTGCGGGTGCAGTGATCATGCCCACCGCACCCGTGGCAATCTTCGCTTCATGGCGTATGCGATTAGCGAAGACGGTCTGATAGCCTGCACCTGTGGGTATTTTCTCTCCTGGCACGATCGCGCCGGATGAGCAGTCCATCAGATCCACGCCCAAGGACTTTAATGTGTGACTCAGCGCAATACTTTGCTCAATATCCCACCCGTTGGGAACCCAATCTGTGGCAGAGATCCGAACCCAAAGCGGCATTTGATCCGGTATAACCTTTCGCACGGCCTGTACAACTTCACACAAAAATCGAATGCGGTTTTCAAAACTGCCGCCGTATTCATCGGTTCGCTGATTGCTTAAGGGCGATAAAAATTCATGGAGGAGGTAGCCATGAGCCGCGTGGATTTCAATGAGGTCAAACCCAGCCTGGAGCGCCCGCTGAGCTGATGCTACAAAAGAAGTGGTCAACCGCTGAATGTCTTCGATGCTGAGTGCCTTGGGGGCAATGTTGCCGGGTTGGAATGGAATAGGGCTGGGGGCGATCGCAGTCCATCCGCCTTCCGCTTCAGAGAGTACCTCTTTGTCACTCTAAGGGGGTGCCGTACTGCCCTTTCGGCCTGCATGGGCAAGCTGAATGCCAGCTATCGCCCCATTCTGATGCAGCAGAGCCACAATTCGCGCCAGCATTTCAATCTGATCGTCTTTCCAGAGTCCCAGATCTTGCGGTGTGATGCGTCCTTCTGGCTCCACCGCCGCCGCCTCAGACATAACAAGCCCTGCCCCACCCACGGCTCGACTCACCAGATGAACCAAATGCCAATCATTTGCAAATCCATCTTCGCTGGAGTACTGACACATGGGAGAGACCGCCACGCGGTTCCGAAACGTCACACCACGCTGATTAAAAGTCTCGAATAGCTGTGGCATGTTTGCAACCTCAAAATTTATCGTAAAAGCGCTATTTCGTTAGATGGATGCTCGAAAAGCTTATGCGTGATTAGATAACTTGGGAATCTGCAAAAAGAGGTAGCAGGTAAAATGTCAAGCCCACAAATGCTTTATCGAGATCTGGGTAGTACTGGAGAGAAGGTTTCGGCGATTGGGCTAGGGGGATGGCACCTCAGTTTAGACGTTGTAGACGAAGATCTGGCGACGCGAATTGTGCGTACCGCCATTGATCGAGGCATCAACTTTATGGACAACTGCTGGGACTACAACGGTGGAGTCAGCGAAGTTCGCATGGGAAATGCGCTTAAAAATGGCTATCGAGAGAAGGCATTTTTAATGACAAAAATTGATGGACGGTCTAAAAAAGAGGCGGCTAAACAGCTAGATGAATGCTTACGACGGCTACAGGTTGACTGTATTGACCTTGTGCAGCATCACGAAGTTCTGCGGTTTGAAGACCCCCATCGCATTTTTGAACAGGAAGGAGCACATGTTGCGTTGTTAGAGGCAAAGAAGGCTGGCAAGATCCGCTTCATTGGCTTCACGGGGCACAAAGACCCCTACATTCATCTGCACATGCTGGAAGTGGCAGACCAAATAGGTTTTAAGTTTGATGCGGTTCAGATGCCGCTGAACGTGATGGACGCGCACTACCGGAGTTTTGCCAAGCTAGTGGTACCAGAACTGACAAAACGCAACATCGGTGTTTTGGGAATGAAAAGCATGGCAAATGGGATTCTGCTTCAGTCCAATACGGTTACGCCCGTTGAATGCCTCCACTATGCGCTGAATCTACCCACCTCGGTTGTCATTGCTGGCATCGAAAGTATGAAGATTCTAGATCAGGCTTTTGAAGCCGTACAGACATTTCAGCCTATGACGGATGAGCAGGTACAGACGCTGCTAGCTAAAACGGCTGAAGCGGGTTCACTTGGAAAATTTGAACCGTTCAAGACCTCATCAATTTTTGATGGCACAGCATACAATCCAGATTGGCTTGGGCAGGAACCTCAACGCCTTCAGCAATTGATGCCAGCGTAATGAAAAAAATTGTTTAGGTTGATGATGATCCAAGCAGGCAATAATCATATCCAAATATTGCTCAACGGGCTGCAAGAGCAGTTTCAGCTTAAACCGGGCAAGCCTTCTATCACGGCAAGCCTACAGGCGCTGCTCTCAGTACTGGTTCCCCTTGGAGTGGGCGTGTTGACAGGGCATCCAACTGCCAGCGCGATCGCCATTATGGGAGC
>JANLSD010000405.1:0-3737 GCA_031362245.1 Acaryochloridaceae cyanobacterium OTE_25_metabat_464 | reverse complement strand
GCGATGAAGGCAATGATGAAGCAGATGGTGGCAGCGGCAAGGGTAGGAATCATTAGAACGCCGAACCAGCCTACATAGAGGCGGTTGTCGGTGCTGGTGATCCAGCTACAAAACTTTTCCCATGCGCTGGCGCTTTCGCGTCTTTGCAATACTGTGGTCATGGCTTTATAAGTGCTTAAGAGTATAAATGTTTATAGTTGGGCGAATTACGCCGCTTCTATGTCTTGATTATGACTCACAACGTTTACTTTTGTAAAGTATTTGCTCACAATCCCCAGCTTTAGAGCTTTCTCAAAGCTGGGGATTGTAAACAAAAAGCCTGAAGACGCTTCTGTGCTTGATTCTATTGTTTTTTGTAGGGGAGACCTACAGATGAAGGTGTTATAAACTACTTTACAAAAGCATTGATGAGCATCGCCAAGCCAAAGCCAATTCCTGCAAATCTGAGAAATTGCCAAAACAGCTCTTCTTTATCGCGCCAGGTGACGAGCTGGCTTTCGAGATCTTCCCAGGTTTTGGCGAGGTTGGTTTTGACGGTCTCCAGTTCTGTTTTTAGCTCACTGAGACGTGCCTCAAGCTCTGGCTGCTGGGTCTTGGCAAGCTGGATTTGTTCATAGCGTTCTTTTAACGCGCTCAGGATTTCTTCGGCTTCTTGGAGCGATCGCCCAACATCCGCAACATCACCTGTGTCCTCTGGTGCTGACACTGGCTGGGAAGACTCTTGGGCGTTTTGTTCATTAGGCTCCATATCTGTTGCGCGATGCTCACTCTTAAGAACCGCTATCACCTTACCCTGATTAGGGCTGAGGCTACAAATTGACTTGAATTTCCTCTGTTGAGATCGCAGGGTCATCAGAAAGCAGCGCAAGAAACTGTTCCTCCGTGAGCTGGGGAATGCCGAGGGCTTGGGCTTTGTCCAGTTTAGAACCCGCTTCTTCCCCTGCTAATAAGTAGTCTGTTTTTTTGCTGACGGAGCCTGTGACTTTGCCGCCTGCGTTCTCGATGAGGGTTTTGGCTTGATCTCGTTTGAGGGTGGGCAATGTGCCTGTAATGACGAAGGTTTTGCCAGCGAGGGATTGAGGGCCGATGGGGGTTGTTTGTGCCATTGCCAATGTCAGTCCCATTGTTTGCAATTGAGCAATGAGGGTTTGGCTGTCGGGCTGTCGGAACCACTCATATACAGATTGGGCAATTTCTGGGCCGATGCCGTAGACCGCACCAATGGTTTCTAGTTCAGCGTTAGCGAGTTGTTCGGCGGTC
Source organism: Acaryochloridaceae cyanobacterium OTE_25_metabat_464 (assembly GCA_031362245.1). Taxonomy (GTDB): domain Bacteria; phylum Cyanobacteriota; class Cyanobacteriia; order Thermosynechococcales; family Thermosynechococcaceae; genus JAAURS01. Next base: position 2,477 of record JANLSD010000405.1, on the reverse strand, counting down.
AAAAATGCTTCTGCTAGGGCTTGGGCTGTCACGCTGCCGACGTGGCGTATGCCTAAGCCGTAGAGCAATCTAGGCCAAGGACGGGCTTTGGAGGCTTCAAGGGCCACGATGAGTTTTTGCGCAGAACGTTGTCCCATTCGTTCTAGGTTAATCAACTGCGATTCTGTGAGGGTATAAAGATCGGCAACGGAATGGACTAAATCTTGTTCAACGAACTGATGGATCAGCTTTTCTCCCATGCCGTCGATGTCCATTGCGCCTCGGCTGACCCAATGAATGAGAGATCCTTTTAAGATGGCTGAACATTTTGGGTTGACGCAACGGGTGACGGCTTCGTCCTGGGGTTGCACCGCAAGCGCTCCGCAGACGGGGCAGTGGGTGGGCATTTCAAACTTAGTGGCATCTTGAGGGCGTAACTCTGTAAGAACTCGCACGACTTCAGGAATAATTTCGCCTGCTTTACGGACGATGACGGTATCGCCAATATGGAGATCGAGTTCTGCAATGCGATCGCGGTTATGCAGCGTGGCCCGTGAGACGGTGGTGCCCGCTAACTGCACAGGGGTCAATTCTGCAACGGGGGTTAAGGCTCCGGTGCGACCTACGGATACGGAAATATTTTCAACGCGGGTGGGAGCTTCTTCGGGGGGGTACTTCCAGGCGATCGCCCAGCGGGGGGCTTTCTGGGTAAAGCCAAGCTGACTTTGTACATCGAAATCATTGAGCTTAATCACAACCCCATCGGTTAAGTAGGGGAGTGTAAGACGACGGGTGGCCCAGTCTTGGTAGTAAGCTTCCACTTCTGGCAATGATTGACAGCATGTCCGATTGGGATTGACGCGAAAGCCCATTTTTTGGAGCAGTTCTAGGCTTTGCCACTGAGTGGCAGGGGCTGGGAAGTTGGCGGTGGTTTCAGAAATATGAAGTGTATAGGCAAAAAAGTCGAGCTGGCGTTGGGCCACAATGCGGGCGTCGAGTTGGCGTAAGGTTCCGGCTGCGGCATTGCGGGGGTTTGCAAACAGGGCATCACCCGCTTCTTCCCGTTCACGGTTTATCTGTGCAAACACATCAAGGCCAATAAATGCCTCTCCTCGGATCTCTACCCAGGCGGGCGGATTTTCGAGGCTCAGGCGCAGTGGAATGGCGCGAATGGTACGAACGTTAGGCGTAATATCTTCGCCTCGGGTACCATCGCCTCGAGTGACTCCCTTGATCAGAAGCCCGTCTTCGTAGGTGAGGGCGAGGGCGGAACCGTCAATTTTGAGTTCGGTGACGTATTCAATGTGGGGGGGGAGGTCTGGGTCTAACCGCCGCCAGCGATCGTCCCAATGATGGAGATCGGCTAAATCAAAGGCGTTGTCTAGGCTATAGAGGGGGATGCGATGGGCGAGGGAATTGAATCCTTCCACGGGCTTTTCGCCGACGCGTTGGGTGGGGCTATCGGGGGTGATGAGTTCTGGATGGGCCTGTTCTAATGAGAGTAATTCTCGATAAAGCTGATCGTAAACGGCATCTTCGAGGTTGGGGGCATCAAGGGCATAGTAGGCGTAGCTTGCCGCCTGAAGCAGGCGACGTAGTTCCGTCAGTCTTGATTCGATGTTGGGGGACGCCACGGTATTACTCCAAGGGATGCATCTTTTAATCTACGCCATCTCTATCGGAATACGTCGATTTGGGGTGGTGAGTTTGTGGACGCCAAAAAATCCACATTTGAGCCATTTCCTGTATGCGAAGGCATCCACGTCTTTATTTATATTCCTGAGAATAATAAATATTCATTTATTCATACTTATAAGGTATGGAAAATTTTAAGATTATTGCTTCAAAAAATGATTTTAAACGGGCACTCTAGAGAAAACCCAGCTAACCCAAATTTTATATATCGCCCTAGAAGGGCTGCTTTGATCACTATATGGATTTTTTAGACCGCTTTAGCGAAATCATTGGCTATCCAAGCTTGAGTGAAGAGATACCACTCTCGTTGGATCGATATTCTAGCGCAGACTCGACGGACTGTTTGGCAGCCTTAGAGACTGCATTACCCCATCGAATTGCGCGGTCTTTTGTCTTAGCCAATGATGTTGTTTTGGAGCAATCTCAAGCATTTTACCTCCTTAAAAATGCTCGGACTGGACAGTTCTCAATTTGGGCGACTGGGACACAGTCGCCGCTATTTCAGTCAACCAACTGGGCTGCTGCCTATCGAACTTGGCTGGATTGGATTCATACCCAAAGCGCCCATCGTTCTGTTCAAAAACAGGAGGTACAATCCTCCAAAGCACTGCACGATTGGGTGCAGCAGCACCGCCACGATCCTGGATTTGGACAGTTGCTCTATCGCCGTGATCTGAGCCTGGGAGGGGTTCTGCAATATTCCGTGCAGATTTCTGAGGCGATCGCATTCCGGTGGACGGCACGTACAACCTCTGAAGGTATCTTGACGCTAGATAAAGTCAGTCGTCGTCAGCATCGTCTTG
>JANLSD010000400.1:0-8456 GCA_031362245.1 Acaryochloridaceae cyanobacterium OTE_25_metabat_464 | reverse complement strand
CCTGTGACAAACAGTTCCCCATTTTGGATTACCCCTAAATCGCCCGTTCGCAGAAAAGCCCCTGCCTCGGTGTTGGCTAAGTCGGTGTCGGCTAAGTGGGCTTGAAACGTCTGCTCAGTTTGCTCTGGGCGGTTCCAGTATCCCTGGGCAACGCTCGCCCCAGCCACCCAAATCTCCCCCACGATATCCGGTGGGCACCGTTTTAGCGTATCTGGATCCACAATCGCTAGCTGCATCCCTAAGCGCGATCGCCCACATCCAACCAGATGAGTCGTTCCCTCTGTTTCTCCAACGGTGGTCTCAATCCGATGTTGTTCCAGAGCCGTGGTTGACACTGGAGCATAAACTGGATCAGCACTCACCTGTCCACCCGCAACGATTAATGTGGTTTCAGCCATGCCGTAGCAAGGATAAAAGCAGCGAGACTGAAACCCGCAGACCGCAAAGGCTTGAGTAAATCGTTCTAATGTCGATCTGCGAACTGGCTCAGCACCATTGTAAGCACTCTGCCAGTGACTGAGATCAAGAGACTGGCGCTGTCCTGGGAGGATTTTGTGAACACAAAGGTCATAGCCAAAGTTCGGCCCACCGCAATGGGTTGCCTTGTAGTGGGAAATGGCCTGGAGCCATCGTAGGGGGCGTTGTAAAAACGATACGGGCGGCATGAGAACGCCTAAAAAACCCGTATAAAGGGGCTGGAGAATCCCATCAATCAAACCCATGTCATGAAAACTGGGCAACCAGGTGACAGACACACTGGCTGAGGTCAATTCAAAGGCTTGCTTAATGCACTCTAAATTGTGCAGCAGGTTGCCATGACTGATCATTACGCCTTTCGGCGTTCCCGTTGAGCCGGAGGTGTATTGCAGAAATGCCAGGGTATCAGCATGAATGGCGGGAGCTTGCCATGTCTCTGAATGGGTGCCCACAGAATCAATAGAGGCGATCGCATCCGTTGCCACCACAGGGATGGATGCAAATTCTGAAACCGATGCAAATTGATGTTGCATCGTTGCCTGTAAGGTGGCAGTCGTCAAAATTAAGCTAGCTTGAGCATCAGCGGCGATCGCCTGAAGCCGATGGAGAGAATGGTTTTGCCGAGGTGGATAGGCGGGTACGGCAATCACTCCGGCATATAAACAGCCGAAAAAGGCCGCCACAAACTCTAAACCGGACGGATACAGGAGCAGCACCCGATCTCCCGGCATTGTGTTCAATTGCAGATGCGCTGCGATCGCCTGTGCCAAACGCTCCAACCCAGAATAAGTAAGGCAGCTGCCTTCGCTGTCCCCATCAATCAAAAAGGTATAGGCAGTCGTTTGAGGTTGATCAGCGACTCTGTTGCGCAAGGTATCTACTAACGTATCAGCGGCAAGTTGTGGCTGCATGAGAACTCGCTCTTAGCATTTGGGGCACCGAGTTAGAACGGCTGCAAAAAATGATTACAGCAGAAACCATCGTCTCTAAAGGTTCTATTCTTCCTCTACAGATTGGTCACTGATGCCATTACGTTATAAACGCTGTAGATGCTCTAAGAATTACTAGAATTGCCAGTAGATTGTCAATAGAAGCGCAATAGATGATCACAATACTCCAGACAGATTTAACGGCACTCTGAATAGGGTTGGCGACGAATCGCCAATTTGATATGATGCGTCTAATCCAACGTAAACGCTGTAAAGTCTGCGATAACCCAGCAGTCAGGATCGTAAAAACCAAACGGTTGTAGTAGACGGGTCATAATTTTTTGCAGAGTTTTGGGTTCCCAAAACCCAAAACTCTGGCTTTGGGGAAAATGTAAGTCCAAAAGAATGACGGAGTTCTAGAGGGAGATTTTCGATAAATTTAGGAAGTCTGTGCTGTAGGCGCAGCATTCAGCGTTGGGTCGTTCACTTTCAAGTAGATCACTTAGCGAGAACCCCTATGAGTATGCCTCTAAAGCTCCGCAGCGGCTTCAGCTTCGATGAAGCGATATTAATGGCAAAGTTCTCTAAACGAAGTTACGAGATCTTTCAGGTCGGCGACGGCTCTGTGCGTGATGCTGAAGTCCAAAATATCTATAACTCCCTATACAAGAACGAAAAATGGAGGTTAGTGCATAGCCTCCAGAGCGATGCAAAAAACATCCGTGGGTTCATCCTCCACCGAGAACAAACCAATCAATATATTGTGATCTTTAGAGGCTCTATTTTTACCGATCGTGGACAGGTTGAATTAACGGATATTCTGACGGACTTGAACTGGTCTTTAGTGAACTACGGTTCTCTCCCCGATACCCGCGTAAAGGTAGCAGAGGGGTTTTTCCAGGGATTTGAATCGGTTAAAGATGAGTTGGCTGCCTTTTTTAAGGTATTGCTGGGACAAATCACTGCGAAAGACTTTGAGGGATTTAAATCCCATCCTCTCGTTAAACAAGCTGCGATCGCCAGTGCCATTGCCGCTGCCGGAGGGGTGCGGTTTAGCCTTGGATTTGCGCGGCGGTTGGAAAGATTGATTGCGGATGCGGTTTCCTATGATGCGATCGCCAACCTCGATAATGCCTGGGATTTTGCCCGTACTGAGCTATTAAGCTTTGAAGATCTATCTCAAGAGTTGGATGAGCTAGATGCTCAGAGCAATCCTGTCAATCCAGATATCGCCTCCAAAGTGTTCAACCCTACGGATCGGCTTGAGGTGTATGTAGCGGGTCATAGTCTAGGGGGAGCATTGGCCAATTTGTGCGCGCTGTTTTTAAAGCGTCGCTTTGGTTCATCCGAGGAATGTGCTTTACGCGTAAAGGTGTATACCTTTGGCGCTGTTAAAGTTGGCAATCAGCACTTTATAGAGTATTACAACGAACAGTTAGGCGAAGGATATAGTTACCGGGTCGAAAACCAGCTCGATCTCATTCCCCTGTTTCCACTGACGCTTCCTTTTCCGTTGAGTTTAGTGGCAGCCAATGGTTTTAGGTTAGGAGAAATCTACCTAGGCAACTATGAGCATGTAGGAGAATCGCATTCCCTAATCGGGCTGGGGAATCATCGAGTTCTGGTGGATCTGGGAGGGGCAGCAGCCTTTATGGGCGGCATCCCCTTTCCCCACAGCTTTGATGCCTACATTCAGTTACTAGAAGCAGACAAGCAACGTTGGCAACAGCTCTGGCAACCAATTCGAGGCATTCTCAACGTCTTTTTGCAAGAGATTCTTGAAGAACAGGAAGCCGATATTGTGGCCAGTACACAGGCACAAACACAGCAGGTTCAAGCCCAGTTGGCTGAAGAAATTCAAGAAGTTGCTCGTGTTTTAGACGAGTTGAAAAACGAATTGCGTCTCGCCAGATTAAACGTTACCAGTGAATAAGCGACGGAATATGATGAATCGCCGCCGCCGCAAAGGTTGGAGAGGACCGCCGCTAGCATGGCGTAATTTGCTGCAAAGTAAAACTCGACTGTTGGTTGGTATTTTAGCCATCAGCTTTGCGGTTGCCTTGGTGTTTATGCAATTGGGTCTCTTAGGCGCGGTGATGAAGTCTGCGGCGCTGCTCTACGATATTCTGGATTTTGACATTGTGCTCGTTTCATCCAAGTCTCCAGAGGCTACCTATGTTCCTCCGTTTTCGCAAAGTTTGCTGTATCAGGCAGGTGGGGCTAAGGGGGTTGCTACCGTCAGTCCGCTTTACCTAGGGTTTCAATCATGGCGCAACATTGAGACGACCCAAAATCGCCTAATTCTAATGATTGGGTTTCGTTCTCAGGATAGGGTGCTGCGTCTATCCGAGGTTTACCCGTCTCTAGATCCGCTGAAACAGCCCAATACGGTGCTGATGAATCGTTTCTCACGCGCTGAGTTTGGACCTAGAGAGATTGGTCTGAAGACGGAATTGGGCCGACGACAGGTTGAGATTGTGGGTCTTTTTAACTTAAACAATACCCTGCGGGCAGACGGGACGGTGATTGTCAGCGATCAAAATTTTATGCGGCTCAGCCCAGGGCGATCGCTGAAGGATGTCAGCCTGGGGTTAATTAAGGTGGAGTCGGGGGTAGACGTGAATCAGTTAGTGCAGCGCTTGCGCAAGATGATGCCCGCAACGGTACAGGTCTTCAGTCGGCAGGAAGCGACCCGCCGAGATCAGGATTATTGGGTGAAATCAACCTCAATCGGGTACATCATAGCGGTGGGGGTGGTGATGGCGGTGCTGGTTGGAACCGTTATTGTCTATCAGGTTCTCAATGCTGATGTCACCGATCATTTACGGGAGTATGCCACCCTGAAAGCCATTGGCTACAGTAATTTGAACTTATTGTCTGTGATCATGCAAGAAGCTGCTACGCTCGCAGCATTGGGGTTTGTTCCTGGCTGTCTGCTGGCATTGGGAATGTATCATGTAATCTTTACAGCGACTCGATTGCCGGTTGCAATGACCACCAGTCGTCTGTTCCTGGTTTTTTTGCTGACCCTGCTGATTTGTGGTGTGTCGGGGCTGGTTGCGGCGCGGAAGGTGTTGGTGGCGGATCCTGCCGATGTCTTCTAAATCGATCCGAGTGGTTTTATTTAAGCTGTCCCTTGCCTGGCGTAATCTAAGCCAGCGGCGATCGCAGTTTTTGACGGCATTAGCAGCGATCTCGTTTGCTGTTTTTCTGATGTTTTCTCAAATTGGCTTTCAGAATGCCATGTTAGACAGTAACGTGGCCTTTCTGCGGGCATTCAATGCCGATTTAGTGATGGTTAACAAGCGTCGCTATGTCAGCCTAATTGAGGAAACCTTCGATCAAAATCGGCTCTACCAAGCCAGAGGGTTTGAGGGGGTTGATGCAGCCTATCCACTCTATATAACGATGGGCAGTTGGCGAACCTATGGCTCTCGGAATGAGCGACCCATTCGAGTGTTTGGGTTTAGACCCGACCATCCGGTCTTCCGCTCACCCGAAATTCAAGCCCAGCAACGGGCTTTAACAAAACCCAATACGGTGCTCAGCGATCGCAAATCGCGCAAAGAATATGGTGCTCTGCAACCAGGGGGAACGGGTGAACTGTCCAGTGTCAAAGTGAATATCGTCGGCACTTTTGAGATGGGTGCCGACTTTGTAACGGATGGTAATCTGATGATGAGCGATCAGAGTTTTCTCAAAATCTTTGCGGCGCAACCCTCTGGCTTTGAAGCCAAGCTACGCCCCTCATTGCAGGCGGTTGATATGGGGTTACTCAAGGTGGCGGCAGGCACCGATCGCGATCAATTAGAATCCGTTTTGAATCAATCCTTACCACCGGATGTGGTCGTTTACACGCAACCGCATTTCCTGGCAAAAGAATTGACGTATTGGACGCAGGCATCAGGGATTGGCGCAATTTTTGGGCTGGGCACGATCATTGGTTTTTTGGTTGGAATTGTGGTTGTTTACAACATCATTTACACCAACATTGCTGATAACCTGCCGCAGTATGGAACGTTGAGAGCCATTGGTCATTCCACTTTTTATCTGTTCAATATTGTGTTGCTGCAATCCATTATTCTGGCAGTGTTGGGCTTTTTCCCAGGATTTTGTTTGAGTGCCCTGTTTTATCAGATGATTGCCAGCGCCACTGGGCTGATTTGTGAAATGACCTCTGGCACGGTCAGCCTGGTGCTGGGTTTGACCCTGTTTATGTGCATTGCCTCTGGATTGTTCGCTGCCCGAAAACTGCAAGGGCTAGATCCGGCGGATGTGTACTCACAAAAATTTTAAGCGCTTAACCAAGCTTATGCCGTACCCAAAGCTCAACAGTCGGCTGACCTCGATGGATGCCAAATTTCTTTATCTTGAGGGGCGGGAAGCTCCCATGCACATTGGCAGCGTTCACCTGTTTGATGGCGATATTCCATTGAATCAGTTTATGGCCCATGTTGCGTCGAAGCTGCCCCAGTTACCGCGTTACCAGCAGATCGTTGTGCCGGCTCCATTTAACCTAGGACATCCGACCTGGGAATTCGATCCCAACTTCAACCTTAGCAATCACATTTTCAGTTGCCAACTGGAGGCACCCGCGACAGAAACAGCGCTGATGCAGTTGGCGGGAACAATCTTTACACCCATGATGGATCGCCGTAAGCCACTATGGGATATCCATCTGGTCTATGGGCTGGAAGCGGGGCATACAGCAGTCATTATGCGAGTCCATCATTGTCTTGCAGATGGGATGTCGAGCGTGGAACTCATAAACCTTCTGTTCGAGCATTCTTTATCAGAAACGCAACCGTCAAAGGCTCAAGCGCCGCTGTCTGCGGAACCGTCGTCCCCCTCGCACACCCCGCTACCCAGCGTTACCGAGCGTTTCTTCGATGCGTTGCTGGGGGGACTGCAAGAAAGCGTTGATCGCTGGAGCGATGTGCAGCAAGGGTTGACAACCCTGATGCAGACCATTGCCGAGCCGCCTGCGCGTGAGTCTTTGTGGCAAATGAGCCATCGGCTGCCCAGTTTGATCGCACCTGTTTCGCGGTTGCCGTTTAATCGTCCCTGCACGGGCGATCGCGCCTTGGTTTGGACGACACTCTCACTGGCAGAGGTCTGCGCCCTTCGCACAACCTTGGGTGGCACTATCAATGATGTGGTATTGACGGTATTGGCGGATGCCGTTTCGCGGTACGTGGCCAGTCACGGGCAGTCCGTTATCGAGCAAACTGCACGGATCATGGTTGCCGTGAGCCTGCGGCAGGACGAGCAGCGGGGCACGTTGGGCAATCTGGTTTCCAGTATGCCCGTCGAACTCCCGCTTGATCGGCCCAATCCAATCGAGCGATTTAACATCATCCGTCAACAAACGCTGGCAATGAAGCGAGGACGCATCGCTGAAGGGTTAAATCTATTCGCAGTCCTGTTCGGAATTTTGCCTGCTCCCATACAGGTATTCGGTGGCGTTCTGGGCCATCTGCCCTTATATCCATTCAACGTCAACCTCATGTTGAGCAACGTGCCAGGCCCCTCGACGCCGCTCTCTGTCCTGGGACAACGGATGATTGCCTATTATCCGTATGTTCCAGTCGGATATGCGATCGGCTGTGCCTGTGCGGTTGTGAGCTATAACCAGCATCTCTACGTTGGGCTGACAGCCGATACTGACGCAATGCCAGATATTGAGATGCTGAGAGAGGTTTGGAACCAATCATTTTCTGAATTGCGGCAGTTATTGTGGGTCACGGGTGAAGTTTCTTAGAATCATGAATTAAGTTGATCGTGTGAGCGATTCTGTTGTCGCAGTTGTCGTTGCTGCTGCTGGGTACTAATGCGGGTCGCTCGGATTGCAGTGAGATCGACTGGCTGGGGCTGGGAAGTAGTCTGTGGGTTGAGTGTTTGACTGATGTGGGAGGCAAGTTCCTGGATCGTGGGATACCTGAACAGATCCACCATTGAAGGCGCAGACTCAAACTGATCGGCAAGTTTACTTTGCACCTGCGCCATGAGGATGGAATGTCCGCCTAGATCAAAAAAGTTTTCCTGAACCTCCACTTTTGGCAAATCTAGAACCTCTTGCCAAATTTCAGTAATCTGACGCTCAATCTCGGTCAGGGTGCGGCGAGGCGATGGGGAGATCGAAGCCTGACTCAACCTGGCATCCAAGTCGATGGATTCCGTGCCAGGGGTTGCTCCCATAGGTAATGCCTGGACTGCAATGAAATTGCAGTCGCTGCGCGTCCCAAAGCGATCGCGCACCTCTAATTCTGACAGTGACGCGATTAAGGTAGAAGGCGCAATGATATAGGCAGAGAGGGTCTGTAAGGGCTGCGATCGCCCCTGCACCGATGATCTCAGGTACGGATTCGTGCCCTCTAACCCAATCAGTAACTGATGCTGGGAATGACAAAGCCCCGCCTGGAGCGATAACAGTCCCTGACGGGGCGTAATCGTCTGAAAGCCCCGTGCCCGCGTCAGTTCTACCAGCGGGTAGCCCCGACTTATGCCAATATCGTCCCACATGCTCCAAGAGAAGCAATAGCTTTGCAGGGATGAATGGCGGTTTTGGTAGGCGGTAAATGCTTCTTGAAACCCACTAGCGGCGGCATAGGCACCCACCGTTGTGCCGCCAAAGTAGCCGTTGATTGACGCAAACGCAATAAAGAGTGCCTGGGGGCGATGTTTCAACAGTTGGTGGAGAACCCAACTCCCCGTCACTTTAGGACGCAGAGATGCCACCAAATCGGTTTGGCTCAGATCCCGCAGCATGGCTTCATGGTACCCCCCCGCCAGATGGAGGATGCCATCTAGTTCTATACCCCAGCGCGACTGTGCCCGATCAACGGCCTGCTGCAATCGGTCGGCATCACAGACATCCACTGCGTCATAAATGACGTCTCCCTCCAGACGCTCTAACATCTGAAACGTGCGAATTCGATCGGCAATCGCGCTATCTTTGCGCAACAAATGCGATGGCCAGGTGCGCCGCTCCGGCAGTGGCGTAGTGCCAATCAGCAACAGCTTTGCCTGATGCCGCTGCAATAGCTCCTT
>JANLSD010000328.1:0-5654 GCA_031362245.1 Acaryochloridaceae cyanobacterium OTE_25_metabat_464 | reverse complement strand
GAAATCCGCCTTCGCGGATTGCTAGAACCCTTGATATATTTAGTCTGCGTAGGCAGACTTTGTTCTTGTAGGCGCGATTTCAATCGCTGGCTTTAATGACGAATGAATGAGGGTTTCAGGACTTTTGTCAGTCAACCAGGTTCTTGGCTTTAGCGTTCCAAACGGCTACAGTAAAAACGTTGTACTTAAACTCTCAAAACCCTCATGGAATGGACTACTGAAGCGGAAGCACGACTGAAAGAAATTCCCTTCTTTGTTCGTCCTGCCGCCCGCAAAAAAATCGAAAAGTTTGCCCAAGCAGCAGGCGCACCTCAAATTACAGTGGAAATTTACGAACAAGCCAAACAACAGTTTGGGTCTAAAAAGTGACCATAAATCTTATCCATCGTTGGTAGGAGAAGGTTTAGCTAAACCAGTGTCGCCTCTCAACCCAAAATTGTGCCAAAACCTTCCCTTCCCTTCTCTAGCGTCATAGAACCCGAATGGTTCGCTCGCCCTGCCCCAGAAGTCGCGCCTGACCTGATTGGCTGCGTCCTGGTCAGGCAACTCCCTAACGGCGATCGACTGCAAGGCATCATTGTGGAAACCGAAGCCTACGGCCCTGACGACCCGGCTTGTCACGCCTACCGCAAACGCACGCCGCGAAATACTGTGATGTTTGGGCCAGCGGGCTATAGCTATGTCTACTTAATCTACGGCATGTACCACTGCTTCAACGTGGTGACGGATCAAGATGGGGTTGCAAGCGCTGTCCTCATCCGTGCCCTTGCTCTCCCCGAGGCACGATTAGATTCTGGGTTGTCACCCAAGGCTCAAGCTCGTTTGGCAGCAGGCCCAGGCAAGTTGTGTCGGTGTCTTGAAATCGATCGCAGTTTAAGCCAAATTCAACTTACCCCAGAGCATCCCCTTTGGTTGGAGCATCCCCAACGCAAACAATCCGCTCCAGCGCTAGAACTGATTCACACGACTCGGATTGGTCTAACCCAGGGGGCCGACATTCCGTGGCGTTGGTATCTCAAGGGTTCGGCAGCAGTTTCTAAACCCTAATCTGGATAGAAATTTTGGGTTGGATGCACTACTGACGGGAAGAGAGCACTGGTCGGTGCAATCCCTACGGGAAATACCTATGCCTCAGGTTCTGGGTTTGAGGAGGAATTTAGAAAATAGCTCAAAAATGCACCAAGGAACCCAACACTAAACCCAGCAACGTTACGGAAAATGGGGAGCCAATCCAGGGTTCGCACCAGAACTGGCCCTAGCCCAAAGGATAAAAACAGCATGCCCCACAGTGGCGAAAAGAGTAGTGCCCACTGCCAAGCAAAAACTTGACCTTCTTTACGGGGTCGTCCTGAAAACCCACAGATAATTCCACCCATGATGGACATAACCAGCGTTAAAATCCATTGCTCCTGGGGTAGCCCTGGCACAACGCTACACCCGCCTTTCCTCAGACACCCTTCCACAGACGCTAAGGCTTGGGTGATGGACTGGTCGTCACCGTTGTCTCGGACAAAGTATTGATTGCCAAAACGGGTCTGTAGCTCGATCCAAAAGGTACGTGGCAGCAGAGGATAAAAATCATCCCCCACGGCAAAACTCAAAATATTGCCACCTTTTCCGTCTGCAACCAGGACGGTACTCTTCTTGTCCAGTTTCCAGTAGTCAATTACGGCCCTTCCTGGCGTGTTCTCAAACTGCGTTAAGACGCGCAGCCGCCAGCCTGTTTCGGCCTCAAACGCCTCTAATTCTTTAATCAGGTTTTCTTTTTGAAGACTGGTGAAAGTTTTGGCTAAATCTATGACGGGTGTTTGTTCGGTGGGTAAAAACTGAGGGTTATTGTATGCCTTTGCCTCTGGTCCCATCACCCATAGGCCAAAGACCACTACAAAAACCAAACTCGCTTGAACCAAACGCCGTAATAGAGGGTGTTTCATGAATTTATAAAAAGGGTGTGTCGTAAAACTGCTTTGTTCGATATCGGAAACGAGGAGTGCTTAACACTTGTTTACGTTTCTCTAATAATACTATGGCTTTCCCTCGACATGCTAATCAAAAGAGAGAGCGTTTAGATTGCATCCTCTCCGTTACTCTATATCTAGTACGTTTTGGCAGAACAGTTAGGCTACGCTGATACAGTAGCCATTGGGCGATGTTAGCGCTTAGACATTTAGATGGAGAAAACGCGGTGGCTCATACCATAGTGACTAATGTTTGCGAGGGCGTTGCGGATTGTGTCGATGCTTGTCCGGTGGCCTGTATCCACGAAGGGCCAGGGAAGAATACGAAAGGCACGGACTGGTTCTGGATTGATTTCTCGACCTGCATTGACTGCGGAATTTGTCTTCAGGTTTGCCCGGTAGAGGGTGCCATTGTGGCCGAAGAGCGCCCTGAGCTGCAAAAAACGCCAGCGTAGGCCATGACTCGAATCGGCAAGGTTCTTTCCTGTCAATGCGATCGCCCTGGGGTGGTCTAGCGCACGTAAATCGAAGAGGGGATCCGATCTAGGTTGGATTTCCTCCCAAGGACACGAAGGGCGATCGCATCCAATACCACACGAAAACAACTATTTGGTCTAGTGACCGATGGCTTGGCGTTGAGAATAAATTTCTTCTAACAACAGGTCACGAAGTTCGTTCGCAATATCGTCGGGGGGATTGCCAGCAAGTGCTCGACCAATAAGTCGTTCGGCTTCTCGGAGTTCGGAGCATTCTAGTGCTAGGACTGCGGCGCTGCGGTGTAGGACGGCGCGGGTGGGTTCTTGGTCTAGTTGATTGGCGACTAAATCAGCCGCTGCTCGTTCTTTACTAAAAGCAGCCCTAGAAAATGTCTGGACGGCCTGAGTATCTCCACGTTGACGCGCTAAGACCGCTTGGTCTACGAGTTCCATCGCTTCATGGTGGAGGGTTTCTACGTTCTGCATTTTTCAATGATGCGCGAATGCCAAAGGCACGGCAGAGCCGAGCGCGGTGTGCCAAATTCAACGATACAGATATAGCCAGGGGCTACGGTGTCGGAAGGGCTGATTTGCCTTAGCTTCATATTAACTCTGGATTGAAGAATGCTTTGAGATCCGTTACGAATCCCTGAAACTTCAAGGCGGGCTTTGCGTTGAAATAGGGTGTCTGGATTGTCGATGGAGCCAAGCCAAAAATCGAAGCCACAGCCTGTCAATATTGGCAGACTTAGTACAAATTATATTTACGAAAACAACTTAATTATGTTTATAATAGCTAAAAGTCTCATGTTTTATATGGCCCATTAAAGTATGACGCCTGATGTTTTTATTGATCATGGATATTCTGAATTACCCAAAAACTTATACGCAGAAAAGTTTTTAGAAAGTCCAGATTTTACCGTGCAGCTACTTCGTCAGATTAATGGCAAAAAAGGATCTAGCGGAAACAAAGAAGAAATTGCTAAGCTTATTGCTGAGAAAATTATTCAAGAAAGGCTCACTTCTGAGTGGGTAATATCAAATTATCTTGCTAAGCCAAGAGGATGGTTGTCATTTAAAACTGGAAAGTATTCAGTATTGCCTCAACGTAAATCAGTTAATATTCTGCTTGAAGAATTTGGAGATTCAGATTGGTATGGGCCTCTACACTCCACTGACGGACTTTCTGTTTGGTATGCGAGAGTTGAAGAGATACGAAATCTAGCATATTTAGGAATAGATGCAGCAAGAACTCTTGATGAAAAACAAAGGATAAGATGGATTGTTGCTGCTGAGTTGAGAAGTAATTATGTGGCTTTACATTGGGATGGGTTTAGTTATGGGGTGGGTACTGAAAGACCAAGACAAGCTCAATTTCCATACTGGTATTACATCCCTAAATACTTTCAAGAGTTATCCAGTATGACTCAGAGTAAATGGGAAGATCCAAATTTCAACGAACTTGTGCTGAAAAAGTTGTGGGGCAAATATCATAAACAAACACACAATGGTACCGTCTATAATTGGAGGCACTTGAGAATCAGGGCTGAAGCCTCAGGTGTTGCACTTAATGCGCGAAGTGCAGGAGTAGCAGAAATAGATATCTCTGGATTACAAGCACTTTCCCGTGAGTTAGCCAAGTCAGCAATTCAAGCCATTGGAGAAGACAAAATACAAGAGATAGAGTTTTCTGCTGTTGAGGATTCTATCCTTCGTACACTTATACATGAATGGGGAACGAAATCTTATGAATTTTGCCTTGATGCATCTACTGCTAAAGTCAAAAGCTCCCTGGAAAGCGATCTTCCTAAAGACAGTAAATTAATTAAATCTCATTGCTACTTTGGTGCAAAACCGGAGCCAGTGTCTTCAGACTCTTTCGCGCACTTTAAGTGCTATCATGATTATGGTGGTAGCACGAGCGCCCTGAAATTTTTAATAAGAGAACTTGATTCTTGAGGTTGCATGTATGCCTCATATTTTCTTTAAAGAAAAGCTCGGTTTTTTGTCTATTGATTACAAAGATCAATTAAATAGATATTTTAGTGAGCCAGGCAGAAAATTCATGCCCCATCAACTTGCTGTAATGCTGGGGTTGAGATATTCTGATGCCATTTCTATTTTGAATGTGTTAGGTACAAATAAGCTCAGCGAAAACCAGCTTCTTATTTATCATATTTGTGATCCTGAAATTCCTGCCGGAGCAATACCTTACGGCGATGGGTTCCCAAGCCTTCCCTGGCATTGTCCTCTATGTGAGAAAGATGTCGAAAATCCTGATGAGCTGTCTTATGACTTGTTAGCAAAAGTTTTACAAGCAGTTACTTTTGAATAACCAAAAATGGCTGAATCGCAAGAATCGCTAGTTTTACATATAATTGAATCACTTCAAAAAGTAGATTTAGAAACTACAGATATAGATCCTTTGCTGTCATATCTTTACACAGCTAAATCTAGCTTGTCTGAGTACCTAAGAGAATTAGAAACCTTCATAAGTCTAAATTCTCCCAGCAATAAACAAAGACAAAGTGCAGGATATCTCTTAGAGAAAATTGTGCTTCTATCCTTTTCTGGCCTTAAAGGATATACGTGTGTAAAAAGTTTTCAATCTGCTGGCCCTCAACATGATCTACTAATATCAGGTGATACTATTGCTTGGAAAACTCTTTGTGAAACTTTAGGCTTTGGCAATTGCTGTGATTGTATTCTGATTGAATCTAAAGCAATTAAGGCGAAAGTGGGTGATAACCAATTTGCCAGATTATGCAACGTTATTGATATTAATTTAACTCAGGTAGGTGTGGGAATTTTTTTTACACTCAATGGTGCATCAGGTTTTCCAGAAGTAGATTCCCCTAGGCAAAGAAAAATAGGTGATGCTAGGCTTCGCCAGGCTCTTTTTTTTGCAAAAACTAGAAAACCTATTATTGTCTTTGATAAAATTGACATATTGAACTTAGGCAAGAATGGATCTTTGCCAAAAATTATTAAAAGAAAAATTAGAGATATTCAAGAACTCAGTGGTTTGCCTTGTGCTCTTTTAGAGATATGTACCGAAGTGGATTTGCCACCACATTTGCGTGACTTAATTACCTGAATGTAGTAAGAGCAAACAAAATATATAAACTAAGTTGAATTTTAATCTAGTAAGGATAAATTTTTTGGATCCTTGAGAGATAGTTTGAAAAGTTGTAAAGACCTCAAAATCCCCCAATTTTGG
>JANLSD010000314.1:0-69851 GCA_031362245.1 Acaryochloridaceae cyanobacterium OTE_25_metabat_464 | reverse complement strand
CATCGATGGCTTTTGCGTAGGCGAACCTTGGAATTTACGAGCGGCGATCGAAGGGGTGGGCTTTACAGTTGCGACCGACCTAGAAATCTGGCAAGGACACCCTGGCAAGGTTTTGGGCGTGCGGGAAGACTGGGCCAATGCCTATCCCAATACCCATATTGCCTTGGTCAAGGCTCTGCTAGAGGCAGGCCAATACTGCGCCGATCCAGCCAATGCGGTGGAGATTCAAGAGATTCTGTCACGACGAGAATATGTCAGCACCAATCTTGAATACATTCAGTTGGGCGACCCAAATCACGCAACGTGCGATCTGTCTAAGCCCATGCGGGAATATGCTCACCATCAATTCTTTGGTGAAGGAGTCAACCGACCCAGCCGTACTGAGCAACTCTGGCACATGACGCAGTTAGCACGGTGGGGCGATACGCCGTTCCCTCGCAATTGGGTGGAGATTCTGGAGCGGATTTGTCGGGTGGGTGCCTTTAGTACGGCTTCCCGTGAGTTGGGGCTTTCGGATCTGACCTACAGTCGTGGAGCCATTCAGCTCTTTGACGGTACGACCTTTAATGCTGATGACCCGATTGGCTATCTCAACAGTCTCAAAATCAAGCGAGACTTCACAATGGCTGAGATTGTCTTGGACGAACGAGTTCGCGTTGCTGCCTAACCCAACGTTTCGGATTTGTAGGGGCGCAAGCCTTTCGCCCTCCTCCAGAAACTCACGCTAAAGCCCGACATCTAACGCAACATTTCGGATTCGTAGGGGCGCAAGGCATTGCGCCCTCCCCCAGATAACCAGCACACCTCAGACATCTGCGAGACATTTCGGAACATAAGAGGGCGCAAGCATTGCGCCCCTACCGCCTCAACATTTTGTCCTTTATTCAAAATGCCAACAATGATCACCGCAAAATCAACATCGAGATCCAATCGCATTTCCGAGAACCCAACGGCTCCAATTGATAAATCCTTCCTCAACATCTCTCAACTGTCTAAGGTCTATCCCACATCCAATGGCCCGTATACCGTTCTAGAGGATGTCAACCTACAAGTCCAAGAAGGCGAATTTATTTGCGTCATTGGTCACTCCGGCTGCGGTAAATCCACCCTCCTAGACATGGTCTCTGGATTCAACCATCCCACCACCGGAACCGTCTCCCTACGGGGACAACCCATCGTCAAACCTGGCCCCGATCGCATGGTCGTCTTCCAAGGCTACGCCCTCCTCCCGTGGCTCACGGCCTTTGAAAACATCTACCTTGCCGTTGATTCTGTCTGGCCCAAAAAGCCCGAAGCCGAAAAACGAGCCATCGTTCGTGAACACTTGGCAATGGTGGGTTTAGAAGAGGCCGCCGACAAACGACCTCCCCAGATTTCCGGTGGGATGAAACAACGGGTGGCGATCGCCCGTGCCCTGTCCATCCGTCCCGAAGTGCTGATTCTAGACGAACCTTTTGGCGCTCTAGATGCCATCACCAAAGAAGAATTGCAAGAAGAACTTCTCAAAATCTGGAACGACCATCGCTGTACTGTACTGATGATTACCCACGATATTGATGAGGCTCTGTTCCTCGCCGATCGCCTGGTAATGATGTCCAATGGCCCTGCTGCCCAAATTGGCGAAATTATGACCATTCCCTTTGGTCGCCCCCGCGATCGCGCCCGAATCATGGAAGACCCGACGTACTACAAATTACGCAACCATGCCCTCGACTTTTTGTACAACCGCTATGCCCATGATGATGTGGGCTAAGGACAATAATGGGGCGGCAATTGATTCGATTTTTAAAGCAAATCAGCCTAGATGATGGATTTTTGAATGGACTCAAAGACTTTGAGAACATTCTGTCTAAGGTTTTATCGCTATTCATGGTTGCGGTAATTTTGGTGGCGACCATCGATCTAGGCATCGTCTTGTTTCAGGGTTTACTCGACCCACCGGATGATTTTCTAGGCAGAACGCTGATTAACATTTTTGGCTTATTTCTCAATATCCTCATTGCCCTAGAAATCCTAGAAAATATCACGGCTTATCTTCGTCAGCATGTAGTCCAGGTGGAGCTGGTGATCGTCACCTCGATTACTGCGATCGCCCGAAAAATCATCATCCTCGATTTTACAAAAACCACGGGTATTGACCTCATTGGTCTTGCACTAGCTGTTTTTGCGCTATCAATCAGCTACTGGATTATCCGTTCTATGAGAGACCGTTCCTAACCAAAAGGCTCTCAGCTCAAGCTATCTCGCGTGGTTTTGAGGGTGAGAGGATGGAGGGTGTCTAGTTGTTCGGCGGGATGTTTGAGAAGGCGCGATCGCATCTCGTCGCTCAACCCCTGCACTTGAGAAAAATCTGCCCCAGCAATGCTCTCAAACTGCTCAAACTCAACATCGGTTAAATCTGCGGCGCGAAGATCTATCCCTGCCAGATTTGCGCCATTGAGCCTTGCTTTACGCAAAAAGGCACCCGTCAGAAAGGCGCGACGCAGATCTGCCTGTACCAACCTTGCACCACTTAAGTTTGCGCCCGTTAAGTCAGCGCCACCCAGGTATGCCCCTAAGAGGTTGGCGCGCTGGAGATCTGCATTGCGGAGATTTGCTGTATTGAGTGGCGCACCATTGAGGTTGGCATCTGGCCCCACAGCGCCGGATGAGCGATAGGCAAAGCCTTCTGGAAAAATCGTATGACTGTCGTACTGCACCCCTTGGAGCTTCGCATCGGTTAAAACTGCGTCGCTCAAATCCGCACTACAGAGATTGACTCGATACAGGCAAGCTCCCTGTAAGTTAGTTCGACACAATAGAGCTTTGCTTAGATCGGCTCCTCTCAAGTCGGCTTCGCTCAGATTTGCGTCGCTGAAATTTGCCTTCCTTAGCTCGGCCCGAATAATGGTGGCCTGACTAAAATCTCCCTTTTGTAGATCTAGTCCGCTTAGGTTGATTTGGTACAAGTCTTGTTGGCTGAGGCTTTGTCCGGCTTGGAGGGCAGCTAGAACGCTTTGAGGGGTATTTTTCGGCTTAAATTCTGGCATGGAACAAAAACGCGACGAAACTTTTAAACATGGGGCAATGACCTGTCTACAATCATAGAGTTGGAGTGTGAATTCAAGTACTGTGACTTCAAGCACTGTGACTTCAACGCTGTTTTGTGGAGATGCCCCGATGCCGCTTGCTGCCCCGATGACCATGATGGAGTTTTTCCAAAAAAGCGCTGGTGTTTGGTTTACCCAGCGAACGGTGCATCATTTTGATATGGTGGCGGACGAGTCGGGGGAGTCTAAGCTCCATGTCGATGTTGTGGAAGCCCATGACCCTCGGATTCAGAAGGTTTGCGAACCTCAGGGCATCGATCCGGCGATCGCCGCTGGTGGTGCTAGCTTTATGTGGCAACCCCACGAAGAGGGCAAAGAACCCAACCCAGACCAGGCGGCAGTGTTGGTGGATGTTCCCGATGATGACACGGGGCGATCGGGGAGGCTGTTACGGAATCAGGGGTACGTCGAGCGCATTCCGGTGGTGAGTCGATACTGGTTTGGTCAGGACGGCATTTTGACCATCGATACCGACTACGACAATAACCAAGGCCAAGAACGCTGTTGGTTTATTAACGATGACTTTCGGGTGCGGGTCAGCACGGTGCGAATGATGAACGGCGTGTACCTGATGACCTATTGCTCAGAACGCCGCTGCGTGAGCGATGTAGACCTGACTGCCATGATTGCTCACAACGCGGCACGAGCATCTTTAGAATCATTTCAGACACGTTAAGGATCGTTACTTTATTTCTCACAATGAGGGTGGTCACTTTCATAATCTCCTATCCTCAAAGTCTGGGGTCAGTTTAAAAATCTGTCAGTTTCTATACAATTTTATGTATAAGCCTTTTCTTCAGCATTTAGAGCAATCCCTCTTTCAGCGCTTTGAGCTAAAAAGTCGCCCTATCCCAGCAGATTTAGAGAATCAGGTGAGTGAGCGGGGCAAAAACCCTGCCACCATTCAAAGTTGGTGCTATGAGTGCCCCGAATTCCGCAAAATCCGCTACACCTACATTGATGCGGGCGCGAGTGCTCAGATTTTTAACAGTGTGATTTACCCCAGTCACAATTCTGAATTGCCGCTGCTCGGGATTGATTTTCTGTCGTTTGGTCAGGTTAAAAACCTGATTGTGATGGACTTTCAGCCTCTATTTCAAGATGAGGCGTATCTTCAGAAGTATATCCATCCGCTGAAGAAGCTTCACGAAGGCTATCCGGATCTGGCACAAAATCTGGAGATGAAGTTCTACGATGCAAATCAGTATTTCTCGAAGTATTTACTGTTTGCCAAGACAGACCCAGAAACCGTCAAAACCCGCGTTTTTGAGGCATTCAAAGATTATTTGAACCTTTACTGGCAAATGCTAGACGAAAGCACGGCGCTGACCGACCCTTCAGACATTCAGCGGATTGTGAAGGCTCAGAAAGACTACGACCAATACAGCGCGGATCGTGATCCTGCTTCGGGTCTTTTCAGCAGCTATTTTGGCCATGAGTGGTCAGAGAAGTTCCTGGTTGGATTTTTGTTTGAGGATGCCAAGCCTTTAGCGGCGGCAGCTCCGTTGAAATAATTGCCGCATCATCGTAGGGGCGCAAGGCATTGTGCCCCTACAGCGTTGTTGCTTCTCACACATCCCCCACCTCCCCTACCTTCCCGAATGACGCTATACCAGCCTTTTTTAGACTACGCGATCGCCCTTCTTCAAGCGCGTCCAGACATCCAGCCCTACCCTATTCCCGAGGGGTTTGAGTCAAAATCGGCGATCGTAGGGAAAGGGAAGCATCAGGATGAGGTGCTAACAACGAGCTACGGCTATCAAACGCCTAAGCTTCGGCAAATTCGTGCAGCCCATGTGCAAGGCGGGAATGCGCTTCAGGTACTGAATTTTGTAATTTTCCCGCACCTGAACTATGATCTGCCATTTTTTGGCGCGGATTTGGTGACGCTGCCAGGAGGGCATCTGATTGCGTTGGATATGCAGCCGCTGTTTCATGATGCGGCCTACAAAGCAAAATACAGCGAACCCATTCTGCCCATTTTTGAGTCTTATCAGCAGCGTTTACCCTGGGGTGGAGATTTCCCTGAGGAGGCCAGCGCATTTTTCTCTCCTGCGTTTTTGTGGACGAGACCCCAAGAAACGGAGAAGGTGGAGACGGATGTGTTTGGGGCTTTCAAGGATTATCTGAATGCCTACCTTGGGTTTGTCGATCAGGCTGAGCCTGTGACGGATGCTGAGGAGTTAGCCAATATTGAGGCGGCTCAACTGCGCTATTTGCGCTACCGTGCCGAGAAGGATCCGGCGCGGGGGATGTTTAATCGATTTTATGGGCCAGAGTGGACGGAGGAATATATCCACGGGTTTTTGTTTGATTTGGAGCGTCAGCATCAAGCCAAAGATTTAGATAGGGATAGCTGAAAAATCAATTCCTAAAGGCTTCCTCTCATCATTTTTTGCGCGAGTTGGTTGTTTTTGGTCACCAGTGCATTCAAATCGAGCGTTGTGAGAATGCCCCGATCAACCACCTTTTTCCCATTGATAAAGCTGTAATCCACACTATCCACTTGGCAAAGCACCAAGGCTGCAACGATGTCATGGTGCGCTCCCGCAAAGGCAGGGCGATCGACATTGAACGCAATGAAATCCGCAGCCATCCCAGGAGCCAGCGCACCAATATCGTCTCGCCCCAGTACCCGCGCTCCGCCGAGTGTCGCTAATTCCAGGGCTTCGCGTGCATTCATGATCGTGGCATCGCAACTGCCTACACGGGCAAGAAGCATCGCCATACGGGCTTCTTGAAGCAAGTTGGTAGCATCGTTAGATGCAGCTCCATCCGCGCCTAACCCTACAGGGACGCCGTGATCTAGCATTTTGCGGATCGGAGCAATTCCACTGCCCAAACGCATATTGCTACAGGGACAATGGGCCACACCCGTTCCCGTTCGACCAAATTTCAAAATCGAATCGTCGCTAAGTTTGACGCAATGGGCGTGCCAAACATCGTGGCCAAGCCATCCCACGGATTCGGCATAATCACCAGGGCTTAGGCCAAAATTGGCCAGACTGTAATCGATATCCGACTGGTCTTCGGCAAGGTGGGTATGCAATCTCACGCCATCATACGATCGCGCCATTGCTGCCGATTCTCGCATTAAGTCTTGGGAAACATTGAACGGTGAGCAGGGAGCCAGAACAATCCGCAACATGGAATACCGAGATGGATCGTGATAGCCCTCAATCAACCGTTGGGAGTCTTTGAGAATCTCCGGCTCTTTTTCGACCAAGGTATCGGGGGTGAGACCTCCCAAACTTTCGCCTTTGCTGAGACTGCCCCGACTGGCATGAAAGCGGATACCAATCTCCTGAATCGCCCGGATTTGATCGTCGAGGGTGCAGTCATTGGGGTAGATATAGTGGTGATCGCTGGCGGTGGTGCAGCCGGAGCGAATCAATTCAGCAGCCGCCATTTGAGAGCCGATGTAGAGTCCTTCTGCGGTGAGGTTTCCCCAAATGGGAAATAGGGTTTTGAGCCATGCAAAGAGATTGCTATTTTGTGCCCCAGGAACGGCTCGGGTTAGGGTTTGAAAAAAGTGGTGGTGGGTGTTGACCAGACCGGGCATCACCACATAGCGTCCTTGGAAATCCAGGACTTCATCGGCGGTTTGGGGGAGTTCGGCAGTGGTACCCACCTGGGCGATCGCATTGTCTTGCACCAGCAATGCCCCATCGCGGATTTCTCGACGGGTTTCATCTTGGGTGACTAAGGTATGGATATGTTTGACAAGGAGGGTTGGCATGGGGTTAGGTTAAACGCTCTACAACGAGCTTATTGAGCCGGAAACGGGCGATCGCCATAATTTCTGCCAGCGCCTGCTGACGCTCCTGTGTGGCAGAGTTCTCTAAGCGACTTGGAAACGCTGCTAAGATGCTTGCTTTTGTATGGTTTTTAACCGCAATGATAAAAGGAAATCCAAATTTTTCAGTGTAGGCTTGGTTCAACGTCTGGAATTGCTCGTATTCTTGGGGGGAAAGTTGATTTAATCCCGCCCCTGCCTGCTCTTTAACCGAAGCTTCCGCCATTGTGGCCCTACTTCCCAGATCGGGATGGGCTTGGATTAACGCTAATTCATTTTCTGGGCTAAGGTAGCTGACAACTTTAACCATCTGCTGGTGAAGATCGCTCACACTGGTAAAGGGACGGTTATACCATGCAATTTGGGCGATCGCCGGACTATCCTCAAACACCGCCCCCAGTGCCGCCACAAATTCTGCTTGGCTCATTTCATTCAGTTGGGCTAACGAATAGGGCACTGCTAACTCCCTCGATACGTACTATAGGCCCAGGGAGAAACCAGCAGCGGGACGTGGTAATGCGTCTCGATATCCGCAATGCTAAAGCGAATTGGCACCTCATCTAAAAAGGGCGGATCGCTTACGGATAGGTTGGATTGGGCGAAATACTCCCCAACGTTAAACAGCAGTTCGTAGGTACCAATTTGGAATGTTTTATCAAACAGCAAGGGGCTATCCGTTCGACCATCTTGGTTACTTCTCATCGATTTCAACAACATCCTATGCCCTGATTCAGGTTCAATCTGCCAAAGTTCTATCTTCATCTCAAGAGCGGGTCGGCCTTGGGCGGTATCTAAAACATGGGTGGTGAGTTGACCTGTCATAATGTCTACCTTAATGGCCCACCTAGAATGATTTTGGAGATCGCATCGGTTACATCTGTGGGATTTTCCTGGGCGAGCTGTTGATACCACTTTTGGGTACGCTCAGGCTCGTGACCGTGGATGACCTCGGCGCGATCACGGGCTTTGAGCACAATGGCGCTGGTACGCTTCTTGCGATCAGCTTCATAGCGTTTCAGGGCATCCTCAACGCCTAGGTTTGTGGTCTGCAAGTATTGCGTCAACATCAAACCATCTTCCATCGCCTGACATCCGCCCTGGCCTAAGTCGGGACAGGTGGCGTGGGCGGAATCTCCTAGCAAGGCGATGCGGCCCCGCACGAGGCGATCAATTGGCCCTACATCTCGGATTTCTAGTCGTGCGACTTTCTCGGGTTCGAGCTGCGCGATCAGACTTTGAACAGGTTCTGCCCAACCTGCAAAGTATTGAGAGAGTTCAGCACGATATTGCTCTGGTTCAGCCGTGGTGCCTGGGGGGAGTGGCACATCGAAGAAGAAATAGAGGCGATCGCCTGCCACAGGCATCAGAGAAGCGCGTTGGTGGTTGCCCACATAAATCACCCAAGTGTTGAGCGGCGCTAACGTGTCGCTGGCAGATACCAATCCATTCCAGTTTACATATCCTCGGTATTGGGGCTGATAGGTTTCACCTAACACATACTCCCGCAGCCCAGAGTGAATCCCATCCGCAGCAATGAGTAAGTCTCCTTGGGCTTGAGTGCCATCCTCAAAGAGAGCCGTTACACCTTGGGCGTCCTCTTCTACGCTCATGCAGCGCGTTCCTAAATGGATCTCATCGCCGTAGGCATCCAAAAGAATTTGCTGGAGGTCAGTACGGGCAACGGGGTAAGGTCGCTGACCTACAGATTCAATTAAGGGCTGGAGGGGAATATCGTTGAGGATCTCACCCGACTGCGTTCGGTACTGCATATGATCCATGCGTCCGCCAATCTGGGCAATTTGCGCGCCCATACCCAAGCGATTGAGAACTTTTACACCATTAGACCACAGCGAAATTCCCGCCCCAACCGGACGTAGGCTGCGGACTTTATCGTAAATTCCTACCTGAAAACCCGCTTGACGCAAGGCAATCCCAACCGTCAAGCCGCCAATTCCGGCCCCAATCACCACAACCTTAAGGTTGTTCACTTGTCTGTGCTCCTTTAATCACAATGCTTTTGATCAGAATAATCAGCTTTTTGATTTCAGAGTGCATTGATTTATACGGCTCCAAATGCCTGAGGAACCTAAGATCTTTAAAATCGTTATTGAGAAAGTCTGAAACAAACCATTGGGTGGGTGAATGCCATGTTAGTAACGCAGCAAGACGTATTCCGTCGATTTTGGTATCCAGTGCTTCCCTTTGAGTCATTGCAAGACGGGTTAAAGCCATTTGAACTACTGGGAAAAAAGATTGTCCTATGGCTAGATTCTGAAGGGAAACCGGTTGCCGTGCGCGATCTCTGCTGTCATCGTTCGGCTCCACTGTCCCTAGGTACCCTCAAAGACGGTCAGATCAAATGTCCTTATCATGGCTGGGAATTTAATGGCGCGGGGGCTTGTGTTCATGTGCCTCAACTGCTTCAAGGAGAGTCCATTTCGTCGAGTTATTGTGTCCCTTCCTATCGCTGTACTGAGCGCTATGGCTATGTTTGGGTCTGTTTAGAAGATCCATTAACCGAACTACCAGAAATTCCAGAAGCCTCGCAACCGGGCTATCGCTTAATCCATGAATTTTATGAACCCTGGCGTTGTGCGGGGTTACGGGTGATGGAGAACGAATTTGACCTAGCCCATCCGACTTTTGTTCATCCCACCACCTTTGGCAGTGCCGACCACCCCACCCCCGATGCCTTAGAACTGAAAGAAACCGATTGGGGTTTAACGGTTTATGGGATTTTAGGCGTTAAAAATCCCGAGCAGCAGCAGCAAAACCTCAAAATGGCTCAAGCCGACACCACTCGGATTCTGAGCATGGACTGGTTTATGCCCTTCACGGTGAAATTAAAGATTACCTACCCCAACGGCCTAGAACACATCATCGTCAATACCATGACCCCCATCAGCGATTCGATGTCCCAGATGGTACAGTTTTGCTTGCGCAATGATACTGAGGCAGAGACATCCAGTGAAGATGCGATCGCCTTTGACCGTGCCGTCACCCTAGAAGACAAGCGCATCCTAGAATCCACGGACTATGATGTTCCGTTGGGGTTAAGCCAAGAACAACACATGTTTACAGATAAACCTGGTATCGTCATGCGTAAAAAGCTGGCAGCATTATTGAAAGCCCACGGCGAGACAGAACAAACCCTATCGCGATCAAGCTTATGATGGCGATCACTTCCCCAACCCTCAACGCAATTCGCGGTGCCTTTTTAGATTTTACTGGCGACCCATTTTATGAACCGGAAGCAGAGAGTGTCCGCTATCTCCCCGATGGGTTATTGGTCGTCGAAGACGGACATATCAAGGCTTTTGGAGATTATGCCTCGTTGATTTGCGACTATCCCGACCTTGACATTACAGCCTACTCCGATCGCCTGATTGTGCCAGGATTCATTGACCTGCACGTCCACTATCCGCAAACGGAGATGATTGGAGCCTACGGCGCACAGCTCATGGAGTGGCTGGAGCAATACACCTTCCCCACAGAACGGAAATTTGAAGATCCGGTTCACGCCCGCAAAATTGCAGCTTTCTTTTTGGATGAACTCCTCCGCAACGGCACCACTACCTCCGTCGTCCTCACCACCATTTTTTCCCACTCTGTGGAAGTGTTGTTTGAGGAAGCCCAGAAACGAAACATGCGAATCGTTGCAGGGCAAGTCTTAATGTCGCGCAATGCCCCTGAGTACTTGCTCAACGATGCCCAGACCGCCTACGCTCAAACCAAAGCGCAAATTCAAAAATGGCATCACAACGGGCGATCGCTCTACGCCATAACACCCCGCTTTGCCATCACCTCCACAGAAGAAGAACTACGACTAGCAGGAAGCCTAAAACAGGAATTCCCTGACGTTTACGTTCACACCCACATGAGCGAAAACTTGGAAGAGATTCGCTTTACCGCAGAACTGTTTCCCCAGTGCAAAGACTACCTGAACGTGTATGAAGAATTTGGACTGGTGGGCGATCGCACCATCCTGGCCCACTGCATCCACGTAGACGATTCCGCCTTTGAGCGCCTTTCCAACGCAGGAGCCGCCATTGCCTTCTGCCCCAGTTCCAATCTTTTTCTAGGGAGTGGCCTATTCAAACTCCATCAAGCCAAATCGAAGGATCTACCCATCAAGGTAGGACTCGCCACGGATGTCGGCGGGGGAACCAGCTTCTCGATGTTGCAGACCATGAGTGATGCCTATAAAGTCATGCAGCTTCAAGGACAAAGTCTATCGGTATTCAAAGCCTTTTATTTGGCGACCTTAGGAGCTGCAAAAGCCCTTTCCCTAGAGGATAAGCTGGGGAGTTTTGATGTAGGGAAGGAAGCTGATTTTACGGTATTGAGTGTACAAGCCACTCCGTTAATGACACTACGGAACCCCAACCCAAAATCAGAGACTTTGGCAGAACTGGCAGAACTGGCTTTTGCAATGGTGACAGTAGGAGATGACCGAACGATAACGGCAACCTACGTTGCCGGAAACTTGGCCTATGCCGCTCATGATCGCTAGCCCTTCCAGAGCAATGACGCACCAAAAGTTTGCAGAGTAACGAACCATACAACACTTTTGGGTGTCTTCCCATAGAATTCAGACTTTGCTGATCACCTCAAAAAATAAACATGAAACGAGTCTTTATCTGTGGCTCAGCCCTAAGGGGTCAGCCCGATCACCAGAATCTTCAATCTGCTGTGTTTTTGAGAGAGGCCAAAACTCTCCCCAACTATCGTCTGCACGCAGCAGCAGCGGGTTGGCATCCTGCGATTTATGAAGTAACCGTAGGGGGGATTAGCATCCCTGGAGAAGTCTATGAATTAACCCCAGACCAATATGATTACCTAATTTCCACGGAGCCACCGGATATGTATCCAGGAGACATTGTGCTTGAAGATGGAGAGATTGTGACCGCCATTCTCTATCCCCAGACCTTAGTGGAACATCATGACTGGCCTGATATTTCTCATTATGGGGGGTGGGTTGCCTATAAGACCGCCTCGATTAAAGTCGGAATCTAGAGATTGACCGAGGAGTTTCCTTAGTATTGGTTCTGGGGGAAAAGGAGTTTCATGACCGTTATTCCTATGCTATCGGTGAATGGAGATCGCCTCAACCGCAGCCTGTTCCAGCTTGCAGAAATCGGGAAATTACCAAATGGTGGGGTGTGTCGTCTTGCCTTCAGTACTGAAGACATGCTGGCACGGCAGTTGGTGCAGTCCTGGATGGTAGAAGCTGGCATGACCATCCGCACGGATACAGCGGGGAATATTATCGGGCGCTATGGGGGACGTTCAGAGCTGGCTGCGGCATTAGCAACTGGTTCTCATATTGATACGGTTCCGGTCGGAGGGCACTATGACGGTTGCCTTGGTGTATTGGCAGGAATTGAAATTGTACGGGTACTCAATGAGCATAATGTGCGGCTGCACCACCCCATCGAAGTCATTGTGTTTACCGATGAAGAACGCTCCGTGATTGGCGCGAAGGCGATGGCTGGGGAAATTAAGGAAGGCCCAGACTACTATGCCCGTATAGATGGCACTTCAATTCAAGCCTGCCTTGAGAAAATTAGCGGGGGCTGGTCAAATATTGCAGCGGCAAAACGCGATCGCACCCAAGTTGCAGCTTTTGTGGAGCTACACGTTGAGCAGGGCGGTGTGCTTGAGCATCATGGCACCACGATAGGGTTGGTAGATGGGATTGTGGGCCAATATCGCTTTGCAGTAACCGTTGTGGGTCGAATGAATCATGCAGGTACGACGCCGATGAATATGCGCAAAGATGCCTTGGTTGCAGCGGCTCAGGTGATTCTGGCTGTCAACAATATTGCAGTCAATACTTCAGGAGAGCAGGTTGCAACGGTCGGTTTTATTGAAGCATCGCCAAATGCGACCAATACAGTTGCGGGCAAAGTGGATCTTAGAATTGACCTGCGGGATCTTTCTCAAGAACATCTGGAATATCTGGTTACATTGATGGAGAGGGAATTTGAGGCGATCGCCACCCACACCCACACCCAAATCACCATGCGAGAGACGCTCCATATTCTGCCCACCCTAGCTGCACCTCATATCAAAGATACGATTCGGCAAGTGTGTGAAAACGAAGGCTTAAGCTACCTCCATCTCCCTAGCCGTGCAGGGCACGATGCCCAAGAGATGGGCCGCTTTACCAACATGGGTATGATTTTTGTCCCCAGCCAAGACGGACTCAGCCATTCTCAGGACGAATATACATCCCCAGAACATTGTGCTCTAGGTACCGATATTTTACTCAAAACCTTTCTGGCACTGGATGAACGAGATGCACTAGAAAAAATCTAGAGATTGGGTTTGTGATGCTCATGCCAGTGATGGGCGATATCAATCCGGCGGGGAAGCCAAACCCGTTCGTGGGTCTGGACATAATCTAAAAACCAATTTAAGGCCGCAGCCCGTCCTGGCCTACCTACCAAGCGGCAGTGCAGCCCCACACTCATCATTTTGGGTGCGGTTTCGCCCTCGGAATAGAGCACATCGAAGGCATCGCGAAGGTAAGCAAAAAACTGATCGCCACTGTTAAAGCCTTGGGTGGTGGCAAACCGCATGTCATTGTTGTCCAGAGTATAGGGAATCACAAGGTGTGGCTTCCCATAGTCCATTACCCAGTAGGGCAAATCGTCCGCGTAGCTATCTGCGTCGTAGAGAAAGCCGCCTTCTTCTACGACCAGTTGGCGCGTGTGTGGACTGGTGCGTCCGGTGTACCACCCGAGGGGACGACTGCCCGTGACTTGGGTGTGAATGGCGATCGCCTTATGCAAGTGCTCCCGTTCTTGGTCTGGACTGAAATTCTTATACTCAATCCAACGGTAGCCGTGGCTGGCAATTTCCCAGTTCGCCTCTTGCATCGCTGCAACTGCTTCTGGATTGCGCGCTAAAGCCATTGCCACGCCATAAACCGTCACAGGAATCTTTCGAGCCGTAAACATACGATGTAACCGCCAGAATCCTGCTCGACTGCCGTATTCGTAGCAAGATTCCATATTCATGTGGCGTAATCCTAGAAGAGGTTCTGCCCCCACAATTTCTGAAAGAAATACTTCTGAGGCTAGATCTCCGTGGAGAATACAGCTCTCTCCACCTTCTTCGTAGTTAATCACAAACTGAACCGCGATCCGAGCCTGATTAGGCCATTGAGGATGGGGAGTGCGGCATCCATAACCCTGAAGATCTCTTGGATAGTATTCTGACATGACATTCACCGATAAAAATCCCCATGATACAAATACCACGGGGAAAAACTAAGCCAGTGTTCGGGTTAAAAACTAAACTGCATTCGCAAGTTTCCTACAAAGACAGTAGGGTTACTGCTGATATTATTCGGATTGATGATGGCATAGAACGCTGGAACGAGTGAAACATTGTCATTGAGGGGATAGGAGTAGCTTGCCTCTATATCGTATTGAGTCCCATACCGAGTCCCTGCAAGACCGCCTCCCGCAATCAGGAACTTTCGGCCTTCCAGCACATCCGATGGCACGACAAACGAAAGCGTCGCTTGAGCACCAGGTTTGCCTAAATCAGGGAAGGCAAGACCAAACTGAATCGATTGATTATTCACATCTCCCTTGGGAATTAAAGGATTCACGGGCGTAAGATTAACATTGCCATAGGTATAGCGCCCAAAAAGACCAAACCCCTTTGTGACCAACCAATCAAAGTTAAAGCCAAAGGTATTGGCTGTAGCTGGCTTGAGGTTTCCACCAAAACCATCGTCTGCTAATCCATATAAGGGCAATCCTGCCGTTCCGCCAATGAGTCCACCAAAGCTGGTTGCAATATTGGTTCGGGTATAGAGAAACCGAAGACTGACGGTTTTAACGGGAGAATAAGTGACTTCACCCGTTAAGGTATTGGTACCACCAAACAAACCCAAGTTGGAATTTTCTGCCGAGTTGAGGAAAGAGGGCAAAAATTCAATACTTTGGCTCAGATAGCCCAACTTAACCTGAAGTTTTTTGCTGGGAGACCAGGTCAAAATTGCACCTGCTCCACGCTTACTGGCATTCAGTAAGGGGCTACCGATGGAATCAAAACTGCTGCTGCCATTCAAGAAGAATGTGAAGCGATTGTTGTCAAAGTAGCGATAGAAGTTGATCCGTGGCCCCACGACCATATCCAGATTTTTAGCAATGGGAAAGCTATAGTTCAGCTCACGGATAACAAAATCTCCTACTCCGGTATTAGTTCCAGCCGTTTGGTCGGTAAAAGGGGTTCCCCACGTATTAAATAACCCAGCAGAGACAAAGGCGTTGGCTGGACTATTCCCCGTCCCTGACGCAAGCTGGATGCGGAGTAAATCCTTCCCTGTAAAGGAGGTATTGAAACCAAGCCACACCAGACCGCTGAAGGTGACATTTGGATCGTTGACGGTTCGTGTTCTCGGCACACCAGTTACGCCACGATCCGGTTGTCCAAGTGCTCTAAAGGGCAAGATACCGTCTGCTCCTTCCGCGATTACACCATTACTAGCAGTTGCACCAGTGATGTTAAAGAACGCGTTACCCTGGAGTTTAGTCGTAGTCGAGAATTGCTGAGCTTCAAGGGTTTTGGTGCGAGCTTCAAGACCATCGACACGCCCCTTGAGAGTGGCAAGCTCAGCCTTGAATTCTTCTTGTAATGCTTTGACCGTCGCCAGGTCTTCTTTGGTGGCAAAGCGATCGCTAATCTGATCCAAGCAGGCATTCAAGGCAGCAGCCAATTCATAGCGGGTTGCAGCACGATTTCCCCTAAAGGTGCCATCGGGATAGCCTGCAATACAGCCGTAGCGCTCAACTAAAGACTGCAAAGCCTGAAATGCCCAATCTGTAGGCTGTACATCAGATAGTTGAGAAACAGACGTGACTTGAGCGGCTTCGCTCTCACCAATATCCTGAACCAGCGGGGCATTTGCAGTAAAGGCTGGGGCTACAGAAGGTGCGCTTGGAGAATCAATCTGCTGAGCAATTTGGGAGACGGGTTGAACCGCTTTTAAGTCTTCGGCTTGGGCAACTTGCGATCGCCCTCCTACCATTGCGCCAGCCAAACTAAATAACATTGAACACGCACACAATTTCAACACAAATCGGGATTTCCGACTTGCCTGGAAAACACTAAGCATTACTTTTTATCCTCACACACACTAAAACAGAACCAACCCTTAAAGTTTCGCTTTAGAAACACTTTGGAAGCTTCCTAGACGTTACCCACAAGAACTTTAAGAGAAGATTAATGAACTGCATACAATATGCAGAATATGATGTTGAAATCTTTCGATAATGTATAAGGCTATACCATTAAAGCATTATGTCCTGAAGAGATGACAGAGACTCTCGCGACAAGGGGGACTAGCTTTATCACAGAAAGTTACGAAAAAAAATCACGATTTTATGGCTAAGCGTAAGATTTTAGACAAAATTTAGGATCCAATCTTTTCTTGCCATACCTAAGAAATGTAACCCTTATATTTCCTGGATAAATTTGCCAAATGACTGGCGCAATTGTGTAATCTCTTATACCATCTATCAAGTCAATACTCTATAGATTTTACTTTGTATGCAAGATCTGTTAGATAACTCATTTTTAGAATTGCAGTTTTAAAATCAGGGAATATAGCCAACCATTCTTCGCTGCATTCATGGCTAATTTGTTTCTTTAAATTGGGTTTTAATCCCGTCAAGTCCCCTTTTTCAAGAACGTGTAAGGAGCTTATTCGGTGTCAACAAGACGATCTATTTATCTTCCTCGACGCCAGGTGATCCGAGGGATTTTAGCGGCAACGGCCTTTGGGGTTACTTCTCGATTAGTCGGTTGCAGCTCGCCTTCCCCAGAAGAGGCGAAACCTGGAGCCTCTGGGGCAGCAGACAAGCAACTTTCGATGGGGTTTATTTACGTTGGCCCCAAGGATGACTATGGGTATAACCAAGCCCATGCGGAAGGGAAAGCAGGTCTCTCCAAGCTCAGCGGGGTAAAGGCCGTCGAACAAGCGATGGTGCCGGAAACCACTGAGGTTCAGGAAGCCATGCGCAATATGATTGAGCAGGATGGCGCAAAGGTACTATTCCCAACTTCCTTTGGGTATTTTGACCCCCATATTTTGAAAATTGCCCAAGACTTTCCTGAAGTTCAATTTTTCCACTGTGGCGGACTCTACGTGGATGGAAAGCATCCTAAAAATGTAGGAAGCTACTTTGGGTATATCGATGAGGCGCAATACGTTGCAGGGATTGTAGCGGCACTAACCTCCAAAACAAGGAAATTGGGATTTATTGCTGCAAAGCCGATCCCGCAGGTGCTGCGTAATATTAATAGTTTTACGCTAGGTGCACGGAGTGTAAAACCAGACGCAACGACTAAAGTGGTTTTTACCGGAGATTGGTCTTTACCCGTGAAAGAGGCTGAAGCGACCAATAGCTTGGTCGATCAAGGTGTTGATGTATTGACCTGCCACGTTGATAGTCCCAAGGTGATCATGGCAACTGCCGAGAAGCGAGGCGTTTTTTGCAGTGGATACCATGCGAATCAACAGGCCCTGGCCCCTAAGGGGTATTTGACCGGCGCGGAATGGAACTGGAGCCAGATTTATGAAACCTATGCCAATGACATCAAGGCGGGTAAAACCCTCATGAACGGAGGAATTTCTCACTTGGTGCGCGGCGGGCTGAAGGATGGCTTTTTGAAACTTTCGGACTATGGGGCTGCCGTTAAAGCGGAAACCAAAACTAAAGCGGAGGCGGCCAAAGCGAAGTTTATGGATGGCAGCATGGTGATTTATAAGGGTCCCATTAAAGACAACACAGGGAAAGTCGTCATCCCAGACAAAAAAGAATTTAAGCAGCAAGATCCTGCCCTGGAAGCCATGAATTGGCTAGTGGAGGGGGTGATCGGTAAGGCGTAGTGCTGATCGTGGCATTTGGGTTTCAATCTTTCTTTAATAAATCCCCCTATTTTGTGTCAGGAGTGTCGCTGCAATGGATAACAAACCATCTCTCTATATCCCCCGTCGTCAATTTGTCCAAGGGCTGTTAGCCACAACGGCCTTTGGTCTGACCCTTAAGCTAAGTGGTTGCAGTTCTGATTCAAAGCCGGAAGCAGGTGCAGGCGGCGATAAACCTCTGGTGGTGGGTTTTATCTATGTGGGTGCAAAGGATGACTATGGCTTTAACCAGGCCCATGCGGAAGGAGCAGCGGCGATCGCCAAGCTACCAGGGGTCAAGATTGTAGAGCAGGCCAATGTGCCAGAAACCACCGAAGTTCAAGAAGCCATGCGCAACATGATTGAACAAGATGGCGCAACGGTTTTGTTTCCCACGTCCTTTGGTTACTTTGACCCTCATATTTTAAAGATTGCCGCAGAGTTTCCCAAAGTCCAGTTCTTCCACTTTGGGCCGCTTTACGAGGAAGGTAAGACCCCTAAAAATATCGGTAGTTACTTTGGAGATGTAGACGAGGGCCAGTACATCGCAGGCAGAGTGGCAGCTCAAACGTCAAAAAAAGGAAAGCTCGGCTTTGTTGCGGCCAAACCCATTACACCCGTGCTCCGAAACCTCAACAGCTTTGTTTTAGGGGCACGAAGTGTTAAGCCCGATATTAAAGTCCAAGTGATTTTTACAGGAGACTGGTCATTGCCCGTCAAGGAAGCTGAGGCTACTAATAGCTTGGCAGACCAAGGCGCTGACGTGATTAGTATGCATGTGGATAGCCCTAAGGTCGTGATTGAAACGGCTGAAAAACGAGGAGTTTTCTCCAGTGGGTTCCATGCCGTGCAGTCTAGCTTGGCACCCAAGGGCTACCTCACAGGGACAGCCTGGGATTTCCCCAGCGTTTATACCCAGTACGTCGAGCAAATTAAGGCGGGTAAAACCCTGATGGATGGGGGTATTCCTCACTTAATTCGGGGGGGGCTGAAGGAGAAATTTGTGAAGATGGCACCCTACGGGGCTGGTGTGAGCGATGCTACCAAGAAAGATGCCGATGCCACTAAGGCCAAGCTAGAAGATGGCAGCCTGTACGTCTATAAGGGAGAAATTAAAGACAATGCGGGTAAATCCGTCATTCCTGCTGGCAAAAATTTGAAGATTACCGACGATTCGCTCAATAAGATGGATTGGTTAGTGGCAGGTGCCCTTGGCAAGGTAGGAGGATAATCCACGATGCAGACACGCAACCGTCAACATTGGGGTAAAACCCTTGAATCGATTTGTTTGCCCGTTGCAGCTTTACTGTTCTCGCTTTTTCTGTTTGGCATTTTCTGTGCGGCGGTGGGTTCAAACCCCTTTGACGTATACGCCTCAATCTATAAAGCAGCCTTTGGCAGTTGGCGTTCTTTCCAAAACACACTGATTCGGGCGGCACCGTTGATGTTGACGGCGCTTTGTACGGCATTGCCTGCCCGTTTGGGATTGGTGATTATCGGCAATGAAGGGGCGTTGGTGATGGGCGGCATTGGCGCAATCATTGCTGGCTTGGGGTTGGGTGGTCATGCGCTACCGCTAGTGGTTCAGCTTGGGATGGCGATCGCAGGGCTGCTGTTTGGTGGCCTGTGGATCGGCGCAGTCGGTGCCCTGAGACATTATCGGGGTGTGAATGAAACCATTAGTAGTTTGCTGATGAACTACATTGCGATCGCCCTTCTCAACCATCTGGTCAACGGGCCAATGAAGGATCCTGCGTCTCTCAACAAACCCTCCAGCTTTCCCATCCCGAACGTGGATATGTTGGGGGTTTTGCCTGGGACTCGCATTCACTACGGGCTGATCTACGGCATTGTTGCTTGTGTGATTGCCTACATCCTGATTCAGCGCACGACGTTTGGATTTGCGGCGCGGACGGCGGGGGGCAACATTCGGGCGGCACGGATTGCGGGATTGCCCGTGGGCAAGTTGACGATGGCGATTTGCTTTTTGGCAGGTTCCTGTGCGGGGCTGGCTGGGATGGTGGAAGTAGCGGCGGTGCATGGTCGCGCCAATGAGTCGCTGAATGCGAACTATGGCTACAGCGGGATTTTGGTTGCGTTTATTGCTCGCTATAACCCTTTGGCGGCAACAGTCGTCGCCGTTTTACTGGGAGGAATCCTCGCCAGTGGTGGCATTTTGCAGCGGGTGCATAACTTACCGGATGCGACGGTTTTGGTATTCCAAGGGCTGGTCTTTTTGGTGGTGATGTACAGCGAATCTCTCTATGGGCGGTTCGCGATTTTCAAAGAGCGGTCTGAGGTTAAGCCCACTCGGCAACCTGCGGCGGTTGTTTAATCCTTTATTCACTGAAGGGAGCGTATTCCGATGGCAGCAGAAAACGTGGGTTGGTGGGGGGTTCCGTTGGCGATCGCCGCTGGAACAATGCGAGGCGGCACTCCCTTTCTCTTTGTAAGTTTGGGCGAATGCCTGACCGAGAAAAGCGGCAAGATTAATTTGGGTTTGGAAGGGACGTTGCTCACTGGAGCCATGAGCGCCTATGCCATTTCCTACCTGACGGGTTCGCCGTGGTTGGGGGTATTGATGGCGGGTGTGGCGGGGATGGCGTTGGGGTTGATTCATGCTTGGCTGACGCAGCAGCCGAAGGTTAATGACGTGGCGGTCGGAATTGCCATGATTATCTTTGGTAGCGGGATTGCGTTCTTTTTGGGCAAGCCATTTATTCAGCCGTCTGCCCCGCAACTCCCGACGTTTAATTTAGGTGGCTGGAGCAGTATTTCATCGCTCCAGGAAGCGTTGAGAATTAGTCCGCTGTTTTTGTTGGGGGTGGCGTTAGCGCCCATCATGACATGGTTCTTTAAGTCCACGCGCTGGGGGTTGTTTATCCGAGCGGTGGGGGATAGCCCTGATGCAGCTTTGGCGATGGGGGTTTCCATCAAAAAGGTGCGGATGCTGGCGATTATTGCAGGTAGCTTTTTGGCGGGGATTGGCGGTGCGTCGTTGTCGCTCTACTACCCTGGCATTTGGAGTGAGCGCATTTCGACGGGACAGGGGTTGATGGCGGTGGCGCTGGTAATTTTTGCGCGGTGGCAGCCGATGCAGTGTTTGTATGCGTCTTTGTTGTTTGGCGGGGCACAGGCGATCGGGCCTGCGCTGCAATCGGTGGGGATTACCCAGGGATACTATTTGTTTAATGCGGCACCGTATATTTTGACACTGGGGATTATGATTTTGACTTGTTCTCCGACTCGGACGATTTCGGGTGCGCCTGGGGCGTTGGGTTCGGGGAGTTAGCTAGGCATTCTGGAATATGGAGGGCGCAAGGTGTTGCGCCCCTATGGGGGTTGGAATGGATGTTGTGGATTTGGCAGTGAATGGGACGTTGATGCGGGGGTTGGCGCTGAACCCCAATTTGATTGGGGTTGGCGCGACGTTTGTGCGCGAAGCTTTCACCGAGTCTGCTTATCGGTTGTGGTCGATTGGGGATATTCATCCGGCGATGGTGCGGGTGCAAGAAGGGGGTGTGGCGATCGCGGTCGAACTCTGGCAAGTCCCTGCTGGGGGATTAGCAACACTTCTCTGGCAGGAACCCCCAGGATTGAGCATCGGAAAAGTGAAGCTAGATGATGGGGAAGTCGTATTGGGCGTTTTAGGAGAACCCATCCTATGCGAAAACCAGCTTGAAATTACCGAATGGGGCGGATGGCGTGCTTATATGGCCTCCAAACACCCTGTGTTAAGTGTTAAAGGAGGCTAACAATGGATCGCTTTGTCCAATCTGAACCCTACGCCTATCCCTACAATGGCGATTTGCGTCCTGAAAATACGGCGCTCATCATCATTGATATGCAGACGGATTTCTGTGGAATTGGGGGCTATGTTGATCGCATGGGTTACGATCTCTCTCTAACTCGTGCACCCATTGAACCGATCACAAAAGTGCTGGCGGCAATGCGCGATCGCGGGTTCTACATCATCCACACCCGTGAGGGTCATCGACCGGATTTGTCTGACTTGCCGCAGAATAAGAGGTGGCGATCGCAACAAATTGGCGCAGGTATCGGCGATCCTGGCCCGTGCGGAAGGATTCTTGTGCGCGGTGAATCTGGGTGGGACATCATTCCAGACCTCTATCCCCTCCCTGGTGAACCGATTATTGATAAACCAGGCAAAGGTTCATTTTACGCCACAGACCTAGACCTCTTGCTCAAGCTCAAGGGCATCCAAAACATCATCCTGACTGGAATCACCACCGATGTTTGCGTCCACACCACCCTGCGCGACGCAAATGATCGCGGCTATGAATGTCTCGTGCTATCGGACTGCACAGGCGCGACGGACTATGGCAACTATCTCGCGGCCCTCAAAATGATTCAGATGCAAGGCGGCGTATTTGGCGCAGTCGCAGATTCCAACGCCTTCCTCAACGCCAT
Organism: Acaryochloridaceae cyanobacterium OTE_25_metabat_464; assembly: GCA_031362245.1. GTDB lineage: Bacteria > Cyanobacteriota > Cyanobacteriia > Thermosynechococcales > Thermosynechococcaceae > JAAURS01. The sequence continues at coordinate 47,605 of JANLSD010000314.1, read as the reverse complement.
TCAAGACATCCCATCCGTAAAAATTCCGCAACCTGTCTCATGACCGCTAGTAATTCTCAATGATAGAAAACGTCGCTGTCACACCTTGCACTACCCAACCCCAGCCCTCCCCTTTACAAGGGGAGGGAGCCAGTCCATATTCTTCCCCCCTTTATAAGGGGGACTGAGGGGGGTAGTGCAAGGTGTAAATCTTTTCATTCAAAAACTCTTTCGACACCCACCCCTTGCAAATCCAAAACCACAATTTGGAGTTCACCCATGACCACCGCAACCGCCACCACCCCAATGGAAACGACCCACCCACCAGACCTAGAAATCATCAACATGACCAAACGGTTTGGCAGCCTCACCGCCCTCAATAACGTCTCCATGCACCTTAAATCGGGCACCTTCCACGCCCTCCTGGGCGAAAATGGCGCAGGCAAAAGCACCCTCGTCAAATGCATCATGGGGTTCTACACCCCAGACCACGGCGACGTGCTCATTGACAAACATTCCCGTGCGATCGCATCTCCCCGTGATGCTCACCAGTACGGTATTGGGATGGTATATCAACACTTCACCTCCGTCCCCGCCATGACCGTCGCTGAGAACTTGGTACTGTCTCGGTTTGAGAACAAAAACCTGATCAACTGGAAGCAAGAATACGAAGCCCTCAATGCCTTCATGGCGCAAGCACCCTTCAAAGTGCCCTTGGACATGCCCATCGCTCAGCTTGCGGCAGGGCAAAAGCAAAAACTTGAAATCCTCAAACAGATTTATCTCAAAGTCAGGGTTTTGATTTTGGACGAACCCACCTCCGTTCTCACCCCCCAAGAAGCTGACGAAGTGCTGGGATTGCTGCGAGAAGCCGTCACCGCCAAACGTCTCAGCGTATTGATTATTAGTCATAAATTCAGAGAAGTAACCGCCTTTTGTGATGAAATTACCGTGCTACGCAAGGGTGCCTTTGCCGGACGCGGTGTCGTCAAAGACATGTCCATCGCTGATATGTCCGAAATGATGATGGGTGAACGCCGTGAACCCAAGCAGGTCGAGAAAGTTGTTCATCCTGAACCGAAAGTTGTCCTAGAAGTCAAAGATCTCCGCGCCGAGAAAGACAATGGTGTAGAGGCACTGACAGGCATTAATTTGCAAGTTCCTAGCGGTTCCATCATTGGAATTGCGGGTATTTCAGGCAACGGTCAACGAGAGTTAGTGGAAGTTTTAGCAGGGCAACGGCCTTCCACCGGAGGCCAAGTACTGGTCAACGGCGAACCCTACGGTGCGACTCGTGCTGAAATGTATCGCCATAAAGTGTTTACGCTGCCGGAAGAACCCCTCCGCAATGCCTGTGTTGCCCATATGAGCGTCGCGGAAAACTTGGCACTGCGCACCTTTGACCGTACTCCCCAGGCGAAGGGCGGTGTTTTCCTGATTCTCAAAGCGATTCGGGAAATGGCGACAGGGCTTATTACTACCTTCAAAATCAAAACGCCTTCACCGGAAACCCCTGTGGGAAATCTATCGGGAGGTAACGTTCAGCGAACCGTCCTAGCAAGAGAACTATCTTCGGATCATATCGAGCTTTTAATTGCTGCAAATCCTTGTTTTGGTTTGGACTTTGCAGCAGTCGAATACATCCACGGTCAAATTGTAGAGGCGCGGAATCGAGGTGTAGCAGTTTTGCTAGTAAGCGAAGACCTTGACGAACTCCTTAAGCTCTCAGACCGGATTTTGGTGATTAGCGAAGGGAAGTTTTCCTATGAAAGTGCGATCGCCGATGCAGATTTCGCCACCATTGGTCGCAGCATGGCGGGTCACTAATGGAAAAAGCCCTCATTCTCAAGGACTTGCTCAAGCTGGGCGATCGCCTCGACCCGTTCCCTTGGGAACCCTTCCGTGAGGGGGTGGAAATCTATCGCCTGTATAGCGATGGGGAACAGGGTTCGTCTGCTGCGCTATTGCGCTATCAACCAGGGGCTAGCGTTCCGATGCACGATCATCTTGGATTTGAACATATTTTGATCTTGTCCGGCTCCCAAACCGATGACAACGGCACCCACGAGACCGGAACTTTAGTGATTAACCCACCCCAAACCAGCCATCGTGTCGCTAGCGCCACGGGCTGTATTGTCCTTGCCATTTGGGAGAAACCCGTCAAATTATGGTCTTAATTTCTGCCCAACCCTACGATTACGAAGTCCCCGTCCCTGGTCGCTTAGCGCTCATCATCATCGATATGCAGCGGGACTTTATGGAACCAGGTGGCTTTGGCGATGCCCTCGGCAATAACGTTGCGCTACTCCAGGCGATCGTGCCCACCCTCAAGCAGCTTTTGGATACCTTCCGCGTCAACGGACTACCCGTTTTCCATACCATCGAGTGCCATCGCCCCGACCTCTCGGATTGTCCCCCGTCTAAGCTGAACCGTGGCGGTGAGGGGATGAAGATTGGCGATCGTGGCCCCATGGGACGCATCCTAGTCGTAGGCGAACCAGGAAATGGGATCATTCCAGAATTGGCTCCGATGCCTGGCGAAACGGTAATTGAGAAACCGGGCAAGGGGGCGTTCTGTCGCACCAATCTAGAGGCATTACTCCACGAGAAAGGGATTACTCATTTACTGATTACGGGCGTTACGACTGAGGTGTGTGTCCAGACGACAATGCGCGAAGCCAACGATCGCGGGTTTGAATGCTTGATGGTGGAGGATGCGACCGAAAGCTATTTCCCTGAATTTAAGCAGGCTACTCTTGAAATGGTTAGAGCACAGGGGGGAATTGTGGGCTGGACAACCACTGCTGACAAGATCTGTGATGGTTTAAAGTGAGGCATGGCTATGGCAGGCCGCGATTAATCCACTTCGGCACTGAGATCATTCGTCTGGTGATAAAAATGAGCTTTCGGAATTGCTGATATTATGGTCAGACTCTGATGGTTTTTGGCGTATGAAATATTGGATAGGAACAGCCCTTGCAACGGCAATGCTTGTACAACCTGCGTTTGCCCAGCCCACCCTCAAGGTCGTCTATCCGCCACCCAATCATGAAACCACCTCAGACCATATTTTCTTGATTGGCACTGCCCCCGCTGATGCCGTTTTAACCGTAAATGGAAAAACGATCGCCGATCGCAGTCCCTCCGGTCATTTCTCCCCCAGCATCCCGCTCCAGATGGGCAGCAATACCATTACGCTTCAAGCCCAGGCCCAAACCGTAACGCTAATTATTAAACGGTTGGCAGCTACACCCCCAGAACCGAAAGGATTTGCCTTTGCGGAAGGATCGCTAACGCCTGCTGTGGATATTGCGCGGTTGCCTAATGAGCCGATTTGTTTTGGGGCGATCGCCCCTGCCAAGTCTCAGGTGACAGTACGCATTGGCGATCAACCTCTGCGGTTATATCCCCAAGCGAAAGCCGTTAACCTTCCCCCCAACTCCGCCGTACTAACCGCAACAAACACACCGACGACCGATGCACAAACAGGTCTGTATCAAGGCTGCACCGTATTGACTGAGCCTGGAGAACTCGAAACCCCTATTTTTGAACTGCGGCGCGGCAAAACCATTGTGATTCAGCGTGGCCCTGGCAAAATTACCATTCTGCCCCCACAAATTATGCCCATCGCAGAAGTTACGAGTGACCAAGGCGCTGCCCGCACTGGCCCCAGTACAGACTACTCTCGCCTCACGCCATTGCCCAAAGGTACCCAGGCCCAGGTAACAGGACGCGAAGGTGAATGGCTGCGGTTTGACTACGGCGGCTGGATTAAGCAAAAAGAAACTCGCCCCATTGTGAATGGCGCTTTGCCGCGTTCTATCATCCGTAGCGTGCGGGTTCAGACCAAAGCCGATCAGACCACTGTGACCTTTCCCCTTCAGGTGCCTGTGCCTGTCTCCGTCCAGCAAGGGGACGATACCTTTACCCTAAACCTCTACAACACCACCGCCCAAACCGATACAATCGCCCAAACCCCTGGCCCTATTCTGTCGCGGCTAGACTGGCAGCAAGTTACACCCCAACAGGTGCAGTATCAAATCCATCTCAAAAGTAAGCAGCAGTGGGGATATCAGCTCCGTTATGAGGGGACGAGCCTCGTATTGTCTCTACGGCATCCGCCTCACCTAGGGGCTGGGAGTACGCCTTTAGCAGGCACCACAATTCTGCTCGATCCAGGCCACGGTAGTGCTAACGACCTAGGCTCCGTTGGCCCAACGGGTTATCCCGAAAAGGATGTGGCGTTAGCAGTGAGCCAATTGCTGCGCAAGGAACTCGAACGCCAAGGCGCTAAGGTGGTGATGACCCGTGAAGGGGATGATGATATTTTCCCCAATGATCGGGCTGCAAAAATTGCACAAGTTGCCCCGACGATCGCCATTAGCCTGCACTACAATGCCCTCCCCGATGGCGGTGATGCTTGGAATACTAAGGGGGTTGGGGCGTTTTGGTACCACTCGCAATCCCAGGGGTTAGCCGTTTTTCTCCATGATTACTTAGTGCAGAAGTTAGGGCGGCCTTCCTATGGGGTGTATTGGAATAACCTGGCGCTGACCCGTCCGGCGATCGCCCCTTCCATCCTCCTTGAACTCGGCTTCATTATTAACCCCAACGAGTTTGAGTGGATTAGCAACCCTGAAGCTCGGCAGCAGTTGGCCAAAACTTTGGCGGAGGGCATTACCCTATGGTTTCAAAAAAATCGCTCTTGATGGGATGAAAGCCTAAAGCCAAGGCATGATGTAAGAGACAGATTGAGAGGTCTAACACAATGGATTCTACCCAACACCAACACCTGATGCTCAAAATCTTAATTGGTTCGGCGTGGGTAGATCAGCATCTGGAGCCGGAGGAGGTGGCCTATCTCAACAAGGTCTTGTCGCGGTTTCACTTGGAGCATAATGCTGAACTCCAAGGGTTGTTGAGTACGCCTGTGGAGCCGACGCAAACGGAGCAATGGCTGGTGTCTTATCTCAGAGACAGTCCTGATGCTGAACGACTTAAGTTATTGGCAGCGATCGGGAATCTGCTGATTGCGGATGATGAGGTGTCGGATGTTGAGCATGATTTGCTGGATGAGTTTCATACGCTGATGGGGAAGATCCCATCGCCGCCGGAGCCACTGCCTGATTTGGGTGCGGTGGCACCGAAGATTTTGCAGCAGGTGGGTCAATTTTTTCGGCGGGTGATGTCAGCGGTGTGAAGGAGGCGATCGCCTTTAGTGAACCTGAGTTCGGCTTAAACACAAAGCGCGCCCTAAATGAAAGGCGCGCTTTGTGTTTAATAGTAATCATAATTGCATTGCCTTTAGGCGGCGCTGCGGTAGGCATAGACTTTAGCGCTTTGGCTAAAGGTTTTTTCTGTATAACGCTCCATCAATTTAGCTCGGATTGATAGAGTCGTCTGTGTCCCAGATCACCGAAAAAAAAATTAGCTTTTAGACGGGAAGCCCCGTGCTGTACCTTTGCCCAGGTCAGCCCTTCGGCAAGCTCAGGAACCACGTCGGAATGCTTCGACAAGCTCAGCAACAGAAAGGCGCGTGAGTTGAGACTTAACACCTGTAACCATTCTTGAATGGGCTTGCATCTAGATCCTAAGTCGAACTAGCCTCCGCCTTCTTCTTCGTGGTTTTAGCCTTCGTGGTCTTCGTCGCGCCTTTAGCCTTCGTGGTCGCAGCCTTCGCCGCCGTTTTGGTCGTAGTCGTCTTCGCTGCCGCCTTCTTGCCGCCTTTCTTTGTCCCCGCCTTCTCCATCACCAGCTTCAGCGCCGTCTCAAGCGAAATCTCTTCCACCGTGGCATCTTCTGGCAAACTGGCATTGACCTTGCCGTACTTAATGTAAGGCCCATAAGGCCCATCATAAATATTGATCGGTTCGCCATCCTCAGGATGGTTGCCTAACTCTCGCAGCGCCTGTTTTGCCGCCCGTTTGCCCCGTCCAGTTTTGGGAATGGCTAACAGTTCTAGAGCACGCTCTAGGGAAACCGTGAACAAACTATCTTCAGCTTTAAGGGAGCGGAAATCTTGACCGTCTTTGCCCTGGTCATGGACAATATAAGCCCCAAATCGACCCAGCCCCACTTTGATGGGTCGCTCAGTTTCAGGATGAGTGCCCAGAAGCCGAGGCAATGCCAAGAGCGCAAGCGCCATCTCTAGGGTGACATCTTCCATCGTGACACCTTTGGGTAAAGACGTCCGTTTAGGGTTCTTTTGCCCTGGTTGGGGTGCATCCCCAAGCTGAACGTAAGGGCCATAGGTGCCCAACATCATATAAATAGGGTCGCCTGTCTCTGGATGGAACCCAACTTTTTCAGGGCCTTCGATTTTTTGTTTGAGGATCAACTCGACCTGATCGGGGTTTAGGTCGGCGGGGGTCATGTCCTTGGGTAGAGAGGCGGTGACGGCTGCCCCATCCCGCTCAGCTTCGACATAAGGCCCAAATCGACCAATGCGTACCTTGGCTTCTAAGCCAGATAAATCGATGGTGCGCGCTTCTAGGGCATCAATGGTGGTTTCTTGATCTTTGACCTGATGCTCTAACCCTGCCTCTCCGAGGTAAAAGGATTGCAGGTAGGGCAGCCACTCTGCTTCACCCCTAGAAATATCGTCTAGGGTCTGCTCCATCCGTGCGGTAAAGCCCACATCGACCAGGTCAGGAAAATGTTTTTCCAACAGTGCTGTGACCGCAAAGGCCGTGAAGGTGGGCACAAGGCTGGTGTTGCCCTGGCGCTGGACGTAGCCTCGGTCAATGATAGTGCCAATGACAGAAGCATAGGTACTGGGTCTGCCAATGCCTTCGCTTTCTAGGGTTTTGACCAGAGATGCATCGGTATACCGTGCGGGGGGCTGGGTCTCGTGACCGATCGCCTCTAGGGTTTTGCAGACGGGGCGATCGCCTTTCTTCAGACTCGGCAAAATCACTTCTTGGTCATCCAACGCCGCATCAGGGTCATCGGATCCCTCAACATAGGCTCTAAAGAAGCCAGGGAAATCAATGCGCTTGCCGCTGGCTCTAAAGCCTGCGTCTTCCACTGCAATTTGAATGGTGACAAAGGTTTGACGGGCTTCTGCCATTTGGGTCGCCACAGTGCGCTTCCAAATCATTTCGTACAGCGCCAATTCCTGAGCTTTCAGCCCTGTTTCCTTGGGGGTACGGAAGGGGCTACCTGCTGGGCGAATGGCTTCGTGGGCTTCTTGGGCACCCTTTGATTTGGTGGTGAACTGGCGCGGTTCAGGGCTGAGGTAGGGCGTGCCGTAGAGGGTTTCCACAGAGGCACGAGCAGCGGCGATCGCCTGTTCTGACAAATGCACCGAATCCGTCCGCATGTAGGTGATGTAGCCCTGCTCATACAGGCTCTGGGCAATCCGCATGGTTTCACGGGCAGAGAGACGCAGTTTGCGGTTGGCTTCTTGTTGGAGGGTGGAGGTAATAAACGGGGGAGAGGGCTTGCGGGTGACGGGGCGTTCTTCAATGCCGCTGACCTGCCACTGCTTTTTGTCTAAGCGCTGCTGCAACGCCGTGGCTTCGGCTTCGTTGAGCAACACCACCTGACGACCTTCCAGCACCTGACCCGTGTTTTCATCAAAGTCGCTGCCCGTGGCGAGTCGCTGCCCGTTGAGGGTGACAAGCTTAGCTGCAAAGGCGGTTTTATCTTTTTCGAGACTGGCCTTGAGATCCCAATAACTCCCCTGACGGAAGGCGCGGCGTTCTCGCTCTCGCTGCACTAAGACGCGCACTGCCACAGACTGCACCCGTCCGGCAGAGAGGCTGGGAGCAATTTTTTTCCAGAGCAAGGGTGAAAGAGTATAACCCACCAACCGATCTAAGATCCGGCGGGTTTCTTGGGCACGGACGAGGCGCTGATCGACCTCTCGACATTTGTCTAGAGACGCTTTGATGGCCTCCTCTGTAATTTCGTGGAACACCATCCGTTTGATGGGGATCTTGGGCTGCAAAATCTGGATTAAATGCCAGCTAATGCTTTCCCCTTCTCGATCTTCGTCAGTGGCTAACAGCAGTTCATCGACACCCACTAAGGCTTCTTTGAGTTCTTTAACCAATTTTTTCTTGTCTTTGGGCACCACGTAGAGCGGCTCAAAGTTCGCATTGACATTAACGCCCAAGGAAGACCATTTCTCTCCCTTCACCGCCGCTGGAATTTCGCTTGCATCCCTGGGCAGATCTCGAACATGCCCCATTGATGCCTCTACTCGATAGGTAGAGGGCAGAAAATTCCGAATGGTTCGGGCTTTGGTGGGCGATTCAACAATAACCAGCGTGGACATAGGACGCGATCAACCAAGAGGAGTAAGAGAAAAGAATGCGCTTAATGGTTCAGTGTAGGCAATCTGCTTTCAAAAAAGCGTCCGTAAATTGACGGAACTGCTGCCATTTAGACTAATTTGGACGAATAAAGTCTCAATAAGGTCAACTGAGAATTGGAATTGGCGCTGTTGTCAAGACCTCTCGTCCAGAAATCATAGCGCTTCTATTAATCTATATTGAATCTTGCTATCGTGCTTGGGTAGCAATGCGGGTTAAAATTCTCAATGTGTAATGTCCTACTCAGGCCCATCAGGGTTTGATTAAGAACATTTGCAAAGCTTAGAACGTTATTGACGCTACCCCTATGGACTTTGCCAATCTCGGAAGTCAGCTTAATGCTTTGGCGATTCTGCCGGAAAGCGTTGTTACCATTACGATGCTGGTTGTGCTTGTCAGCGATTTGATTGTGGGGCGTGCCTCCGCAAAATGGACGCCCTACTTGGCGATCGCCGGACTCCTGACGGCAGTGGGTCTACTGGTTTCCCAGTGGGATCAGCCTAACACCATTGCTTTTTTAGGCAGCTTTAATGCCGATAACCTGAGTATTGTCTTCCGCAGCATCATTGCGCTGTCTTCGGCGGTGACGATTTTGATGTCGATTCGCTACGTAGACCAAGCGGGCAGTGACCTCGGCGAGTTTATGAGCATTCTGCTAGCGGCGACGGTGGGAGGCATGTTCCTCTCCGGCGCGGAAGAGCTGGTGATGATTTTTGTGTCTCTAGAGACCCTCAGTATTGCCTCGTACCTCATGACGGGCTATATGAAGCGAGACCCGCGCTCTAATGAGGCGGCACTCAAGTATTTGTTAATTGGGGCCTCTAGCTCGGCGATATTTTTGTACGGTCTGTCCTTGCTCTACGGTCTATCGGGTGGGCAAACCCATCTAGGGGCGATCGCAACGGCCCTGGGGGACGGTACCCAAAATTCTTTGGGTCTCCTGATGGCCCTGGTGTTTGTGATTGCAGGCGTCAGCTTCAAAATTGCGGCGGTGCCTTTTCACCAGTGGACACCTGACGTATACGAGGGTTCCCCTACCCCTGTGGTGGCGTTTCTCTCCGTGGGTTCAAAGGCCGCAGGGTTTGCCCTCGCCATTCGCCTTCTGACCGATGCGTTTCCAGCGGTGGTGGATGAGTGGCGGTTTATCTTTACAGCCCTGGCGATTCTTAGCATGGTGCTGGGGAACGTGGTGGCGATCGCCCAAACCAGCATGAAGCGGATGTTGGCCTATTCTTCCATTGGGCAGGCTGGGTTCATCATGATTGGGATGGTGGTGGGTACTGAAGCCGGCTACTCCAGCATGGTGTTTTACCTGCTGATTTACCTGTTTATGAACCTAGGAGCCTTTGCCAGTGTGATTCTGTTAGCACTGCGCCCGGGAACCGATCAGATTAGTGAGTATGCAGGTTTGTACCAAAAGGATCCTCTGCTGACGCTGTCTCTGAGCATTTGCCTGTTGTCTTTAGGGGGCATTCCGCCCTTGGCGGGCTTTTTTGGCAAGCTCTACATTTTCTGGGCGGGTTGGCAGGCGGGAGCCTATGGTCTCGTTCTGCTGGGGCTAGTCACCAGTGTGGTGTCGATTTACTACTACATCCGTGTTGTGAAGATGATGGTGGTGAAGGAATCCAATGAAATGTCGGAGGTCATCAAGAACTATCCGGTAATCAATTGGCAACCCTTTGGGATGCGGCCTTTGCAGGCGGGCATTATTTTTGCACTGATCACGACGTCTTTGGCGGGGATTTTATCGAATCCGTTGTTTACGATTGTGAATCACTCGGTGGCGGATGTGCCAAAGCTTCAGACGGCAGCGGCGAAGGCCAAAATTATTGGGGTGCGATCAACTACTTCAGTAGCGGTGGTTCCGGTTGTGACGGCCCCTAAGCTTTAGGCAATAGGTTGATGTTCTAAGTTATAAAAGGAGGGTTGTATTTACAACCCTCCTTTTTTTGTTAGCATCCCTTTGCCACGAGATCCAAATCGCTTTTAGGACATCCAAATGGGTTGGCGCTCCAAGATTAGCACTGGAAGAGTGGCGAAAATTTCGGAAAACTCACATAGATTCATCCCCTTGCGCGGGAAATGGCACAATAGAACTGAAAGATCAGTTGGGGAAACGCTGTGGGTTTCAAAGTCGGTCTGTTGGGATTGGGTACGGTTGGCACTGGGGTTGCGGCAATCTTCCAAGATTGTAACGGGCGGCATCCCTTGCTCCAGGCGCTGGAACTGCATCGCGTGGGCCTGCGATCGCCCTCCAAACCTCGCACCATCACCCTCCCCGCCGAGTCCATCACCACCGATCTAGACGCCATTGTCACCGACCCTGAGATTGATATCGTGGTCGAAGTGATTGGCGGCATTGAGCCAGCGCGGAGTTTAATTCTGAAGGCGATCGCCCACGGGAAGCATGTCGTGACTGCCAACAAAGCCGTCATTTCCCGCTATGGAGACGAAATTTTTACCGCCGCCAATCAAGCAGGCGTTTACGTCATGATTGAGGCCGCCGTGGCAGGGGGTATCCCTGTGATTCAGCCCATGAAGCAGTCTATGGGCGCAAATCGGATTACCTCCGTGATGGGCATCCTCAACGGCACTACTAACTACATCCTGACCCAGATGCAGCAGTCAGGCCACAGCTTTGATGATATCTTGGCCGATGCTCAAGCCTTAGGCTACGCCGAAGCCGACCCCACCGCCGATGTGGATGGACTAGATGCAGGCGATAAAATCGCCATTCTGGCATCCTTGGCCTTTGGAGGCCGGATTAAGCTCGATGACGTTCACCGTGAGGGCATTCGAGCCGTGAGTGCTTCGGATATTGCCTACGCGGATAAGCTGGGGTTTGTGATTAAGCTATTGGCGATCGCCAAACGTCCCAACACCGCATCTTCAAGCGCAGCCCTATCAAACATAGGGATTCCTGACCAGCTTCAGGTGCGGGTTCATGCAACCCTCGTCCCCAAAGCCCACCCCCTCGCCAGCGTGAACGATGTTTACAACGCCATCTTGCTAGAAGGCGAACCCTTAGGACAGGTCATGTTCTTTGGCCCAGGTGCAGGCGCGGGGCCAACCGCCAGCGCGGTGGTCTCCGATATTATCAACGTTGCGGCTTTGCTAAAAGCAGGGTTGGCAGCAACAAACCCAAATACACCCGCAATTCATCCACTATTGGCCTGCTCTCATCACTCTTATAGTCAGGTTGAACCCATTTCAGAGCTGGTGACGCGGTTTTACGTTCGATTTTCGACCAAAGATCATCCTGGCGTAATTGGCAAACTGGGCACCTGCTTTGGCAATCATGGGGTGAGTTTAGATTCTCTGGTGCAGACTGGGGTAAAGGATGGCCTTGCCGAGATTGTGGTCGTCACCCATGCAGTCCGTGAAGGTGATTTTCATACTGCCTTAGATGAAATTCGCACCTTAGATGCGGTGGATAGTATTGCAAGTCTACTTCGGGTTTTGTAGTCGGGTATGGACTGAAACTCATCTCTCAATAGTCGTTGTCAGCAACACAAATTCCCTTACATTGAATGCCGTTGGTAGCGGTACGCAGACAATGGGGACATAGAACTTTTGGGGGTTCAGCTTCTGGATCAATTTTTACATCAATGCTTGTCTGTAACTTGTCTGTTTCGGTCAGGAGTGCCACGGCTGCAAGGAAAACGATTTTTGTACTTTGGATCTTAGCAAATTCAAGCTCTTGAGGCTGGGAAATGATGACGGCGAACTCGAACAATCATCAAGGTACGATCGTCAAAGATGGTTAACAATAACTGGAGGTACATATGGAATCGGTAGAAAAATCGAGTTCTATTGGTACGCCAGTATCCGACATTGAAATAAATGCCGCACTCGTCTACAGATTATTGGAGGCGCAGCACCCAGATTTGAAGCACCTAAAGCTCGATCTCGTTGATGCTGGTTGGGATAATGTGATATTCCGATTGGGAGATCGATTATCGATTCGTCTCCCACGGCGAAAAGCCGCCGCCGCATTCATCGAAAATGAACAAACTTGGCTTCCACTACTTGCAGAACGCCTGCCCATCGCTGTGCCAACCCCTTACAAACTAGGCAAACCAACCCAAGATTATCCTTGGTGCTGGAGTATATTACCCTGGTTGGCTGGAGTGACTGCCGATCAATCCGAACTCAATCCAAGTCAGGCAAAACGCTTAGGGATGTTCCTGCGTTCATTACATGTGCCCGCACCATTCAATGCACCATCAAATCCGGGACGTGGCGTGCCGCTGCATCAGCGTGCAGCTTCTATCGAAGCACGAATGCAGCGACTGGAGACGAAAACCAACCTAATTACTCCAAAAATCAAGAATACTTGGAAGATGGCAGTGAATGCGCCTATCGACGTGCGGGCGAACTGGTTGCATGGAGATCTGCATCCACGCAACATTCTGGTCGAAGATGGCGCAATCTCCGGCATCATTGATTGGGGCGACATTACATCAGGTGATGTTGCGACAGATCTTGCGTCGTTCTGGATGCTGTTCGCCGCTCGAAATGTCCGCCAACAGGCGATCGCCGAGTACGCAGATATTTCTGAAGCGACCCTGCAACGTGCGAAAGGATGGGCGATCCTTTTTGGTGTGGTGTTATTAGATTCAGGACTCATTGATAATCCAAGAAATGCGCTTATGGGAGAGAAAACATTATGTCTTGTTGCTGATGACTAATGCCTTTTGCCATTTATGAAAACGTCAAGATTTATCGAGGCAATACCACAGAAGATGCTTAAGATCATCCGTTTTATTGAGGAACCCAGTCCATTCATCATTTTCCGCCTAAATATCTAAATCGGGATAAAATGTGGACAAGAATCTACCTAAAATACCTCATAGAGTGAATAAGTGGAACATAATTCGCCTAAAAATAGTTATGTGTAAGTGAATTTCTAGAGAGGCTATTATGGATGCAAATTTTTGGCAGCAAAGATGGGGAAAAAATGACATTGCTTTCCATAACAGTGAAGCCAACCCACTACTGGTCGAACATTTTCAAGAGCTTTCTTTAATCAAAGGCTGTCGTGTCTTTTTACCATTGTGCGGTAAAACCCTTGATATTGCTTGGCTACTATCTAATGGCTACCGGGTTGCTGGAGCTGAATTGAGTAAAATAGCTGTCAATCAATTATTTACAGAGCTTGGGATGGATCCAAAAATATCAGAAATGGATAATTTATATCACTACAGCGCAAAAAATATTGACATATTTGTTGGTGATATATTTAACTTGTCTGGAAATATGCTTGGCTCAGTTGATGCAATCTATGACAGAACAGCCTTGGTGGCTCTGCCAGAACAAATGCGCGATCGATATACAGCACATTTAACGAAGATTACTGATAAAGCGCCGCAGTTGCTAATTTGTTATGAGTATGACCAAAATTTGATGGATGGCCCTCCTTTTTCAATTAGTAATGAGGAAGTAAGGCAGCATTATCAAGATAATTATGATTTAACTCTAATTGTAAGCACGAATGTTTCTGGTGGATTGAAGGGAAAATGTGCAGCAAAAGAGAATGTTTGGTTGCTACGAAATGACTGCAAGAAAAGCAGCGAAACATGAACAACAAACCTACTTCGATCAACTCTCAAACTGATTGAATTGATGGCAGTACTGTTAAAGTTCATTTAATTCGAGATCTTAAGGGTATGGGCCACTTTTGCCGCAATCAATCCATCAGGATCTTGCACCAACGCTGCATGACTGCTGAGATCACCCAAGCGCTCAAGGGCCATCAAAGCCGCATACCGTAGATCCCAAATTTTAACCTCCAGACAAGCCTTGAGATCGGGGATGGCGTTGGGGTTGCCGAGTTCAGCCAGGGCGATCGCCGCCGCTGCCCTCGACTTTTGAAACTGAGGCTGCTTATTGTGCAGGGCTTCAATCAGCAAATCGTAAGCAGGGGCATGCTTGAGCCATCCCATCAGCTTCATCACATGGAAATGGGCACCGTAGTCATTGTGGGCTTCGTCTTTGTAGGTAGCAAACAAGGCCGCAGGGGCTTCGGCGGCATAATGTTCCAAGATGGTTTGGGTTGCCAGGTAACAACGACCAAAATCCGTTTCGTAAAGCTGCTGAATTAAGGTTGATAGGTCTGGGGTTTGGGGACAGGTGTGAACTAAACTTAACCCCTTGGGATGGTCGTACAGCGTTTTTTCTAAGTAGGGCTGCACCTCGGCGAAGGTCAAAGACCCATCGGCCATACCCAGCTCTGCAAGCGTCCGAATCCCACGCAGCCGAAACACTAAAGAGACAGGGCAACGGGCAATATCAGGAATGGCATCGTAATACTTGGCATCCATTAAATCTTGGATGGAGAGACGCCGCGCCAATACATTAGGGCTTTGCATCATAGCCACCACTTTCGTAATCTGGCTATAGTCTTGGGTTAAGCGACACACTGCGGTAATGGCAGCACTCGCCGTCGGCAGATCAGAATCTGCCACAAATCCCTTAATGCGCTCTAGGGCAGGTTGATAATTTAACTTCGCCAGGGTGTGGATGATTACCCGATAGGTTTGTCCAGGCCGACTGAGTGCTTGAGCAACGGCTTCGAGCGTCACCGGATCTTGCGTGCCAATTTCTCCGATCGCCCAGGCGGCATTCTCAACGGCGTAGCAGTCCTCATCCTGAAGACACAGTTTGATCACAGACAGGGCTTGCTTAGCCTCTAATCGCCCTAGGGTTTCGATCGCCTTACGCCTTGCAATCCGATTTTCCAGCACTGGATCGGTTTGCTGCACGGCTCGCATCAGGGCTTGGATGGACTGCTCTGAGGGGAAATTGACCAAATGGGAGGCCGCAATGTAGCGCGAATCTTCCTCTCCGATTTGGTCTTGGGGCGTGTCGAGGAGGGCGATCGCACGCTCTTCCGTCAGATTATAAAAATTAAAAAATCGTTTATCCATAACCGTCTTACTGGGCACCCATAAAACAGACCTGAAGACTCTGTGCAGTTACTTAACCTTAACGGGTGAAGCAAAAACCAAGAACCTTCAGGTTTGTAAAGAATCTATCTCATTCAAAACCAGTCTTACAACGTGAGACCAAGTAATGAATTAGGAGAGAGAGTTGATTGCATAGTCAAGCAGTGCATTGTACTCAGTCAATGCTTGAGCAGACATGTCACGAGGTGTGCAACCACGGTTACGTGCAAAGCTTAATGCTTCAACGTAAGGAGCGGTAGGAAGACCCAATGCACGGTAAACTTCACGCTGACCCGCAATACCCCACTCATCCAAAGGCCCTGTACCGCCAACTACGAGGCAGTACTGAACTAAGCGAAGGTAGTGTTTGATGTCACGAGCACACTTTGCTTTGAAAGTGTCGTTGGAGTTTGCTTCACCAGCATTGTTGAGGTAGGAATACTTTTTGATGCAAGCATCATAAGCTTCTTTAGCAACGTTATCTAGGTTGGCAGAGAGCTTTTCAGCAGCTTCTAAACGTGCAGCAGCACGTTGAATAGAACCTTGTACTGACTCTAAATCAGAGGTGCTAGGAAAACGACCAGCAGCATCAGCAGCCGCGATAACGGTGGTAACGACGGATTTCATTTCTTAAATCTCCAAGATTTTGTACTGTGAGCTTATGTTTCAGTCTTTAAAGCAGATTGCAAAGAGCAATAACTAGCTCAGAGCTGAAATCACGCGGTCAAAGTAGCTGGAAGCTTCAGCAACCAAGCTAGCGCAACGATCTTCAACAACGATGGAACCCATCTTGCGGAGCTTAGCACCGGCAAAGGATTCGCTGGGATTGTCTTGAATGTGAGCAGCGGCTTGAGCCTTCATGATTTGAACGGCACGCACGGTGGAGGTGGTGGGGACGCCCAAAGCAGCGTAGGTTTCTTTGAGTCCGTTCAAGCAACGATCATCAAGAGCTGAAGCATCGCCAGCCAATAGCGCGTAGGTTACATAGCGTAGAATGATTTCTGCATCGCGAAGGCAAGCAGCCATACGACGGTTGGGGTAGCAGTTACCACCGGCTTGAATCAGCCCTTGGTTTTCGCAAATCATACCTGCAACTGCATCGGAAACCATGCAGCTTGCGTTGGAAGCAATTGCATTCACTGCATCCAAACGACGGTTGCCGCTAGCAACAAACGCTTTGAGGGCGCTGATGTCAGATACGGTAGAAGTGCTGGCGTCTGCTGATACTACAGCTCTAGAAAAAGCGTCAAGCATTTCGCTCTCCTTAAAATTTGTGATCTATAAAAACCGCATCTCTTAAATGGATTAAATGTAAGAGACTATACCGAAGGTAGAAGATGAAGTGTGCAGTCGTCTCGGTTATGAGAAACTAAGCAACAATCTTTAACATCTTTGGCTTCTCACGTTACGATACTTGTCGGAGAACGGTTTCAGCGTACAGGCATGCATCAATTCTGTCTCTAAGTTGGGGTTCACGAGCCAGTCGGATTGTGCAAAACGGCGCGCCAAAGGGGGTATGCTCTACCACTCCTCGACACGGTTCTCAATTTGGGCGATCGCCAGTTTTGCCAAAACCTGCACCACGGTTTCTGAATCCTGGAGGGCCGATCGTAGGGGTTCGATTTCAGGCTGTCCTCCTATTTTGCCTAGGGAACTAACGGCTGCTTTACGCACTTCAAGATCGGCATCTTTAGTGGCCAGAATGAGGTGCGGAATCGCAGGCGGATAATTGACTTGGGCAAAAGCTGTGGCAGCTTCGGCGCGGATGGTTGGCTCAGGATCGGTGAGGGCAGTGATGAGAATACTGCAAGATTTTTCATCGCCTTGCTCTTGGGCAACGTGGGCGATCGCCCCAATCACGGCACACCGCACATCAATAGAGTCGGAATTAAGCGCCTTGTATAGGTATTCAGCAGCTTCTGAACCAATGAAAGCTAAAGCCCAGGCCGCATGTCCTTTGGTATCTTCTGGCTGGTCTGGGGAGGCCAAAATGTCCAGCAAGGCGGGGACGGCAGCTTCGCCTGTTCTCGCTAAGGCTCCAGCAGAGGAACTGCGGACGACGGTATCTTCATCGTTCAAGAAAGAATGAAGGAGCGTTGGGACTGCGCTGGAATCTCCAATAATGGTGAGCGTTTTTGCAGCGGCCCGTCGGACAACTACGTTGGTATGGCTCGCCAATGCATTTCTGAGGAGCGGGGTGGCGACTTCCCCAATTTCTCCCAGGGTTTCTGCAAATCGCAGGCGGATTAGGCCACGGGGGTCGCCCAATCCTTCTACCAGTTGTTGCAGAACAATTTGATCGGACACATCCAGGGTTTCTAGGGTGATCTGCTCTTCAACGCGCTCCAGGAGCGCATCGTTGCTGGATTGAATCTCCAAGATCGCATCTTCTGCTGTTGTGTTGCTTTGGCTTAAATCACCCATTCAAGTGTTTCCTAGAAATAAACAGTGGATTTTGCTTGGATCTCGATCCTTTAGGAACCGATCTGCTGCTTGCGAAGTGCCTCAAGCTGGGCATCAATTTGAGCAAGGCTAGGTTCTAATGTTTCTAGTGCTTTAGCCTTCATGATTTTGGCTCGCTGTGCCATTGCCAAGGTGTCACTCACTAAACGCTCTCGATATTCTTCAAGCTCAGCGATGATTTCAGTCAGCGCTTCAGGGGTGGGCTGTTCTGTAGATGTCTCTACTAAGGAATCTGCTGTTTCTGACATTTTGATGTCCCTGTGTTGATGTAACGCATAAATGAACATTAGCCCACCACATCGACGGATAGTGGGTTCTGCGAAAGAATTTAACGTGGGCGAGGTGAGGGGTAGACTGCATCTACGCCTACACCGCAGACGCTCATTTCATCATAGCCCGCCATGCTCCAAGCCCTATCGATCTTTCATCATAGGTGAGGAACCTTGAGACGTTTCCTGAAGGATTGTGGCGTAAATTTCAATGGTGAACGTTTAGGTTGGTTGTAGCCTGTAAAACTTGCATCTCCCCTTAGTCCCACCTTGTAAAGCTACGGTGTACACAACAAGTTGGATTCTTGCTAAAAACCCTGCATTACCCCCCTCAGTCCCCTTATAAAGGGGGGAAGAATATGGACTAGCTCCCTCCTCTAGCTCTTTCAGGGCGGCTACGCCCAGTACAAGGGGAGGGTTGGGGTGGGGTAATGCAGAACGCTCAAACTTAGACTCATCAGTTATTTCAGCCTTAAAGCCCTAGTGTAACGGTTCCACCTCCGACACTCAGACCACCCACAATAGAGGTTTTGTCTAGTAACAAGAATGTTTCATAGTTGGTGCCATTAGCCGCGTTGGAATCAAAGGCAACCAGGGTGGCGTTATTGGATGGTGACGATCCAAGGGTGAAAATCCCTGTGGTGGCATCATAGGCTCCCGCAAGGGCGGTAATGGAGTTATTACTGAGGTTGGTTTGAACGCTACTTCTAAGCTGATTCGCCCCTGTACCTACGCCACTGTAGCCCGCCCCTGAGAATTGAAGCGTTTCGAGACCCGTGAGAACGTCAATATTTGCGGTTCTAGTATTGATGCTGCCGGAGGTAATGTTTGCCGTCGTGACTTGACCGGTTAGGGCGATCGCATTACTGGCCACGGCATACTGAGCGGTGTCAGTTCCAAGGCCACCCACTAAGAGGTCGCCAGCGGTGCTACCCACATTGATTAGGGTATCGGCTCCAGCGGTTCCCACAATGACTTTTTGGCTACTATTGACCGTACTCAAGTTGCCAGCAACATCTTGAGCATAGAGGTAATAGGTAGTTCCAGCGCTAGAACCAGCCAAGGTAGGGGTATTGAGGGTGTAGTTGCCATTTGCAGCGGCGGTAGCTGTGGCGGCAAAGGTGGTCGGAGCGCTGGCGCTGGTGGATAACAAGACCGTTGCATTGGGTTCTGTCGTGCCAACAACGCTGGTGGCGGTATAGCCGTTCACAGTCGCAGCGGCTGGTGCTGTGGTATCGAGGGTGACGGCAAGGGTGCTTGAACCGATGACGCTGTTGCCTGCTGGGTCGCGGTGGACAGCGGAGAGGATATTTGACCCGCTTGTGAGGGCTGTGGTCAGGGTTACATTGGCGATGCCAGTACTGACTTGGGTGGGAGTCAGGGTGGTTGAACCTAAGACGGTGGAACCTTTGCGAACTTCGACGATATCGCCAGCTTGGGCCTTGGTGGCATCAAAGGCGATCGCAAAGGTAGACAACGCAAGATTGGTCAAGTTGTCGGTGGTGCTGCTGCCGGAGTCGCTGCTTGCCAGTAGATCTAGGGTGACGGCACTTGCAGCAGAAATTTGCTGATCTAGGGTAACAGCTTTACCCTGAATGGTTCCATTGCCCGCAGTATCAACCACACGGGTTTGAATTGTCCAGTTGCTGCTTTTAGCAGTGTTGTCGATAAAGCTCCAGGTGGTGCTGTTGACAGTGGCGTTGCCCCAAGTGGTGCCGCCATCTACGGAGACTTGTAGGCTTTCACCTACGCTTAGGGCTGTTGATAAGGTGCCGTTGTAGATACGTCCTGCACTGCCATTATTCGTGAGGAAATCTGTGCTTGAAGTCCCAAAGTCCAGGGTCATGGTGTTGACCGTGGCGGTTTTGTTGGGTGCTGTGGTGTCGAGGGTGAAGGTAAAGGGTGCAGAATTGTTGGAGGTGTTGCCTGCGAGGTCAGTCTGCCGCACCACAACGGTTTTAATACCGTCCACAGTGAGTGTAAAGTTACTGCCTGTTCCGGCTGTCCAAGTGGTGCCGCTATTGGTGCTATATTCCCAGGTTGCTCCGGTTTCCAGTCCACCCACGTTGATGATTCCCGAGTTCGTGATTTTATCAATTGAGGAACTGCCTGAGTCGATCGCAAGGGATAGCGTGGGTGCTGCTGCCGCTAAGGTATCTACGGTCATGCTTAATGGCGCAGAGGATGCACTGGTATTGCCGACGGCATCGGTTGCTTTAGTCGTTAAGTTGTAGATGCCATCAGAAAGTACTGAGGTGGTTAAGTTCCAGGCACCTAGTCCATTAGTGGTGGTGGTTCCTAGGGAGATCAGGCCGTTGAAGAGCTGAATGGTGCTTTTGGCTTCAGCGGTGCCAGAGAGGGTGAGGGTGTTGTCTTTGGTGATGCGATCGCTCCCAGAAGCTCCAGTATCGTCACTGAAGCTGGTGATAATAGGGGCGTCGTTGGTACCATTGATGGTGATGCTGACGGTTTGGGTGGTTCCGTCAATGGTCTGCACCGTAAAGGTATCGGTGAGGGTGTTTCCGGTGTTGAGGGCTTGGACGGTGCTGTTGGTGTTGTTTAGGGTGTAGTTCCAAACGCCATTGGCGGTGAGGGTGTAGCTGCCATAGCCGTTAGTGGAGGCGGTGGCGGTAGTTACTGCTGTCCAAGTGTCGCTGGTGTTATCAACGTCGCTGGTGTTATCAACGTCGGTGGCGTTGAGGTCGCCTGTGGCGGTGGGGGTGCCGCTGGTGCTGGTGCCAGATTCGAGGACTGAGCCAGTGCTGGTTCCGGTGATGATGGCTGCGTCGTTGGTGCCAGTGATGGTAATGGTTAAATTTGCAGCGGTGGAGGTAGCGATGCCGTCGGTCGCAGTGAATGGGATGTTCAGAACTTGAGTTTGGCCTGCTGCGAGGGAGTCGTAGCTGGATGCATCGAAGGTATAGGTACCGTTGTTGTTGAAGGTCAGTCCTGTCGGTGCGGTATTGACCAACGCGTAGGTCAATACGGTTCCGGTGTCTGCATCGGTGGCGGAGACGGAACCTGTGATGCTTGCGTCTTCAAGGACTGAGTTGACCGTAGATGTTGCGACGGGTGTGTCGTTGGTGCCAGTAATGGTGATGGTTAAATTTGCAGCCGTGGAGGTGTCGATCCCATCGTTGGCAGTAAATGGAATGCTTAGAACTTGGGTTTGACCTGTTGCGAGGGAATCGTAGCTGGATGCATCGAAGGTATAAGTGCCGTCGTTATTGAAGGTCAAACCTGTCGGCGCGGCAGTAACTAAGGCATAGGTCAATACGGCTCCGGTATCTGCATCGGTGGCGGAGACGGAACCTGTGATGCTTGCATTTTCATTAACTGCGTTGCTGGAAGCGACTGCGACTGGAACATCGTTGGTGCCAGTGATGGTGATGGTTAAATTTGCAGCCGTGGAGGTGTCGATCCCATCGTTGGCAGTAAATGGAATGCTCAGAACTTGGGTTTGACCCACTGCTAGATAATCGTAGCTAGATGAATCAAAGCTATAGGTACCGTCGGCGTTGAAGGTTAATCCGGTCGGAGCGGCACTCACTAAGGCATAGGTCAATACAGCGCCGGTGTCTGCATCGGTGGCGGAGACAGAACCTGTGATGGTTGCGTCTTCAAGAACTGCGTTGACCGCAGATGTTGCGACGGGTGTGTCGTTGGTGCCCGTGATGGTGATAACCAGATTTACTGGGGCTGAGGTTGCTCCATTAACATCAGTGGTGGTAAAGGGAATGATGATGTTTTGCGTTGCACCGTCTGGCAGTGCATCGTAGCTGGAGGCATCAAAGGTGTAGGTGCCATCGTTGCTGAAGGTCAATCCTTTAGGGGCAGAGCCAACCAAGGCATAGGTCAAGGTTGCGGTTTCACCTGTATCTACGTCGGTACCTGTAACGGAACCCGTGATGGTTGCATCTTCATTGACTGTGTTGCTGGAAGCGACTGCGACTGGAATATCGTTGGTGCCAGTGATAGTGATGGTTAAATTTGCAGATGTGGAGGTGTCGATTCCATCGTTGGCAGTGAATGGAATGCTTAGAACTTGGGTTTGACCTGCTGCGAGGGAATCATAGCTGGAGGCATCGAAGGTATAGGTGCCGTCGCTGTTGAAAGTCAACCCCGTGGGGGCAGGGTCAACTAAGGCATAGGTCAAGGTTGCCGTTTCACCTGTATCTACGTCGAAACCAGAAACGGAACCAGTAATGCTGGAATCTTCAGTGACCGCATTGACTGCAGCGACTGCGACTGGGGCATCGTTTACCGCAGCGATGTTGAAGGATTGAGTTGCCCCAACCGAACCACCATTTCCATCCACCACGTTGTAACTGAGATTGACTGTGCCATTGAAGTTGGCAGCAGGGGTAAAGGTATAGGTTCCATCATTGTTATTGACCAGCGTACCGTTGGTGGTGGATAGACCGGAGATGGAGAGGGTATCTCCGTCTGCATCGGTGAAGCCTACAAGCAGATCCGTTGCGCTGATGGTGTAAGCCGTGTCTTCTGTGCCAGACGCTAGAGAAACTGTAGCAGCGACTGGGGCATCGTTGACCGCAGCGACGTTGAAGGATTGATTTGCTGCAACCGAACCACCATTTCCATCCACCACGTTGTAACTTAGATTGACTGTGCCATTGAAGTTGGCAGCAGGGGTAAAGGTATAGATGCCATTGCCATTGTTGATTAGGCTTCCATTGGTAGCAGTCAAGCCAGAGACGGAGAGGGTATCACCCTCTACATCCGCAAACCCTTGCAGAAGGCTAGCCACAGTAATGCTGTAAGTGGTGTCTTCAACGCCAGCAGTCAGTGTGGCACTTGCTGCTCCTGTAGGTGCGTCGTTGGCACCAGTAAGATTGACGATAAGCGCCTTTTGGGTGTTGAGGCTACCATCGCTGATCGTAACGCTGAAGCTGGCTGTGGGATTTGAACCAGCAGATAAGGTATTGATAGCTGTAGCATTGGGTGTGAAGGTGTAAGCTCCAGTTGAGATATTTAGGGTTAAAGTGCCGTAAATACCGACCAAGGTTGAGAGACCACTGACGACTGTCCCTCCGGTAATGCCATAGATGAGGGTCTGGCCGCTATCACGATCTGCTCCGGCAAGGGTGCCTGTGATGGTGGGGAAGGTGTCGTTGATGGTGGTGTCGATATAGCTACTAGGCGTGATGGCTGCTAGGGTTGGGGTATCGTTAGCACCTGTGATGTTAACTGTGAAGGATTGGGTTGCACTTAGGAGACCATCGCTGACCGTGAAAACGAAACTGTCGGAGACGTTGCTGGAGAGGGCATTGATCGCTGTTGCGTTTGGCGTATAGGTGTAAGCCCTCGTCAATGTATTAAGGGTGAGGGTGCCGTAGGCGCTGGTTCGGGTGGAAGTAGTGCCGTTGACCGTGCCGCCAGTGATGCCGTAGGTAAGGGTTGTGCCAGCATCAAGATCAGATCCAACCAGAGTCCCAGTAAGGGGGGTGAAGATGTCGTTGACAGGGGTATCGGTGTAGCTGCCTGGTGCTAATGCCTGTAGGGTTGGCGCAGAGTTGTTGATAATCGTGAGGGTAGCCGTAGGGACACTATTATTTAACAATACTGAGATGTTATTGCTGGCTTGGCTTGCCACTGCTATATCGAGTTTGCCGCTACCGTCAAAGTCCCCAGCGACGACAGAAGTAGGAAAACCCCCTCCGCTGGACAAGATGGTAGGACTCGATAGGCCACCGAAACCATTGCCAATCAGTACTGAGACGTTATTACTAGCTTGATTCGCTACGACTAAGTCGAGCTTGCCGTCACCGTTGAAATCTCCAGCGGTCACAGACTTGGGTGTAATTCCACCACTGGAGAAAGTGCTAGAATTCAAGACTCCACCGAAACCATTTCCGAATAATAGTGAGACGTTATTGCTGGCTTGGTTTACTACTGCAAAGTCGATTTTACCGTCGCTATTAAAGTCTCCAGTAGTTATAGAACTGGGAGTAATTCCCCCACTAGAGAAAGAGCTAGAACTCAATGGACCGCCGAAACCATTTCCCAAAATTACTGAGACGTTATTGCTAGCTTGGTTCGTCACTACCAAGTCAAGTTTGCCGTCACCATTGAAGTCGCCAGTGGCTAAAGAACTAGGAGTAATACCCCCACTGAGGAAGGTGCTAAAACCTGACACTCCACCAAAACCATTTCCGAATAATACTGAGATGTCATTACTGCCTTGATTCGCCACAACCAAGTCGAGTTTACCGTCGCCGTTGAAGTCTCCAGTAGCGATAGCACTGGGAGAAGCAACCCCGTTAGAAAAGAGGTTAGGCCCTGATAAGCTACCGGATCCATTGCCCAGTAGTATTGAGACGTTACTGCTAGCTTGATTCGCCACGGCTATGTCGAGTTTACCGTCACCGTTGAAGTCTCCAGCGGTCATCGCACTTGGAGAAGCACCTCCGGAGAAAATGCTAGAACTAAATACTCCGCCGAAACCATTACCGAGTATTACTGAAACATTGCTGCTGGGGTTGACCGCTACCAAGTCAAGTTTACCGTCGCTATTAAAGTCACCAGTGAGCATGGAAACAACCGAAATCCCCCCAATAAAGTTAATGGGAGGGGTAAAAGTTGCACTGGTGCTAGCGCCGAGGATATAGCCCGAACCCGTTGCAAGGTTGAGGATGATGGTTTCATTAGGGTCAAAAACAGCATCTGCGACAGCTACAACGTTAAGGGTGGCACTCGTCGCTCCAGCCGAAATCGTAAAGGTGTTGGCTGTTAACGCCGTAATGCCGTTACCTGGAGTGAAGGCATAGTCTGTGGTGCCCGTAGCGGTGCTGCCTGAGGTGGTGAAGTTAACAACTAGCCCACCAACGGGGGCTGGAGCGTCCAAATTGATTGTAAAAGTACCATTGCTTCCACCTTCGATGGGGTTGTTACCAGCAGAAAGGGTAAGCGCTAGTACCTGGGGTGTAAGTGTTAATGGAGGAAAACCGGAGGTTTCAATAATGCTACTACCGTTAACAATGTACAGACTAGATCCATTACCCAGCGAAGAAGGGCCAAAAGCCAAGTCACCTAGACTATCACCACTCAGTCCTGTTTGAAATGTAGTGTACGAGCCATTTGCAGTAGAGATACGCAGAATATCCGAACCAACTCTGGCATATAAAAAATTTCCAGTTGGATCGATCGCAAAATTCCCTACGCCGGATGGGGCAGTTGAAAGAAGTTGATAAGTACCGGTTTGTGGATCTGCTTTATAAAAGCTATTGCCGTTCGCTGCAAAATAAAACTTGTTTTGAGTAGGATCGTACTCAAATCCATAGGCAGAGGGGGGTAAACCAGAGATTTTGACGGTGGAAATACCGGTTGATAGATCGAATTCCAAAAGTTGATTACTGGGGCCTTCTCCATCAGTAACGTATATTTTGTTATTCCGGATATCCAAGCCAGATTCAATGCCAATACCAGCAAAAGTTGTGAGAATTTGTGAAGTCCCTGTACTAACATTGATTCGAACGAGACTGCCATCTGACAAAGTTGTGTAAACAAATCCATTGGCAAACTGAATATCAGTTGCGACGTATGGATAGAAACCAGAAGCAGGAGTGAAATCGGGTGTAACTATTGAAAGCAAACGATTTTCATCTATCCTTCTTAGCGTTCCATTGGTATCCATGCCCGCCACAAAAATGCTTTTTGTTAGGGGATCGATTGTTAAACCCGTTGAACTTGGCAAACCAGAAAAGTAGACTGACTCTGTGAAACCACTGATTGCGATCGCTAGAATTTGTTGAAAAGATTGTAAAAGAGATTTTTCAAATACTAAAGATGGGTTAGGATTTCCGAGAGTGACTGTTAAATCCCAATCACCTCTTAATTGACTAGCACCAATGCGAGTAGAAGATGCAGCGATTTTTGCTCCAGTCAATTCGCTTAACTGGTAAATGAAAGCCAAGCCATCACCCTTGGCTACCTCGCAGCTATACAGAGCAATTTCTTCCACGCCCCATTCCTGCAATAAGCGAGACTGTACCTGAATCTGCTCTCGATTTAACGGATACGCCCCCAAATGCACAAGTCCTGGCTCCCCATGGGCAACTAGCGCCAATCGCTTCGCTCCGGTTTCTGCCAGTAACCGAGTAATGACTAAAATGGCATCCTCATCTTCAGGCAGGACATAGCATCTTGCCTCCTCTACCACAGCCTTTAATAACGTTGATAAATCAGGCACACGAGCATCAAAGACCACTAATAATTCACAGCCAACAGCCTTACTCTGTGCTGTAATCAATCCATCCTCCAATCCGTCAATCGGCATAGCGTTTCTATTCAACTGATTCAATGTTGCAGAGTGCAAATCGGTATTAAAAACCATATTGTTCAGGAAAGCAGAAGAATTTAGAGGCTTGGCAGAAATCATCATGGGATTGAGTTAAACAATCAGTAATTTTACAAAAAATGTGCTAATTCAAATCTGAATCACAGCACAAAGCAATGGTTGAATATCCTGTATTCAACCAAAATAGGTAATGACTATAGGCCGCTTAACGGACAATCTCAATCAACCCAATCACTTTTAGGCTGCCCACTTTTTTTTGAAATCTTACATTCAGTCGATTCTGAAACCGCAAGTTTTTTTAAGTTTGCATTATTAGGCAAGAGGCGATCGCCCCGCTACGGTCTCAATCGAGTCTACTGGCGTTGTTTGATATCCAAGTACTGCATCGCAGCTACGGATCTACGCCATTACCAACTGCTTCAGAATTTGAGTCACTTGATAAAGTTCATTGCCATTGGCAGTGCTGAGTGTGAATTTATCCGATAGTGCATACTGCGAAGAAAATCGGTCTAACTTTACGAACAGATAGTCTTCACCTGTTGTAATGAGCGCAAAAACCTGAGAACCAGGAGCACCCGCCATGTAAGCGAGGGTTTGGGCGATCGCCTGCCGGACACTAAAGCCGTAACGTTTGCTTTCAATCACAATGAGCCATAGACGTTCTTTAATGACGAGAGCATCAATAAGACCCTCTAGGAGGGTGTCCCCATCCTCAATTTCAAAGCGGATGTATTTTTCACCTCGAACTTGGCAGGGTGGATCGATAAAGCCAAGGGTTTCGAGGAGTGGAGACAGCAAAATCAAGTTAACGGTGCCTTCTGTGATTGCTCCACTGTCGGCATAGTAAAAATAGCGTTGTTTAAGGCGATCGAGCCTTGCTTTTTCAGCATCGGTCAGCGAAGGGAAAGTGCCTTGCCATTCCGTGAAAAAGCGAGTATCTTGGCTTGGCAAAACACCAAGTTTAGTGTGCGCTTCATTGAGATTGGTAATGGCTCTGGTGATGCCAATGGCAACCATTGTGGTTGTACCTTAAGGATTTCACTCTGAGTATAACTTTTGTGACGCGATCGATAGACATTAAGCCAGAACGCCAATGCAGCTATTGAGAGCATCAAAGCGCTGAAGCATTAAATCCTGTAACATTCCCAAGCTTGAGCAAGTTGCGGCATCGTCCCTTGGCTTTCAATAATTTATTAAGGGCGATCGCCCTGTCAGTGAGAAAAAGTGAGTTTTTAGCCCAAGGGTTTATAAACTTTTGTAAATTTGGTATCAATCAATCTGGTCAGCTTAGTCTCAGGACTGTCTTGACAAAGAACAGGATTACAATAGAACTGCCTATACCGGACAATTCTGATGGTTGAACCAAAGCCTCATTCAGAGTCTTTAATGCTTGCACCTAGCCTTTACGAGGCTGATTTTTATGCTTGGACGCTGGAACAAGCGGCACTTTTGCGCGACCAGCAGTGGACTCAGGTGGATCTGTCCAATTTGATTGAGGAGATTGAATCCTTGGGAAGGCAGCAGCGACAGGAATTGCGAAACCGTCTCAGTGTCTTGATTGGACATTTGCTGAAGTGGGAGTATCAATCCCAACATCGTAGCCGCAGTTGGTTGGCAACCCTTCGGATTCAGCGAATGGATATTTCAGAGTTGCTGGAGGACAACCCTAGTCTGAAAACCTATCTAGAAGAAGCACTTCAGAAGGGTTATATCAAGGGCGTTGCGTTAGCAATTGCTGAGACAAATCTTTCCGAGCGCACCTTTCCCCATGATTGTCCTTACAGCTTGGCTGAAGTGCTTGGCGATCGTTTTTACCCTGGTAAGCCAAACGAGTTGACCTGATTTGGCAAGGGCCTTTATGCTACTGTGCCCCCCCGCAGAACTCGATCGCCTAACCCTTCGGCGTTGGGGGCTGAACCGTAGACTTAATCTGTAACTCCTTGAGCTGCCTCGCATCCACATCAGAGGGCGCTTGAGTCAGCAAACAACGCGCCTGCTGCGTCTTCGGAAACGCGATCGTATCGCGAATCGAATCTTCCCCAGACATCAACATCACCAGACGATCCAACCCAAAGGCAATTCCGCCGTGGGGTGGGGTGCCGTAGTTAAAGGCATCCAGCAAAAAGCCAAACTTATTTTGGGCCTCAGCCTCAGAAAGTCCGATCGCCGTAAACACTTCCTGCTGTAGCTCCGGCTCATAAATCCGCAAACTGCCGCCGCCAATTTCCAACCCGTTATAGACCAAATCATAGGCTTGGGCACGAGCCGTTTTAAGATCGTGACGGTCTTCCGGCAAAGGAGCAGTGAACGGATGGTGCAGGGCCTCAAGGCGCTTTTCGTCCGCATTCCACTCAAACATAGGGAAGTCTACTACCCACAGCATATTGATCTCATCGGAATCGATGAGCTTAAGCTCCTCAGCTACCGCCAACCTCACCCGTGAGAGCGATGCATTCACCACTGCGGTTTCGGCTGCCCCAAACAGAAGCAAGTCCCCAGGTTTAGCTTGGGTGCGCTCTAGCAAGGTCTTCAGTTGCTCTGGCGTGAGGTTGTCCTTAATGGCTCCAATCGTATCAATCTCGCCACCATCACGGATCCGAATATAGGCCAGCCCCTTCGCTCCCCCTTCGCTGGCCACCTTAAAAATATCGCCACCAGGCTTAATGCGCACATTGGAAATGAGATCATTTCCGCCTGGAATCGGCAATACTTTGACAACTCCCCCTTGGGCGATCGCCCCCGAGAAAACCTTGAACCCAGAAGTCTCAAACAAATCTGAAACATTCACCAACTCCAGCCCAAACCGCGCATCAGGGCGATCGGTACCGTAGCGATCCATGGCTTCCGCGTAGGTGATACGCGGGAATGTCTCAGGTAAATCCACACCCTTGACGGTCTTGAACAAATGCCGCATCAGTCCTTCATTGAGCTGCATGATCTCTTCTTGAGCCATGAAGCTCATTTCCATATCAAGCTGGGTGAATTCCGGCTGGCGATCGGCCCGGAGATCTTCATCGCGGAAACAACGTGCCACTTGGTAATAACGATCAAACCCCGACACCATCAGCAACTGCTTAAACAACTGCGGCGACTGGGGCAGCGCAAACCACTCCCCAGGATTGGCACGACTGGGTACCAAATAATCTCGTGCCCCTTCAGGGGTAGAACGAGTCAGGATGGGGGTTTCAATTTCGGTAAAATTTTGGACATCTTCAAGGTAGCGCCGCGCAGTTTTGATAATTTGATGGCGCAGCAACAGGTTATTGCGCATCCGTTCTCGGCGCAGATCCAGATAACGGTACTTGAGACGCAGTTCTTCTCGGACGGTTTCTGTGTCGGCAGAGGAGACTTGAAACGGCAACTGCTGCCGCACAGCATTGACCACTTCAATCACTTCGGCGTAAATTTCTACTTCGCCCGTCGCTATTTTGGGGTTGAGAGAATCCGCTGGGCGCTGGGTGACTTTCCCCTGCACCTTGACCACGTACTCGTTACGCAAAGACTCTGCTAAGGCATAAAGCTCAGGGGTTCGTTCTGGGTCGCTGACAATTTGGATGGTACCCTGGCGATCGCGCAAATCCAGAAAAATAACGCCCCCATGATCGCGGCGACGATCCACCCACCCAAATAGGGTGACGGTTTGACCCACATGTTCCCCTCGAAGTTCGCCGCAGTAATGAGTTCGCATAGTAATGAGTTAACGACAATGCAATAGAGATGGTCTAAGAGATGCAGCGCAGGATTAAGTCCTTTACCGATTTTTAGAAAACCTTTTCATTATCGCAGCTTTCAGGCCGTGCTTGTACAGTCAATCCTGGGTTTTGCTAGAAGCCAATGACCTGAGAGGCTTAATACTTCTGGGCTCGAACTTCATCACTAAAGGTCTGCACGGCCTCTGCGATCGCCTGTCGCAAGTTAACATAGGCGCGGGCAAAGGGCGGCTGCCAGTCTGAAAGCCCCAGTAAATCAGCCGTGACTAATATTTGTCCATCGCATTGAGATCCTGCACCAATCCCAATCGTAGGGATAGTGAGCTTCTGAGTAATGGTTGCAGCCAGCTCATCGGGGATGTGTTCCAGCACAATCGCAAAAGCTCCGGCAGACTCCAGGGCGATCGCCTCCTCCAGAATCCGCGCTGCATTTTGCGCATCTTTGCCTTGTTTACGATAGCCCCCAAACTGATGGACAGATTGGGGCGTAAGACCCACATGACCCATCACCGGAATGCCACGCTGGGTCAAAAAATGTACCGTTTGGGCCATCGCAGGGTAGCCCCCTTCCAGCTTGACCGCCTGTGCGCCCGTCTCCTTGAGAAATCGTCCCGCCACCGCAAGGGCCTGTTGTGGACTTTCTTGATAGGTCATAAACGGCAAGTCACACACCAGTAGGGCTTTGGAAACCCCCCGAGAGACAGCTTTTGTGTGGTGCAGCATTTCGTCTAGGGTCAATGGCAGCGTAGTTTCGTAGCCCAACGCCACCATCGCCAAGGAGTCACCCACCAAAATCACATCAACGCCAGCCTCATCTAAGGTTTTGGCGAGAAGGTAATCCCAGGCGGTTAGCGCCACAATGGGCCGTCCCTCTTGCTTCCACTGCTTGAGATGATGAATCGTAATTGCCATGACCGTTAAGCACACAGAATAAACTTGAGCGTTAGACAACGCTAAGGCTCACGGAACAAATAACATCAAAATTTTAGCAAGGGATTGAAATCGACTCTTAAACCACGAAGGTGGGTTTTGTTTGCGTAGCCGCGATTTCAATCGCTGGGCTTATTAGGTTTGCTATCCTAAGTCCAGCTTAAGCTGCGACCAATTATTTTAAGAAAGCGGGCAACGCGATTCGAACGCGCGACATTCACCTTGGCAAGGTGACGCTCTACCACTGAGCTATGCCCGCACTGCTTTACTAGTATGTCTGAAGTAAAGGGCCTTGTCAACTGGACATTTAAATTTGGTTCGATCTTGGAAAGAGGGTTGCATTTTAGAATAAGTCTGCTACTATATAAGAGTGTGAGGAAAGTCTTAGTTAAATAGAGAAGCCCTTGGAGTCGAAACACGGAAAGACGCCCAAGGGCTTTTCTTTTGGGAATATCCGTAGAAGAACGGAAGCCTAGGGATTTGGGCTTAAGAAGTTCAGTAGTTTCTCGGTGGGGGATTGCCCCAGGTTTAGCCAGGATGGAGACACCAATTTAGGGGGTCTTCATGGGGCAGCTTCAAACCGCGTTTCAAAAATTGTTCGGGCAAAAGGCATCTTCTGCATCTCCACTCAAACAACGGACGGAAGAAGTATTAAGAGGCGATCGCCGTTCCATCCGCGATCCTTTTGCTGACCTATTGTCTAACTTCATGCTTGATTAGGCAATTTCCGAAATTAAACTTACCAACAACTCTGCAAGGGCGCAAAGCCTTGCGCCCCTACGAAGCGGTAACTTTTTTGCAAGAAATCGCCTTAATACCTCACTCTGTTTAAGGTCTTGGGAGTAGAATTGCACGTTACTTCGGGAAGCCGAGTATTCTGAAAAGGAATAGACGCAGGGTTTCTTAAACACAATGGCAGACACTTCAGCCCTGCCTTGGATTTCGCAGTTCAACACACCACTCCAGATCGGGTCGGTCGTGGTCAATAGCCGCGTTTTGCAGTCACCCCTATCGGGCGTGACAGATTTGGTATTTCGGCGCTTAGTGCGACGGTTTGCACCAGAGTCGATGCTGTACACCGAGATGGTGCATGCATCGCAAGTCTGTCATGTCCGTGAACTGCCAAAACTGATGGAAATTGATCCCCAAGAGCAGCCCATTAGCATTCAGCTCTTTGACTGTCGCCCTCACTTTTTGGCAGAGGCGGCCCAATACGCCGTAGCCGAAGGAGCCGACACGGTAGATATCAACATGGGCTGTCCAGTCAATAAAATCACAAAAAAAGGTGGCGGCTCATCCCTCCTGAGAGATCCAAAGACCGCAGAGGCGATCGTGCGGGCGGTTGTGGAGGCGGTCGCAGTGCCCGTAACGGTCAAAACCCGTATTGGTTGGGATGACAATGAAATCAATATCCTAGACTTTGCCCAGCGCATGCAGGATGCGGGTGCCCAAATGATTACCGTCCATGCCCGTACCCGTGCCCAAGGGTATACAGGCCCAGCAAGGTGGGAGTGGATTACTCGCGTTAAAGAAAAACTCACCATCCCTGTGATTGCCAATGGCGATATTGTCTCGGTGGAGTCTGCGGTGGAGTGCCTAACCCAAACAGGGGCCGATGGAGTGATGTGTTCTAGAGGAACCCTAGGTTATCCATTTTTGGTGGGAGAGATTGACCATTATCTCAAGACAGGAGAGCACAGACCTACGCCCACGGTGGTTGAACGGCTGGAATGTGCGAAGGAACATCTGCGATCGCTCTTTGAATACAAGGGCAATAAAGGCATTCAGCAGGCCCGTAAACACATGACCTGGTACGCCAAAGGTTTTACAGGCGCGGCGGACTTGCGAAATCAATTGTGCCTTATTAACACTGTTGATGAAGGAGTAGCGCTCATGGAACTGGCCATTCAATCAATGCACCTAGAGTCAAACCAACTCCGTTCAAGATAATCACTGAAAAATATACAAAGCAGGTGTCGCGAATAATTGGCTAACAGGACACCACTACGACTAATGAGCAACAAAATTTTCCATCGAAAGTCAATTCTGGCAATAACAGCCGTCCGATTGTAGGGATAGACCTATTTTATTCATGCAAGCAGCTTAGCCTTTCGGTTTGCTGGCAAAGGTAACTTTCTACTTTAGACAGAAGCAAAGTCTTTAAGATTAGACTTGTTTTAAAATAGGTCGATTAGGACTTAGAACAGATGAAAGCCTCTTGAAGGTTAGGCATTGTTCTAACTCTACGTAGAAAGAGAGGTGGATTATGCAGTTGTTGCACTCGATAGCTTAAAGAAACATTTAGTGCTGTAGTCAAGAGATTGAAACGCATAGAACCCAATAGACAATGCTTTTTGGGGATTCAGAGACTAATTGGCAGCCCCTAGAAATAAAGGGGCAAAATAAAAACCACATATGACTAGACGCTGAATTCAACTCCATCAATAGATTTTATCTATGAAGCATTGCATTGCTTGGAGCACGACAATGAGTTCATATAATAAAAAAGTGTCGAAAAGATGAAGGTTATATTTTCTTTCGGATGTCTTGACACTTAAAAAAAACCGAATTATGGTGTAAGGATGAAAGGACAGTAAATTTATACTGTATTGGGGGAGTTGATCGAAAGCCGTTAGTTTATATGGTCTTTCGGTCAATAAAGCATCTATATCCTTCTGTAGAACGAGCTTAGACCAATCTACAGACGAATCAAGAGTGGGGGGGCAGCTTAGGATCATCCAATAATAGAGATGACAGCTTGCCTTAATTTTTGTATCTATACGTGTACTTTGCTGAGAGTATCTCTCGGTCAGAGCTTTGTGCAAAAATACTTCTCATGCTTCAAAATACTTGATTCGATGATTCGGAAATTACCAACAGAAATGAACACAATAACTTCAGAGATTAGTAGAATTTTTGATAATTACAATAAAAACAGCTACTTGAACGAATGAGTTGTTTTTAGGAAGGTCATGCCTTAGAAAGGCTATAGCTAGTATTTGGATTTAGATAGCTATCTAAATCCAAATACTTAGAGCTAAGGCTTCTAGTCAAAGTATAAGCTTTGGCTCAGTCATTAAATTGAATTTCTCGTTAACTTTGTGAATATCCAAAAAAATACAAGATCTGTACAAGATTCCTGTGGAAGTCTTTTGGTGACTATTCTCAATCACTTTAGCTGATTGTAGCTAATAATAAGAAAGCCTGGAGCAATCTAACAATGAAAATTGCGTTAGTTCATGACTATTTAACACAGCAAGGTGGTGCAGAAAGAGTATTTGAGTTAATCTGCAAATATTTTCCTAGTGCAGATATTTTTACTTCGCTTTACGATCCTCGCAATACAATTGTTCTAAGTAATCGATTAGTACATACAACAAAACTACAAAGGCTTCCAGGTGCAGCCAGGTACTTTAGACTATTAGCACCATTTTACTTTAAAGCCTTTAAGACATTAGATCTTCAAGAATATGATTTGATTATCAGCAGTAGCTCTGCTTTTGCAAAAGCAGTTCGCAAAAGAGCAGACGCAAAACATATTTGTTTTTGTCATAATATCACAAGATTCTTATGGGATACAAAAGTGTATTTACATGAATATAAAAAATATGCTCCTTTTTTGAATATTATTAATTATTTATTTGAATTTATGAGAAAAGAAGATATTTTGTCTTCTTGTTCTCCCGATATTTATATAGCAAATTCCTCAATCGTTGCTCGCAGAATCAATAACATTTACAGAAAAGAATCCAAGGTTATAAATTTTCCAGTCGATACAAAGAAATTTTTATTTTCCGATCAAAAAGAAGATTTTTATTTAGTAGCGACGCGTTTGATTAGCTATAAGCGTGTAGATTTGATAGTCGAGGCATTTAATTGGTTAGGCTTGCCATTGGTGATTATTGGTGATGGGCCGGAAAGGAAAAATTTGGAATCTAAGGCACTTAGTAATATTCAGTTCCTCGGCCATGTTAGTGACTTTGAGAGAAGTAACTTAATGGCAAAAGCTCGTTTTGTTATCGTTGCTGCATTGGAAGACTATGGTCTTGTACCAATAGAAGCAAATGCCAGCGGAACACCTGTAATTTGTTATGGAGCTGGTGGAGTACTAGATACTCAAATTCCTGGAAGAACAGGTTTATTCTTTAACAAGAAAACGCCTGAATCATTGCAATCAGCAATACTTCAAGCCAATCAAATGACTTGGAACTATGTAAGTATTCGAGAGCATGCTTTGAATCATTTTAGTGAGCAAGTATTTTTTGAAAAAATTATAGAAGTCATTCACGAGACATATTTTGGAAAAACAATATCATCAATTGTTCAGCCAAAATTTATGTCATATCCCATTCCTGAAACCCCAGCAATGTCAACATTAGCTTAGTTAATACCTAATGTAACAAAAAACCTCTAAAACATCATTTTTTATATGTAATTGAGAAGATTCTTAGACCTAGTTTAGTAAAACTTTGATAGCGGCCAGAACAATGAAGGCGACAAATGATATTAAAGTCAGTCCAGATGAAAACCCCGAATTTAGTTACGGGCAAATCTTAGATATTTTTCTTCGTCATCGCTTGCTTTTCATCGGGGTTCTATTGCTAGTAATCGCTTGCTTTGTGACTATAACTCTAAGGAAACCAGCGACATATATGAGTTCAATGCAGCTATTAATTGAACCTAACTATCCAAACAGCCTAGATACTTTAATGGAAACAACAGGCTCTTCATCGTCCACATCACAGCAAGGCTATGCAACACAACTTAATCTTATGCGAAGTAATTTATTTATAGATAGATTACTTAAAAATCTCAACTCTGAATATCCAAAGATGAGTTCCAATGAAATTCAGAGTTCGTTAACTATTGAAAAAGTGTTTGAAGGAAAAGACCCCACGAAAATCATTAAAGTTACATTTGTTGGAGATTCTTCTAGAAAAACTCAAAGAGTATTAACATATTTACAAGCACTTTATCAAAACTATAATCGAAACCAGCAAACACTCAAGTTGACCGAAGGTCTAAGATTTATAGATAGTCAGTTGGATGTTTCTAGAAAAAATATTTCTCAAATTCAAAACAAAATCGAAAATTATAGAAAGAACAACAGTATATTCGATCCGTTGCAGCAGGTTACTGTTGTCAATAATGCATTAAATCAAGTAGATCAAGATATACGTAGCGTTCAAACACAGCGCAAAGAAACAGAGGCTCGTTACCGTACATTGGAACAGCAGTTAAGTATATCTCCAAACAATAGGCTAAATATTTTACGATTAAGTCAATCAGCACTCTATCAAAAACAACTGGCAAGCATCAAAGATACGGAACAAGAGCTAGCTAGGCAGCGAGGTATCCTCACTGACGATAACCCCATTATTATAAATCTGATTGAACGTCGCCAGAAACAGATTGGTTTGTTAAAGAATGGAGCCGAACAAATCCTAGGATCTTCAGTTACTGGGATTACTAACTCAAGTAATAATCTTATGCAGAGTGGTCAACTAAGTGAAGTTGATATGAGTGTTGTAACTGGTCTTAATGAACTGAGAGCAGCACTAGTTAGCCTCAATGCTCGAGAAAAAAAGCTTCTTGCTTTAAAGCAACAGCTTCGCATTCAGCTAAATCAATTTCCATCACTGATTGCAGAATATCAGCGCCTCCAACCAGAAGTCGAACTGGGACAATCTGTACTTAAGAAGCTTTTAGAGCAGCGTCAAGAAATTAGTAGCCGCTTGAGTCGAGGAGGATTTACTTGGCAGGTAGTAGAGTCTCCACTTGAAGGAAATAGGATTGGTCCCGATCATAAGAAAGATATTCTTTTAGGGACTGTTGTAGGCATGTTTTTGGCTAGCGGTGCTGTATTTCTTCTTGAAATGCTAAATAAACATAATTTGCTTGACCATGAGATAAGGCTAGATCATCAGTTTCCCGTTGTTCCTCTACTGGGCTACTTACCAGAAGTTGTACTGACAAATTCTATAATGCATCCTCCGCATCAAGAATATTCTAATGAATCAGTCTTCCTTCAAAAGCTAGATAGTCCTGAATTCAGAAATGCTGTAGATCTAATATATAGAAATATACAGTTATATAATTCTGACAATCTAATCAAATCTATCCTTATAACATCTCCTTTTTCTGGAGAAGGAAAAACGACTCTTGCTTTAGCTTTAGCATTGCGAATGACTCGTTCTAATTTACGGGTATTAATTGTTGATACAGATTTTGAACATCCAGATTTTCTAGATCTCTCTGAAATAAGAAGTAGCCAAAAACTTGCTGACTTGCTAGTGGATAAAACATTAGAACCAATGCCAGAAGAGTTATCTTTATTTGGCTCAAAATTTGACGTGCTTTCTTCAGGCATCTTACCCAAAGAATCTAGTTATTCTAATTTGCTGGGATCTAATAGAATGGATCAATTAATTAAAGTATTTTCATCCAGTTACGACTTAGTATTAATAGATACATCCTCTGCTTCAGACACTTCATTTGTATCTCAGCTCTCCAATTTTTGTGATGCTTCAATACTGATTTCACGATTAGATAAATTGAATCAATCTCAACTTAGTAGCTCAATGATAAATATCAAAAAAACAATAGTGTTAGGATTAGTTGATAATAAATTAAAGCAGCCATCTTTGGCTTTTAATGAAAGAAAAATTGAAAATTATTCAAGCAAAAATCAATTAACTCTGATGCCTCAAATAATAAGTCGTTATGGATAATTAAAATAAAATACTTAAGGTTTACATTCTGTGAATAAGTCTACAGTTTTACTGACAACAACTAAAGTTTTTCTCGTACAAGCTTTATCCTCTCCTAAAGCAAGTCATGAAGAAAATTTTTGCTCCTTACAATGGAAGTGCGGAATTCTTTGGGTTGGGCGTGCGAAAAATCATAATAATCTAGCTGCTCTTCAAAATGTTCAATGGCTAAAAAAATGTTTAAAGAATTCTTCTGCAAATTTAGTTTGTGTTGATTTAAGCTTAGGAGAAGCCGAGATTGAATTCTGGGCTGATTCTTGCAAACAAGTGAAAAAGAAAATATTTGTTCGTTTAGCTTCTGGCAGTAGAAGATCGGAGAAACAGCCTCTATTAAGTTGGATAATTAAAAGCATTTTTGATAAAGTTATTGCGGTTTTATTGTTATGTCTGTTCAGTCCTGTTTTTTTAGTGCTAATTATTTTACTCCATCTAAAGTCAGAAAACTCTATTTTTTCTCGAGATTGGAAAATTGGGAAGGGAGGAAGATTATTTCAAGCTCTAAAATTCCAATTACCAGAGGGTATCAAAATTCAAGGACATTCAGAAATCGAACATCACGAGATGTTAAATACACAAAAAAATTCTATTAAATCAGCGTCTCTAAATAGATGGATGCAGAAGTATAGTTTAGATAAATTACCTCAATTAATTAATGTCTTATGGGGTGAAATGAGTATTGTTGGCCCCAGAGCATTAACTTTGCATGATGGAATAAAAATAAATTCTGAGTATAGATATTATCTTCATTCTCTCCCTGGAATTCTAAATCCATGTTCAGCAAAAAACAACCAGTCTCCAACAGATATTAAGCAAAGTATTTATCTTGAATATAAATACCTAGAAAAATGGAATTTAATGAAAGATATAAAAATTTTATTAAAGACTTTTTTAAAGCCTTCCTCCAATTCAGTATATTTTTGACTTAAAACTATGTATAAGTTTGTGATTATTGGAGGCGGTATTGTTGGTTTGTCAACTGCTTTAAGCTTGTGCGATGACTATCCAGACTCTCTTGTAGCAGTACTTGAAAAAGAAAATTTCTGGGCACATCATCAAACAGGTAATAATAGTGGTGTTATTCATTCTGGCATTTATTATAAACCAAAGAGCTTGAAGGCAAAGCTTTGTCGGAATGGTCGAGATGCTTTGGTGAAATTCTGCCAAGATCATGAAATAAAACATGAAATTTGCGGCAAATTAATTGTTGCTATTGACCCTGAAGATTTGATTTTACTAGAAAATCTATATATGCGAGGTTTAGAAAATGGCATAAATATTACTAAGCTTACCTCGCATCAAGTTAATACAATTGAGCCCCATGTTCGTTGTCTAGCTGGTATTCACGTTCCTTTAACCGGTATTGTTGATTATAAACAAGTCTGCAAGAAGTATATTGATTTAATCAGGCTTCGCGGGGGTGAACTTTATCTCAATACCAAAGTTGAGCACATCATTAAAAAAGATAATGTTCAGGTAATTGAAACAAGTAATGGAGCGTTTGAAACACAGGTAGTTATAAACTGTGCTGGTCTACATAGCGATCGCATCGCAAAATTAGGACATGTTAAACCCTTAGCAAAAATTATTCCCTTTAGAGGAGAGTATTACGAACTGAAGCCTGAAAAACGGCATTTGGTTAAACATTTAATTTATCCAGTTCCAAACCCTAATTTTCCATTTCTAGGTGTTCATTTTACTCGCATGATTGACGGTCATGTTCATGCAGGGCCTAATGCGGTTCTTAGTTTTAAGCGTGAGGGTTACAACAAAACAGATTTTGATTTTCGTGATTTTGCTGAAGTGATGACTTATCCTGGTCTCTGGAAATTAGCTATCAAACATGCCGATGAAGGGTTACGAGAAATGATTCGATCTTGGAGTAAAACTGCATTTGTCCACAGCTTACAGCGTCTTATTCCTGAAGTTGAGGCAGACGATCTAATTCCTGCCCATGCAGGTGTTCGTGCCCAAGCTTTAATGAATGACGGTAGCTTAGTCGATGACTTCTTAATTGTGAAAGATCGACGTTCTGTCCATGTGTGTAATGCTCCTTCTCCTGCTGCAACTGCTTCGCTGGAGATTGGCAAAGCGATCGCTTTGGAGGCTATCCAG
This sequence comes from Acaryochloridaceae cyanobacterium OTE_25_metabat_464, assembly GCA_031362245.1. Taxonomy (GTDB): domain Bacteria; phylum Cyanobacteriota; class Cyanobacteriia; order Thermosynechococcales; family Thermosynechococcaceae; genus JAAURS01. Next base: position 7,790 of record JANLSD010000314.1, on the reverse strand, counting down.
ACAATCTAAATCTTATGAGTTAAAAACTCAAATCAATTCATCGATTCTCAATTAAATTATAAAAAATAGATTCAAGGTGAATGGTGAATGAAAACTGAAGGAATTTTGATTCAAGCGGGACGAACCGAACAGCAATATTGGCGAGATCTGTGGAATTATCGAGAATTATTTTATTTTCTCGCTTGGCGCGATATTTTAGTGCGATATAAGCAAACAGCCGTTGGGATTGCTTGGGCTCTGATTCGGCCTTTTTTATCTATGATTATATTTTCAGTGGTTTTTGGAAAATTAGCAAAATTGCCCTCTGAAGGTGTTCCATATCCCATTTTAGTATTTGCAGCGATGTTGCCCTGGCAGTTTTTTTCAAATTCGTTAAGTGAATGTAGTAATAGTCTTATTTCAAACTCTAACCTCATTTCTAAAGTTTATTTTCCTCGTCTAATTGTTCCAACAAGTGCGGTCATAGTGAGCTTTGTCGATTTCATGATTTCCGGCATTATTTTGTTGGGCTTGATGGCGTGGTATGACTTTGTGCCAGGCTGGCGTATTTTAACGTTACCCTTGTTTATTTTAATTGCCTTTGCTGCAGCCATTGGAGCAGGTTTATGGCTGTCGGCATTAAATGTAGAATATCGAGATTTTCGCTACATTGTCCCTTTTATTGTTCAATTTGGCTTATATATATCACCTGTAGGCTTTAGCAGCAGTATTGTACCCGATCAATGGCGATTGATCTATTCCTTAAATCCAATGGTGGGTGTAATTGATGGATTTCGTTGGGCAATTTTAGGGAGTAGCTTTAATATTTACTGGCCTGGATTTTTGCTCTCAGTTACTCTTGTTGTATTTTTGTTGATTAGTGGGATATGGTACTTTCGCAAAATGGAGCAAACTTTTGCGGATGTCATTTGATTATCCGAGCCATACAAGCTGATTTAGGCACTTTCAATCATTAATAGGTAAATTATGGACAGATCGGCATTAGATGAGTTAGTAATGATATACATATTGATATCTTGAAGCAAGGTAACTTAAAAATTTCTATCTTAGTATTTTTAGAATAAGTAGTATAGGGCTTAAACCCTAAAATTATTGAGCCAGGTTGAAAACCAATGTCCGATCCGATTATTAGGGTTGATAACTTAAGTAAAAAGTATATCCTCAGCCATCAGCAAGAGAGAACCTATCGCTATAAAGCTTTGCGAGATGTCATTGCATCAGGGACAAAGTCTTTTGTGAATCATTTTGTAAAATCTGCAGCGTCTAGAGAACCGGATCCAACCAGGGAAGAGTTTTGGGCATTAAAAGGAATTACCTTTGAGGTCAACCAAGGGGAAGCCGTTGGGATTATTGGCCGTAATGGTGCGGGTAAATCGACGCTCCTAAAACTATTAAGCCGAATTACGGAGCCTACCAAGGGGAACATTGCAATTAAAGGCCGGGTTGCCAGTCTTTTAGAAGTCGGGACTGGTTTTCACCCAGAACTGACAGGGCGAGAAAACATTTTTCTGAATGGTGCCATTTTAGGGATGGGGCGCGTTGAAATCAAACAGAAATTTGATGAAATCGTTGCCTTTGCAGAAGTAGAGCAATTTTTAGATACACCCGTCAAACGATATTCTTCTGGAATGTATGTTCGGCTTGCATTTTCTGTTGCGGCCCATTTAGAGCCTGAAATTTTGATTGTCGATGAGGTATTAGCAGTAGGGGATTCTGCCTTTCAAAAGAAATGTTTGGGAAAAATGGGTGATGTCGCAACGAAGGAAGGGCGGACGGTCTTGTTCGTGAGCCATAGTATGCAGGCGATCTCCCAGCTAACCAAGCGTTGCATTCTTTTATCTAAAGGCGATATTCAGTTTGATGGTCATACTGACAAAGCAGTGGGGCTATATCTTACAAGCCAACAAGTAAGTACTGAGCAACCTGGGCATTACAAAGCTCCCTTAACAAAAACAGGAAATTATCTCTCTTGGGCCAAAGTGCATACCTCTGAGGGGGCAGGCATCCACTGCTGGGGACAACCCATTACGGTTGAATTTGCATTATGCATTACCCAACCCGTTGATGGTCTGCGCTTTTCTTTTCAAATCGTCAATCATTTACAACAGCCCATTTGTATTTTCTGGTCTTTTGACCCTCAAGCACCTTATTGCAGAGAGTCTGGAACATTCATTCTCCATTGTGAAATCCCGAAACTCAGATTATATATGGGGGCTTATAATCTAACGACATGGTTCTCGGATCGTCGTAGTAGTACTTTATTGGAAAATCTTACGGAAATATGTCCATTTGAAGTAAGCATGCATGGTCATGAACGTGCAGAGTACGAATGGCACTCAAACGAATGTACGTACTTGGAAGATGCCGTTTGGATTTGTCAAAAAAAGGATGAAGCTTCGTTCTCTGTTGCAATGAGTGAAAGGCCATAAAACGATGACCATTAATAACGATGTATTACTTGGCAACAATGTCAAAATATTTCACCCTCAGCTTGTCAATCTTTATGGGTGCCAGATTGGAGATGAGACGAAGATTGGCAGTTTTGTGGAAATCCAAAAAAATGTCACAGTTGGTTGTCGGTGCAAAGTCTCATCCCATAGCTTTCTTTGCGAGGGTGTTGTGATTGAAGATGAAGTATTTATTGGTCATGGCGTTATGTTTACCAACGATGTTTATCCAAACGCCACAAATGAAGATGGGACTTTACAAACAGAAGACGATTGGGCGGTGGTCAAAACTTTGGTAAAGCGCTCTGCATCCATTGGAAGTAACGCTACGGTCTTACCTGGGTTAACAATTGGTGAAAAAGCCTTAGTAGGGGCAGGCGCGGTTGTGACCAAAGATGTACCAGATTACGCCATTGTTGCAGGGGTACCAGCTCGAGTCGTGGGGGATGTCCGTCAATGAACCTCTATTCATTCTTTCTCGATCTTCAATGTCATTTCATTTTCAATGAACTCTTATAAAAAATATGAAAAGCGTTATAAATATTGGTGTAATTGGCTGCGGTTACTGGGGACCTAACCTAGTGCGAAATTTTTCGGAGATACCTGGTGCAAGAGTCAAGACGATTAGTGATTTTAAGTTAGAACTCCTAACCAAAATGCAGTCTCGTTATCCAACGATTCAGATTACAACGGACTGTCAGGATATTTTCAATGACCCAGACATTGATGCAGTGGCGATCGCCACTCCAGTTTCTACCCACTACGATCTGGCCTTGGCAGCATTAAAGGCAGGCAAACATGTAATGGTCGAAAAGCCCATGACAGCAACAACAGAACAATCCCTGCGCCTCATTGACGAGGCAGAGCGTCGTAACTTGGTTTTGATGGTAGACCACACCTTTGTTTACACGGGTGCGGTTCGTAAAATGCAGGAACTCGTATTTAACAATCGGCTGGGCAATATTTACTACTACGATTCTGTACGAGTCAATCTTGGTTTATTTCAACATGATGTCAATGTCCTCTGGGACCTAGCGGTTCACGATCTGTCCATCATGGACTATGTCTTGCCATCGAAACCCTATGCTGTTTCTGCCACAGGCATCAGTCACATTATGGGTGGCCCTGAAAATATTGCCTACCTCACTTTATTTTTTGAAAATAACTTGATCGCTCACCTCCATGTCAACTGGCTAGCCCCCGTGAAAGTTCGGCGCACACTCATTGGGGGTAGTCAAAAAATGATTGTTTTTGACGACCTAGACCCGAGCGAAAAGGTAAAGGTCTATGACAAGGGTATTACTGTGAACGATTCCGCTGAAAATACCTATCAAAGGCTCATTGGGTATCGGGCTGGAGACATGTGGGCACCCCATTTAGAGGTAACTGAGGCCCTGAGAACTGAGGCGTTGCATTTTATCCGGTGTATTCAGCATGGCGATCGCCCCATTACCGATGGTGCGTCAGGATTGCGGGTGGTCAGAATTTTAGAGGCTGCAACTCAGTCGATGAAGCAGCGAGGACAGTTGGTTCAATTAGATGCGGTGGAGGTAGCAGCATGATTCCGTTTGTCGATTTAAAGTCTCAGTACAACAGTATTAAAGACGAAATTAATACGGCAGTTCTTAATGTCTTAGACAGCACTCAATTCATCTTAGGAGACGAGGTTTTAGCTTTAGAGCAAGAGTTTGCTGCTTACTGTAGTGCAGAGCACGGCGTTGCCTTAAATACTGGAACGAGCGCGCTTCATCTAGCCTTGCTTGCGGCTGGAATTGGGGCTGGAGATGAAGTCATCACGGTTCCGTTTACCTTTGTGGCAACCGTCTCGGCGATCGCCTATACAGGAGCAACGCCAGTATTCGTCGATATCGATCCCGTATCCTACACCATGGATGTGAATCAGATTGAAAAAGCCATTACTGCAAAGACAAAGGCTATTATGCCAGTCCATTTGTACGGTCAGCCCGCAGATATGGATCCAATCATGGAGATTGCACACCGTCATGGGTTGAAGGTAATCGAAGATGCAGCTCAAGCCCATCGGTCAGAATACAAAGGCCGTCGAGTGGGTAGCCTTGGCGATATTGGCTGCTTTAGTTTTTACCCCGGCAAAAACCTAGGTGCTTACGGCGAAGGCGGTATGGCCGTCACCAATAATCCTGAATATGCCCGGAAAATGCGCATGCTACGAGACTGGGGCCAAGATGGTCGGTATAACCATGTCATGAAGGGATATAACTACCGCATGGATGGGATCCAGGGCGCTATTTTGCGAGTGAAATTGCGCTATTTAGATCGATGGACAGACGCACGCAGAACCCATGCTGCTCAGTATGATGCACTTCTTGCTGATTCGGGACTCAAAACGCCAGTCGCAATGCCTTATGGTCATCATGTTTACCATGTGTATGTCCTGCGAGTTCCCCAGCGAGAGGCTTTACAGCAGAAGCTGAATGAGCAGGGCATTCAGACTGGCATCCATTATCCTATTCCGGTGCATTTGCAGAAGGCTTTTGCGGACTTAGGGCACCATGAGGGCGATTTTCCTGAATCTGAGCTGGTGGCGGCTGAGGTGCTCTCGCTACCGATGTATCCCGAGCTTTCCGAAGCACAAATCAACGTTATTGCTAATGCTGTATGCGAGAGTCTCTCATGATGGAGTTATCAACCAGCAGAATTGTAAAGGCAATTCACGGCACAGAAGTCTCGACTAAAGATCCAGACTTTGAGACGGAAATGGCTGAGCATCTGCGCGACCAGTATACTCGTGAGGGTTTGCTTGAGCTGTATGCTCGTTTCGCCATTGGCGAGGGCAAGTTTGATGCACTCATGCGACGCGTACTTTGGCATGCGATCGCCAAACAGGTGGGAGATGGGGTTCAGATTGGCAGTCATGTTGGGTTTAAGCACCTGGAAACCTTTGAACTGGGCGATGGCGTATTTATAGGGTCGCAAACCTATATTCAAGGGCGGTTTGATGGTAGATGCGTCATTGGGAACCACGTTTGGATTGGCCCCCAAAGTTACTTTGATGCCCGCGATCTGATTCTTGAAGATTATGTGGGATGGGGACCTGGAGCCAAGGTGCTGGGGTCAACGCACATTGGCGTACCGATTGATGTCCCCGTCATCCAAACGGATCTAGAGATCAAACCCGTCAAGGTAGAAACAGGTGCAGATATCGGCACCAATGCCGTCCTCTTGCCAGGAGTAACGGTCGGGAAAGGAAGCATTATTGGCGCTGGAGCAGTTGTCACCAAGGATGTGCCACCCTTTGCAATTGTTGCTGGCGTTCCAGCTCAATTCATGCGTTGGCGCGATGAATATCAGTTATCAGGTCAGGAGTGAATCGCAAATGCAAAATCAACGTGTTTTAATTACCGGTGGAGCAGGTTTAGTTGGCTCACACATCGCCGATCTTCTGATTCAAGAAGGTGTTTCAGAGATTATTATTTTAGACAATTTCACACGCGGGCGGCTTGAGAACCTTGCCCATGCCCAGGCCAAAGGCCCACTGGTTCTGGTGGAGGGAGATATTCGCGATCGCCAACTTTTAGCAGATGTGATGCAGGGGGTAGATACCGTCTTCCATCAAGCAGCCATTCGCATCACCCAATGTGCCGAGGAGCCTCGCCTTGCATTGGAAGTTTTAGCAGATGGCACCTTCAATGTTTTAGAAGCGGCGGTCAATGCCAAGGTCAAAAAGGTTGTTGCCGCATCGTCGGCGTCTATCTATGGGATGGCTGAGGACTTTCCCACAACCGAGTCCCACCATCCTTACAACAACCGCACGATTTATGGCGCTGCGAAGGTTTTTAACGAAGGATTACTTCGCAGTTTTTACGACATGTATGGTCTAGACTACGTTGCCTTGCGTTACTTCAACGTTTACGGGCCGCGCATGGATATCTTCGGCGTTTATACGGAGGTATTGATTCGGTGGATGGATCGCATTATTACGGGGCAACCGCCCTTAATTTTTGGCGACGGTCAACAGACGATGGACTTTGTCTATATCGAAGACATTGCCAGAGCCAACATTTTGGCCGCTAAGGCTGAGATTACGGATGAAGTTTTCAACGTTGCAAGTGGTGTTGAAACCAGTCTGAATGACTTAGCCCTTAGCCTAGCAAAGGTGATGGGTTCTGACCTCAAGCCTGAGTATGGCCCAGAGCGAAAAACGAATCCCGTACAGCGTCGATTGGCGGATATTGAAAAAGCGAAAGCATTGTTGGGCTTTGAAGCTGAAGTTTCTCTAGAAGAGGGACTGGGCCGTCTGGTGAGTTGGTGGAAAGAACAAAAGCTAGCGAAGGAAACAAGTAATGTCTAAGGTCATGCAGAGTATACCGATCGCCAAACCCTTGCTAGGAGAAGCAGAAGCAGAAGCAGCTAGACGTGCTATTCTCTCTGGCTGGGTGACACAGGGGCCAGAAGTCGCTGCCTTTGAACAAGAGTTTGCAGCCTATGTGGGTGGGCAGTATGCCTGTGCCGTTTCCAATTGCACCACCGCACTGCATTTAGCTTTACTGGCGGTGGGTGTACAACCGGATGATGAGGTTATTACCGTTAGCCATTCTTATATTGCCACGGCCAATAGTATTCGCTACTGCGGTGCGATTCCTGTTTTTGTGGATATTGAACCGCAAACCTACAACATCAATCCGGTTCTGATTGAAGCAGCCATTAGTCCTCGCACACGAGCGATTCTGGTTGTGCATCAAATGGGGATGCCCTGCGATCTTAAGTCTATTGTAGAAATTGCGCGTCAACACTCCTTACCTGTGATTGAAGACGCAGCCTGTGCCATCGGCAGCGAAATTCTTTGGGACGGGCAATGGGAAAAAATTGGGAAGCCCCGTGGGGACATTGCTTGTTTTTCGTTTCATCCTCGCAAGGTAATTACAACAGGCGATGGCGGCATGATTACGACCAATAATCCTGAATGGGATCGGCAATTTCGACTCTTGCGACAGCACAGCATGAGCGTACCGGATACCGTGCGCCATGGTTCCAAACAAGTCATCTTTGAGTCGTATCCGACCTTGGGCTACAACTATCGCATGACTGATATCCAAGCAGCAGTGGGGAGAGAACAGCTCAAACGCCTTCCAGAAATTATCGAACGTCGCCGTTTTCTCGCGCAGCGGTATCATCTCATGTTGGCAGACATCCCAGGATTGAAATTGCCAACGGAGCCAATATGGGCGAGGAGCAATTGGCAAAGTTACTGCGTTCGGTTGTCTCAACAGTACGACCAGTTAAAAATAATGCAAGCCATGCTAGATGCGGGTATTGGAACCCGACGCGGCATTATGTGCGCTCACCGCGAACCGGCTTATCGCC
>JANLSD010000295.1:0-27143 GCA_031362245.1 Acaryochloridaceae cyanobacterium OTE_25_metabat_464 | reverse complement strand
TACTGAATACTCGACCGTGAAGACAACATCATCAGGAATTTCGACAAACTGGCTGATGAACGCAAGGTTCTTTGAGCTGCGTGGGATCGGTAACGGTCGATCCGTGCGTGAACGCGGCATAAACATACTGGTAATATACGGCATTCGGCAAGGAATGCAGTTGGCTGATGTCACGGTATCTAAGTCGAATCGTAGATGACCGCAGAGTTCTCGCAGAATTTCCTCACCGTTGCAATCGCTCATCGGTTTTGGTACAAAATCCCCCACGCGATCAGGGAAAAGGGCATATCCCCAAAAAACCTGAACATCAGCAGGCTGATTAGCAAAGTGGGGCTGATGGGCCAGCACAATTGACATAAGCCAGTTTGAATCTTTAAATGTGACGAGTCCACCCGTTCCTGGCTCATTACTACTAAATGCCGTCATCTTGTCAAAAAAAGCAGGGTTTTTAAGCGTGACGGTGAAAGATTCCCAGTGGGACTCAGCGATGCTGCTATTGAAAGCAGCCGGATTGCCAAAGTCTGGATTCTCTGCCGCTAACTTTTCCCATAGTGCCCAGCTATTGCAGTCCTGTTTGGCCAGCTTCTGGGGTGCGCTCGTCATGGAACCTATGCTTGAGGCATCGGTCATCGAGCCGTTTTGCAGAAATACAAGGTCGCCGTCTTTAAGGGCGATCGCCTTGCTTTGCCCCCCATGCTGATAGTGAATGCCCGTCACCAACAGTTTGCCTGCTTCGACCTTGCGCTCCAGATCCGTTACCTTGCAATCAATGATGAAATTTACATCTTGGTCTGCAAGCCAACGCTGAAGTGGACGAACCAGTGAATCGTACTGATTGTAAATTGTGCGCTTTACGCCAGCGAGCGTTTCAATCCGAGTGAATTCAAGCATAAAGCGATGCAGATACCGCTTAAACTCAACGGCACTATGCCACGGTTGAAATGCAAACGTAGTCGCCCACATGTACCAAAATTCAGTCTCAAAGAAATCTGGGGAAAGCCAATCCGTGATGCAGCTAGCACCCACCGCATCTTCCTCAGCCAAGCTAAGCTCTAACAATTCCTTGCGATTTTGCATAGAAAAGCCCATCGAACTTACCGGAACTTTCGCTCGGCGGCGGTCAACGAGACGCGCCATGCAGTTTGACTTGTGCTGCTCGTTGAATGCTACCGTTTCGTCAAATACTGACTTATCAGGCGAACCTAGAGAAGGAATCGACTTGTAAAGATCCCAAGTGCATTCGTAGTTGTCCGTTGTCAACATTCGTCCGCCCCGCATCGAATAGCCTTCTACAGGGTTTCCGTATCCATCTAAACTTCCACCAAGAAGAGACTTTGCTTCCAGGATGAAAATATTTTTGCCAGGGAGTCCGCCATCACGGATCATGAAGGCTGCGGCTGCCAGAGAGCCGATGCCACCACCTAATAAATAGGCATTCAATTCCTTACTCATATCAACGCACCTTTTGAAAAGCTAGGTTTAGTTAAGTGTTTTCAATCAGCCTGGAGCTTGACCAACGTTTTTGTACCAGCAGCATCACTAATCCAAACCGCTAGCATCAGACCGTTTGAGTCCTGCCCTGTCAAAACTTCAGTAGGCGAATCAACTGTGTGAGCGTAAGTCACTTCGTCTTGGCCTACTTCAATGACCAAATCATCTCCCTTACCAGGGCGATCGTAAATCATTGCCATCAAAGGTACGTTCTGGATCAGTTCTACATCACCCAGTTCCCCACCGATTATTTCAATCGAAATATGTCGTCCACGATTACCATCTGAAAACTGGTCAAAAAACTCGCCCCACCGCTCGCGAGGGACAGATTTATTAATGTCAATTTTATTCGTCATACAATTCCTTATGAAAATAGTAAAAAGAACCCAAGCAATACAGTTCTTACTGACTGCTGACTCCATCTGTTGTTCGTCCGGTCATCTCGCTGGGATGAACGCGATAGATTGCAATTACTTCTGAACGCCCCTCTGCATCGATCCAGGTTCGATTGATTGCAGGAGAAAGTGTTGAATTACGTTTTTTAATACACTGCATTGCACGATCAATGTCCTCCTGCTCTGTCAGGCGATCGGCTCGACCATTTACAATCACGCTGCGCCAATGAAGTGGATCTTGAAGTGCTTCAACCTGTAGGCAAATTTCTGGATTCGAATCCATATCGTGAGTCTTCATTCCGACTGTTGTAAACAGGTAAATGTCAGAATCTTCGAGGTAATACTGCATTGGCATGACGTAGGGTTTGCCTTCATGGATGCAGCCAAGATGGCCGTATCCTACTTGGAGCAACAGTTCGTGTATTTCTTTATGTCCCATTTCATCGATATCTAACATCATGATTCTCCTAAAGACTCAGTTGGCAGTATTAAAAATAAGCAATTCGTGATTTACATGTGTTCAAGCTCTATTCCTTTGGTTTCTTTAATAAAAAAGGCAACGAAAAAGATTGAGATTGCTGCCGAAAGCGTGTAAAGCCCGTAGGTTGCACCCAGTCCAAAATATTGCAGTAGTGGTGGAAAGGTTGTAGAGACAATAAAGTTTGCGATCCACTGCGCTGCGGCTGCGATCGATAGAGCTGGTGTGCGAATTTTATTATTAAACATTTCGCCTAAAAGTACCCAAACTACGGGTCCCCAAGAAAACCCGAAGCAAAATACGTATAGGTTGGCTGCCAAAAGCGCAAATATACCAGCAGAGCCGACAAGCGATGGATTACCCGCGGCATCCAAGGCTGCATTCCCAAAAAGTGTGGTCAATGTGCCTAACGTTAAGGTCATGCCAACTGACCCTATCAACAGCAAGGGCTTACGGCCAAACCTATCGACAAAAGTAATTGCAATCAGCGTCGTTATAATGTTGACTGCACCCGTCAAGACCGTAAGCTTGAGAGAATCTTGCTCGGAAAAACCAACGGCCCGCCACAAGACGCTACTGTAGTAAAAAATCACGTTGATGCCCACAAACTGCTGTAGCACCGATAGCCCTATTCCGATCCAAACAATCGGCAATAGCTGACCATTTTTTCCAAACAGGTCAGATAAGTTAGGCCTACGCTCTCTAAAGACAGTTTGCCGAATCTCTTCAATTTTTGACGAGACGTTACCGCCCAAAATCTTAGCAAGAACAGTAGAAGCTTCCTGCTCTCGCCCTTGAGCAACCAAATAGCGAGGAGATTCAGGAATGGTCAATGCAGCCATGCCGTATAGCACGGCTGGCAACGCTGCCGTCAAAAACATCCAGCGCCAAGCCGTCACCCCAAACAAAAAGGGTAGCTCTGCTGATCCTGCCGATACCGCAATGAAGTAGTCGCTCAGTAGCGCAATGAAGATGCCTGAAACGATCGCCAGCTGCTGAAGCGATCCGAGCCTGCCCCGCATCTGAGCAGGCGAGCATTCTGCAATGTATGTAGGCGCGATGACGCTGGCCACACCAACGGCAATACCGCCCAGCAGTCGCCAAAAAATAAAGTCCCAAATGCTGACGGCAAATCCAGAGCCAAGCGCGCCAAGGGTAAATAACCCTGCGGCAACTACCATCGCTTTTACTCGACCGTAGCGATTCGCAATCTGTCCAGCGCAAAAGGCCCCCACCGCAGACCCTAGTAAAGCTAGAGATACGGCCAAACCCGTCAGCCAGCTACTGACATTAAATGCTTTGGTTAGCGCTATCACTGCGCCATTAATTACGGCTGTGTCAAAACCAAACAAGAACCCACCAAGCGCAGCAGCTCCCGAAATTAAGATGACGTAGTACGTGCCAGCTTTATGATTTATTGCAGGCATTATTATCTTTCTACTCCATGATTCTGCCTAGCTGGGGTCTATTGACTGACGCACATATTTTGTGAATTTTCTGAGCTGTCAGTCAAGAAAAAATCTATTTAGAACTCAATCCGAAGAGTTCCCCCTTTTTCTTGGCATCACCACTCTGAAAGAGCTAGAGGGGATCGGGGTTTGCCGCTTCAAGTACGTAAGTTCTAGGATTTCAACACTCAGCCAGTCAGCTCTTTTTTATATGGTTTCCGTAGCGGCTTCAGCATCGAGTCTGGCAGAGATCGCCGCCAAGGTTGCTTCTTCAGCTTCTTCCATTGCCGCCATTGCTAAAAAGGTCGCTGTAGCCGCATAGCTTTCAGCGCTCTCTGCCCGATGTTCGAGCTTTTTGATTTCACGGCTCGCTTTCCATTCTTCGACATGGGACTTCACCTCAGACTCTTTTTCCTCAAATTGCGTTTTAAGCTTGGCCCGATACTCATCGAATTCTTTTTTCTTCGCGTCTAGCTTTGTCTTTGCTTCGTCGAGTTTCGATTGAATTTCAGCCTGAGTCTTTTGGGGCGCAGATTGAATGCTTTCCTTCAGCGCCTTTGCCCGATCTTCAACTGCTTCTAGATTGTCATGAAGTTGCTGGGTAAAGTTATCAATTGCAGTGCTCATTTTGCTTTTCCCGTTACATTAAAATTTTAAAATCTTTCGACAATGCTCTTCTGTTTAAAGATTTAAATCTAAGATATAAATCGACGAGTTATCTTCATAGCTAATTTTACCTAGCATCTGCTTTTAGAAATGATATGCTTATTGACTTTTGAGTGAATTTCAGATTTCGTTACTCTCTTCCAGTAGAATAATTTCACAAACTGCCATATATATTCTCTACCTTTCGAGGGATTTAGCAAAAGTCATGTAAATCAACCACGACTCAAATGTTTTGTTGACCCAGAACAATCGTATTTCCGTTAGCAGTCCTAAAGCTTGATGCACACGTTGCAATAGCACTATAAAACTGCGACTTTCTCTGTAGACTAAAATCATGATTGAGTGCGATAGAAATCATAGTCATACACTGTTAGTCATACACTGTAACGATGAGAGATCGCTACGCACCAAGAGTCCGCCTGTCCTCCCCTTCAGCCCAAGCGGCATTTGAAGAAACCTTAACCTTCGATCTTTTAGGCGCAGATCAAGCCCGCTGGATTGAGCGGACAAATATTTACTGCGATCGCCTCTCTACCTTCACCACTCAAAACCAATTCCCCCGCATTCTAGTATCCCAAACAGAACCCATTGATTTGTTAGCAAGCTTCATGGCAGCGTGCCTCACCGAATGCCCTGTGTTTCTAGGCAATCCCGCCTGGAGCCTTCAAGAATGGCAGTGGGTAATGGACTTAGTACAACCTCATCAAGTCTGGGGAACAGTGCCCATTCCAACGCCACCCAACCTCAAGCCATCGGATACCAAAGAAAAAGGCTGGATTATGATTCCAACTGGTGGATCGTCTGGTCACATCAAATTTGCCATCCATACTTGGGCTACGCTTACCTCTTCAGTACAGGGATTTCAGAGTTTTTTCGGGGTGGATTCTATCAATTCTTGCTGTATGCTTCCGCTGTATCACGTTAGTGGGCTGATGCAGTTTGCGCGATCGCTCCTCACCCACGGACAGCTCCAAATCATCCCCTTTGCCAACCTCCTCAATAACCATTCCCATGAAGAAAGCCAGAACTTATCTTCTTCCCCCCTTACCAAGGGGGGACTGAGGGGGGTAGTGCAAGGTGTCAATCTTTCCATCCAAAACCTGTTTCCACAAAAATACTTTCTCTCCCTCGTGCCCACCCAACTTCAAAGACTTCTCCAGCAACCCGATCGCATTCCTTGGCTTCAGCAATTCCACACCATTCTGCTCGGCGGTGCCCCAGCATGGCCTTCGCTGCTAGACCAAGCCAAACAACATCAGCTCAATCTAGCGCCCACCTACGGCATGACAGAGACCGCTTCCCAGGTTGTTACCCTAAAACCCCAAGATTTTTTAAGAGGACAGATGGACGCGGGGAGTATTTTACCCCATGCTCAGATTGAAATTTGCGACACCGTAGAACAGCCTTCCACCGTGGGGCAAATTGGAACGATTGTCATTCAATCTAAATCGCTGTTTCAAGGCTACTATCCCAACCATTCCCCCGAAGCCAACTTCACAACGGATGATCTAGGCTATTTTGACGCGCAAAACCATCTCCACATCACAGGCCGCAATAGCCGAAAAATTATTTCAGGAGGGGAAAACATTTTTCCAGAGGAAGTGGAAACCGCGCTGAAAAGCACTGGACTCGTCAAAGATGTCTATGTCACCGGATTCCCCGATGACCAATGGGGTGAAGCAGTGATTGCACTATACGTGCCCGAGAATCCAAACATTACCGCCCAGATGCTGAAGGATGCACTGGAGAACCCATTAAGTCACTATAAGCACCCGAAACGCTGGCTTAGCGTAGGGGAAATTCCTCGGAATGCTCAGGGGAAAGTGAATCGGGAGGCGATCGTCGCATCTCTTCAACATCACAGCGGCAACGTAACCCAACAGATCGTACCAACCCCTGGCTCACTGTTGAAGCAAATCGTGCCTTGATGTAAATCCACGCATTTCTTAACCACAACCAACCCTAACCCCGTCCCTGAAATCGTGCGAACATTCTTACCGCGATGGAACGGCTCAAACAGATGTTTTTGATCCTCTAGTGGAATCCCAATTCCTTGATCTTCCACCTTCAACAGCGCCATATTCGCTTGATACTCCAGAGTCAAAGCCACGCCACCCCCCTGTGGTGAGTACTTAATTGCATTGGACAACAGATTAGACAAAATCGATCGCAGTAGCTTTTCATCCACACTAATGGGCTGAACAGTCCCCTTGCTGGTGAAGGTCGGCAGATTTTGAGTGCCCGCATTGAGATTCATTTCCTCCACAAAGTGGTGGCAATACAATTCCAGGTTGAGGGGCTTGGGATTAAAGGCCAGATTCCCAGTTTCAGCGCGGTTGATGGTTAGAATGTCATCCAACAACTGCACCATATTTCTAACCGAGTCTTGAATGCGGTGCAGATTTCGCAGGCGTTTTTCGGTGTTGTCCCATTCTGGCTGGGAATTTTCAAGCACCTGGGCAGCGGCAAGAACCGTACTCAGGGGCGTCCGAAACTCATGGGAGGCCATTGAAAAGAAACGGATTTTGAGGGCGCTCAGTTCTTTCTCGCGCTCTAGGGCAAGGCGGATTTCATCGGCACGCTTGCGAGCAGTGGTGTCGCGCTGTACCGCAATCCAGTGGGTGTACCAACCTTTTTGGTCAGCCACGGGCACCAAACTAAATTCATTCCAAAACTCAGACCCATCTTTGCGATAGTTAATCACTTCTATGGTCACAGGTTCCCAGCTTGCAAGCGCCTCCCGCACCCGATGCAGTTCAGTAGTGTCGGTTTTAGGGCCTTGTAAAATCCGAGGGGTTTTACCCAATACCTCCTCGGGCTGGTAGCCTGTAATGTGGGTAAATGCCTCGTTGACGTACAAAATCCGAGGGCCAGGGGCATCAATAGGTTCGGCCTCTGTAATAATCACCGCATCGTTGGTATTGACCACAACCGATTGGAGCAAACGCAATTGCTCATCCCGCTGCTTTTGTTCGGTAATATCTGCCATCACCGCAACAACTCCGTTGATGGCTCCTTCGCTATCTAGCAGGGGGGCGGCGGAGAAAATGATATGAATGGGGGTGCCATCTTTTTTACGTTGGCAAAATTCTAGACGGGTGTAGGTTTCTCCTTCTAAAACCCAGTGATGCAAGGTGGAATAGTCTGAGGATTGCTCTGCTAGATCAACGGGGTTGGGGTGATCTAGCACCTCCGCTTCAGTCCAGCCAAACATCCGCTCCGCCGCTGGGTTCCAGATTTTGACATTCCCGTCGCGATCCAACATCACAATGGCGCGGGGCGAAGCTGTAATTAAGGCTTGCAGTGTATTGTTGGTGTGACGTAAGGCAACTTCTGTGCGCTGGCGTTCTGTAATTTCGGCCCGCAAAGACTCATTAGAAGTTGCAAGTTCTAGGGTACGTCGCTCAACCCGTTGTTCAAGCTGGGTATTGAGCTGCTGGAGTTGGTTGTAAAGTTCCGATTGTTGAATGGCGATCGCCACCTGAGTCGCCAACTGCGTCAGTAACTCCACCTCCCAGTCCTCCCACTGACGGGGTTGAGCGCACTGATGGGCAATCAATAGCCCCCAGAGGTAGGAAGAAGACGTGTCTGACTCATCCGCAGGATCGCTACGATGCTCTTGAATAATCGGCACCACCAGCTTAGCCTGCACCCCAAACTGCTTCACAAAATCAATCAAACAAGGTTCCACATTCGCCTGCTCAACATCAGCAATGATGCGAGTTTTCCCCAAGGCATAAGCTTGATGATAAGCCTGGGGAAATACTTCCTCTGGAAACGTTTGGCCTAGGACACTGGGATATGGCGGCAGCACCGTTTCGTGAATGGCACTTCCCGTTCCATTGTCCCAAAGCCGATAGATCAAGACACGATCTGCCTGGAGAAAGCGCTGAACTTCCTCCACCGTGGTAGAAAGCACCTCATCAAGATCTAGAGAGCGCCGGATATGTTGCGCAATTTGCGTCACCAAGCGCTCTCGATTGGTTTGCTGAAGGAGCTGCTTTTCAGCATGCCGCCGCCGCGTCAACTCCCCCCTAAAATCGTTGTACATGGCAGCCAGGATAAGGACGCCCAAGCTTATTGCAAGCAGAATTAAACTTGTCGCACTCATAGTAGAGATTACTCCATGCTTTCACTAAGCACAGTCTTATTCCCCTCAACTGCATCAGGGACAAGTTCAACAATAATGCTTAAAGTCCAAGCAGCACAGCAATAAACAAGAACCCAATAAAGGCCGCTCCACTCAAGGTCAGAATTCTTCCCGTTTGGATTAAGCCCTGGGGCGTATTCTTTTGCCAAGTCCAACGGGTAGGCGACATGGTTGGGCCTGTAAATCCAACACCGCCAAGCGCTTGCATATTGGGTTGCGGGAGTTTATCACGGAAATCTGTGCCATAGCGTGCAGTATGAGCAAAGGTCACTTCACCCTTTGCACGCTGAGGCAGAATGCGTCTGCGTTGATAAGGAACGATATCGTTGCCAAAGGAATCCTCATACTCGTCACTGCGAAGCAATTCATTCGCAAACCCCTGTAGCCCTCTGGTTGCCAGCACAATTGACCATGCGAGCTTCTCGCGATCGCCATAAACATTGCGACCCAGCACCCGCTGAACGCAAATCTCGACAAAGCGATAGTTATTATTGCTGTCGTAAGTCAAGCGCCGAAAAGAATCCGACGTCACCAACCCTTCAATAAACGCTTTAACCGTAATTTGCCCAGACCGCAACTGAGACTCCAACGCCCCTTCGCGATGGTGACTAAGCATCTGTTGTTCGTTATAGATCTGACGGTAGGCTGCCGCAATCAACGCGTCCATATCCGAGACAGCAAGACGGTTTTCGGTAGTATAGATCCGAGAATGTTCATCGCCTGACACCTCAAACCCCTCCACACGGTGATTTTGAGAGACAGGTGCGTATTCTAATAAAGGAATTGACATGTTAGATTCCCAAGCCCTGAGTACAATCACCCATGAGAATCCCATACAAACCGGAAGGAAAACGGGTAGGGAACCGTCAAGAAAACGGAAAGAATCAGCAAAAGTAATAAAACTTGAGAATCTAAATCTCATCCATCAAAGCTTACGATTCAGGCGTTTACAGAATTTCAGAGACAATTTCTCGTAAAATTATGGAGACCAGTTCTTCTTGTAGCCTTTGTAACGCTGGCTCACGGCGGGCTAACTGCCAACCATTGTATTTTGCCCTTCCTGCCCCCTCCCGACCATGAGGCTCCTCCTCGTTGAAGATGATGTACGTCTTGCAGAAACCCTCGCAGAAGCCCTGACGGATCAGCGTTATGTGGTGGATGTTGTGACCGATGGAGAGTCTGGGTGGCACCAAGTCAAAACCCTAGAGTATGACTTGATTGTGCTCGATGTGATGCTGCCAGAATTAGACGGGATTAGTCTTTGTCATCGACTGCGATCGCACGGGTACACCCTCCCCATCCTCATGTTGACCGCCTGCGACACCATCAACGACGAAGTCACAGGGCTAGACGTAGGGGCCGATGACTACGTGGTCAAACCCGTCGATCTACAAAAATTATTTGCACGGATCCGCGCCCTGCTGCGACGGGGCGGAACCCCTGCCTTACCCGTCTTGACCTGGGGTGAACTGAGTCTTAACCCCAGTACCTACGAAGTTAGCTACACCCAAACCCCTATCCACTTAACCCCCAAAGAATACGCCCTCTTAGAACTGCTCATGCGAAATGGGCGACGGGTTCTCAGCCGCAGCATGATGATCGAAAATGTTTGGTCTTTAGAATCGCCCCCAGAAGAGCACACCGTCAAAGTTCATATCCGAGGGCTTCGCCAAAAACTTAAAGCCGCAGGAGCCTCCGAAGACTTCATCGAAACCGTCCACAGCATGGGCTACCGCCTCAGTCAGTTGGATTGCGTTCCTTGCACAGAATCGTCGTAGGGGCGCAAGGCTTTGCGCCCTCCGGAATCCGGTCACTTCTGCTATCAAAAACCCCTAAGGCTGCGCATCAAACCGCGTCCTAAACCCGCCATACTTCAGCCAATACTGCTTGAGCGTATGACAAGGCAAATGTAGACTCGCTTTAGCGCGATACAACAACACTTGACGATGATCCCCCATCCAAATTTTGCCCACAGGCTCCACCGAAATAAACGTGCCCCCTAGCACCGTCACACAATCGTCAAACCGTTCAACCGCGCTATAGTCAACGGTCTCAAAAATATAAAAATTGCCAGAACAAATCAAATGGCGGCTGCGAATCCAGCACTGCATCTTTTTTTGAGCTTCGGGGGGCAGCATTTTGGCTTCCGCAAAATTAAGAGTAGCTGGCGCATCACAGACGATTGGGGACTTCATGGGCGAAACTTTCCCGTTTTTGAAATTGCAAGGGGCCAAAGGCAGAACCCCACACCTGTTTGTGGGTATTAATGTCCAAACCTCGGTCTAAGCTGACCCAGGTGGTTTCGGTCACTTTTACGTAGCTATGGAGATAAGTCTGACAGCCATTTTTCTCGATCAGGCATCGGTCGCCCTCTACCGCACCCATAAAGTGATCGCCCTCCCGCGTAAACACCATCGAACAGTTCTGACGGCGCACAATACAGTCTGGGGTAATCGTTCTTAGGATGTCCAAATTTCGCCCAGAACCTGCATAGTACAGAGCATTTTTGAGACTGTAGTTTTCGATATAGATGCGATCGCCCTCATCAACCAATCGATGTATACCCTGGCGATAGGGCTTCCATAGGTCATAGTCATAAACCTGCTCTGAGTACAGCCCAATGCCATTGAAAAAATCAAAGGCTAAAGGCCGAAAGAAAACATGGATATGGGCGTAATCTTTTGAATTTTCGCGGGCCTGCTGAGCGTTGCTAAAATCCCCAGCCATCCAACGCGCCAGGGTAATTAAATCATTCGCTTGGGCTAAATCCAGCGGAGGTGATGACATGGAAAATCTAATTAGCGAGTTTGGCGAATTTCGGATGAAAAAGAAGCTGTGACCACTCCCGTGCCCGAACTGGTTTTAATCAGAGACACCCGACAGCGGACATTGGGGTTAACAAACCAAATTTTTTCTTCGGCAGCAGCCCGATCGTAGGCCGTGATCAGCACAAATGTCCCGTCTTCAGTAATCGAATACTCACCCACTGCCGGAATCGTTTCGGCATAGCCCTGATCTCTCAACAGCTTGCCACGCTTAACATCATTGGGATCAGGTACAGGAACCAGCACGCAAGTCCCCTTCACCGCTTCGCTGTCTTCCCAGTCAGACTGCCCTTCCCAACTCATGCGAAAAGGAGATGCGATCGCCCCAGGGTCAATATTATAGTTACGGCAAAGTTCTAAAACTGCTGCGTCAGTGGCAGAAAGTGAAATAATATCAATCTCAGACTCCACCGCCTCAAAATGGGCAAACGCAAGATGGTGAGCACTACGCTGCGATCGCCAGTGCCCAATCGATTGTTCAACAAACTCCGTAATGTCCATCAACCCTGTGCCGTGATAAAAATAGGCCGTGTCTGTTCTGACACAGCAGGGCAAAAAGACAAAAACCCTCTTTCAAGAATACGCATTCCATCCAGCATTGTGTAGGGGCAGGTTTAGCCAAGTTAGACATGGGTAAACCCGAAAACCAAGATAAAACCTGCCCTCCAGCAACCGTTCTAAGCTTCAGTAATGCTCAGAATCTTGCCACCTGTTTTTTGGATATTCTGAATATTCTTAGAAAGTTGGCTATAGGCCACTTCAAACGTGACCGCACTTTGAGTAACACGAGCGCCATAGTTCGCCTTTGTCACTGCAATCCTAAATCGCTTGCTAGTGCTGCTAGAAGCACCTGATGCTCGTGCAGGAGCGACAATTTTGGTAGCCAAGTTGCCACCCAACGCGCTGATAAGCTTAGCGGATTGCCCCACATTATTAGAGGCATATCCGCGCATCAATGCAAAGGTACGGTTGAAATTATTATTCTTAAAGCCCGTTTGGGTACGATTGCCTTGGGCAGAGGGCACCACATTTTCGCCAAAGGCACTCATGTATTCGTCGCTGTCAATGTAGGAATTGATCTCGACTTCATAGCCTTCGCCGTTATAGCGCTGCACATGCTCAGCAATTTCGGTCTGGTCTTGAGGCGCACGACCCAGCAAATGTTTAAAGTTGAGTTCAATAAAGCGATAGGGAGAAGACGTTTCAAAAAATAGAGAGCGGTACAAATCAGACTGGGCCACTGCGCGGACAAATTCGCGGACGCTGATATCCCCATTGCGGAGCTGAGACTCTGCACTGATCAGGCGTTGGCTTTCAAGGACGTGGGCATTACCCAAAACCTGCCGATAGACGGCGCGAATGACAGACTGCAAATCATCTTCAGTCGCGTTGGGGCGTAGCTCAGTAGACTCCGTTTCAACCCAAAGTGCCATTGTGTTACCTCGTTAATTAAAGTTTGTGATCAATAAAAGAAGATAAAAACAGAATCGGGTGAGCCAAAGCCCACCCGACGACACAGCGACTAGGAGATCTCAGTAATACTGACGATCTTGCCAGAAGTGCGGTTGATGCGCTGAATTTGGGGCGTCATCTTGCTGGCGGAGACAATATACTCCGTAGCGCTGACCCGCCGAGGGCTATCAAACTTAGACCCAGACACAACGATTTTGAACCGTTTTTCAGTGCCAGAACCAATCACCGTTGCCGAAGACGCTTTAATGGCCGTTGCGCTATTGGTTGCCACAGCATAGACAAGCTGGGAAGCTTTCACTGCGCTATCAATTTGAGCAGGGCCACGATCTAAAGCAAAGATGCGGTTGTAGCCAACCTGCTTAGGATTGGCGTCGCTGTTTTTGCCGCGATAGTAGGGCACCACATTTTCGCCAAAGGCTTCTTGGTATTCACTACTGTCGATGTAGGAGTCAATCTCAGCGTTGTAGCCTTCTGCAACGCAACGCACGATGTGCTCAGAGACTTCTTTTTGGTCTTGGGGTGCTCGGCCTAGCAAATGTAGAAAGTTGAGTTCTACAAAGCGATAGGGCGCACAAGACTCAAAGTAGCGAGCGCTATAAAACGCAGACTTCGCCACGCCACGGACGAATTCACGGACGCTGATGGAGCGATCGCACAGTTGAGACTCCAGACTCACCAAGCGCTCACTGTCCATGACGTGAGGATTGCCAAGAACCTGCTTATAAACTGTACGAATAACCGTTTGGACTTCATCTAAGCCGCTGGTGGGCCAGAGTTCCAGACTGGTGGAAGATGACATTAAAACTGATCTCCTAAAGCTCTGTAAAAACTAGGCTGAAATACTAGATTGCTGAAATACTAGATTGCTGAAATACTGGCAATTACGCCGCCTTGACGGTGAATACGCTGATAGGTTTCAGAAAGCTGATCGTAGGGCACCATATAAACTTTGTTAGCAGTGCGGAACTTGGAAATATTGTTGACAACCTTGGCACGGTAGCCCGTAACCTCAACGCGGTAGACCTTACCCTGATCGCCAGCACCAACGCCCAAACGCGTGAAGGAACTGCCTGGATCGCGGAATGTTGCGCCGTCGCTGGCGGGAGAAATGACGGCAGAGGGCTTAGATTGAATCACCAAGGTGTTTAAGCGAGGAGATTTGCCAGCCAAGTTGCCTTTTAGACTGCTGCTGGACGCACCGCGCACCAACTGGAAGGTGTGGGTAAACTGCACCATGCTTTGGCACGCTTCGGTTTTATAACCCCGGATGTAGGGAACAAAGTTTTCCCCAAAGGTGTTTTGGTACTCGTCGCTGTCGATGTAGGAGTCGATATCAGCGCCAAACCCTTGAGTATCAAGGATGGTGCTGTGTCCCCGCATTTCTTCAAGATCCAGCGGAGGACGGCCCAAAAGGTGACGGAAGTTCAGCTCAATGGCGCGGTAGCGAGCGCAGCTTGCAAAAAAGCGAGAGCAGTACAGGTCAGACTTTGCCACAGCACGGACAAATTCACGAACGCTGAGTTCACCCCGCTTAAATTGAGATTCGGGGACAGAAAGCCGCTCACTTTCCATCACGTAGGCATTGCCTAACACTTGCCGATAAACGGCTTTGATTACAATTTCGGCGTCCTCAGAGGAGCCGGATACCCACTCAACGGGAGGGGTTTCATCAAATAGACTGACGCCAAGGCGTGAAGCTGGTCCAAAAGGCATCGATGCACTTCTCCTGGATTAATGGAAACTTTATGCGGAATTATTACAAATTGTAAAGAATCTCTAAGGTTTCACCTGGCAAAGCCAGATAACTGAGTTGATTTGCACACGATCAAATGTTCAGATTTTGTTAGAGATCCTTGATTTCACGAATATTTTAGCCCTGCAAGCACCTAAAACACCGCCTTCCAATCTTCTTACAAGTGGTGAGCCATCGTTATTAAGTTTTATAAAAAATGACAGTTTATGCACAATCTTGAAACGATCTCACCCAGTCCTTTCCTCTCAAATGCTGGGTTTGAGTCCATTTGAGGCGCGTCATGATTAAGTGATTGTGCTTATGGCGTATTTATTTGAGGTGCGCTACCGACAACCTACTGGAGTTCAGACTCTAGGGCAGCCGCAACCACATAGTGGTTTTCGTCTGTTTGGAGGGTGGCTAAAAGCTGCTTGGCTCTGGGTTCCGCAGAGAGTCGTAGGGCAGTCGCCGCTCGCCAGCGATCGCGCCAGAACTCGCCTTGGGCAAGCTCTGTCAGCAAATCCAACGCCCCTTGCTGAACCTCTCCTTGGAGAACACTGCCTAGGGCGAGGATGGCAGTTTCTCGGACAGTTTGGGTTTCATCTTGTAACGCCTCTCGGACAACCTCCAGCAAAACTGCGTCTTGATTGGCTTCCATCAAAAGAGAGAGAATGGTTTGCCGCGTCAGCCAGTGGTCACAGCGCCCAAACAAAGCCTGCAAAATGGGCACCGATTCACTGCCAAAGTCAAAGAGGGCATCAGCGATTTCGGCAAGAACGTTTTGATCTTTTTCTTGCTCTAGGAGATCTTTAAGCACCTGAAAAGATTCTGCTGTGCGGTGGTTGCCCAGGCCCATGATGGCAAACCGACGACACAGAAAATCGGGTTCCGTGGCAAGACGCTGCAACACTGGAATCGCGACCTCAGGGGGGCATTTCGCCAGTTCATCAATGGCGTCTTTACGCTGGATAAGAGACCCAGCACGGAGCCAACCTTCGAGTTGAGCAAGGCGATCGCCGTCCATAATATTCTCCTACCCAATCACCTTCCGCACGACCTTAAAGATGCCATCAGCGGGCCTTTGGGAAATGGTAGCTTCCCAGGCAATCCCCTTCAAAAAGGCATCACCAGATCGGGTCTCGACCACATCTACGCCCCATTCCCCTGGCTGAAGCGCATGGGGAGAGTCGCTGGTGGGTGGCGTGGTTTTAAGGCCCCCTAGGATCAGAATGTCTGGCTGAGTGCCTGAGATGAGTTGGGACGATCTCGCTTCTGCTAAGGCTTGGGCGCACAGTTCGCCCACCTGTTGGGGGGAAAACTCAGGGATTGCAAACACAATCTCAACCGTCCAGTGGGGATGATCGAGGAGCCGACAATGGAGCGTAGGATAGGGCATCAACCCCGATCGAAACACCTCACAAAATTCTTCGCGACTCAGGGCTGGTAGAACATCCGGTGTGATGTCAAAGTTGTGGGAGAGGAGCATTCGCCCCTGGACTGGATTACTCAAGTGCACCCATGACCTTCATAAAAGTTGGCATCCTTAGTTTAGGACAACTGCAACTCGCTATTTGCAAAAATGACCCTATGGTTTGAAGATCGGTTTCTATGAATCAACCCAGCCTCAAACAGCTTGAAGTTCAACTCCACAGCCCAACAGTCAAAGATCGCGTCTTAGCCATGATTGAACTCCAAAAAGGACTCATTCCACCTCTCATGGCGCTTCCCCTGATTCAACTGGCGCTCTTAGACGACAATACCCAAGTCCGAGGGATGGCGGTATATTCCTTAGGCATTCAGCCTACTCCAGAAAATCTGTCCCTCTTGGTACCCATTTTGACCACAGACCCAGACCCCAACATGCGGGCGATCGCCGCTGGAGCCTTAGGCTATCTCGAAGACAAACGCGCCCTCCAACCGCTCTGCCATGCCTTCTACGAAGACGCTCACTGGCTGGTAAAGTTTAGTGCTGCCGTGGCCCTGGGCAATCTCAAAGATCCTCAAGCCATCGCCGTGTTGCTGGAGGCATTGGGTCATGAGCATGTCTTGCTGCAAGAAGCGGCGATCGCCGCCCTCGGCGAAATTGGCGCAATAGAGACCTTAAGCCGCCTGTTGCAGTTTGTCGATGCAGAGGACTGGCTCCTGCGAAAACGATTAGCAGAGTCATTGGCCAACTTACCCAGCCCCCAGAGTCAATCCGCGCTGAAGTTTTTACAAGGGGACAGTAACCCTTTAGTGGCAGAAGCGGCAAGACTTTCACTACAACGGTTACTGGAATCGGCTTAACTCAGTAATCAGATGTTCAAAGTAAGGGATTAGCTCAGCCTGATACTCAGGCTCAACGCGCTTCAAACTAGCAATTTTGATGCCTTCTAGCCCCACTACCATCGCGTCTAGCGGCACCTGCAATTCTTGGTAAAGCTGCTGCATATAGCCCAATCCTTCGGCACTGGTATAGTCTGTATGCTGCCCAGCAATGCCGTAGGTAATGCAGCGCAGGAAATGCCAAAAATCACGCCAGCATGCCTCAGCCCGTAGTTCAGGATACAGCCCGCCCCCTGGCTCAGTAATGTCTGGGAACGTCTCCAAAACTCCCGCTCGGGCTTCATCGACAATTTCGGTGACGCGATCACGCAGGTGTTGAACAATAGCGCTAAGTAAGGCCGTACTGGGGGCCAGCAGTTGAATTTGGCTCAGGTCTTCGTCTGTCAAATATTGCCGTTCATCATCAGCAGACTGAAAAACCTGAAGGGCTTCGGCTGGATGGGTATCTTGCCAGGTCACAAAACTCACAATCCGAGCCTTTTGAATCAATGCTTGTACCTTTTCACTCAGCGGAGGCATAGACATAGGGCATCATCCATTTGGGAGTAAAGATAGTGAGGCGCAAAGATATTGAGAAGTAAAGATATTGTTCATTCTGCCATTGGACTGCATTAGATCTACGCTTAGAAGGACGAAAGTGATCACGATTTACCCCTATGGATCTCAGTCAAATCGAAGCCGAACTACAGAAATCTGATTTTCAGTATCGCCTCAAGGCTATTACTGCTCTGAAGAAACATCCCAGCGATACAGCCGTGCCTGTACTAATCCAACACATTAACGATCCAGAATTTTTGGTTCGCAGTTTTGTAGCACGGGAATTAGGCCACCATCAAACCTCCGAATCCTTTGCGGCAATCCTGCAAATCATGCGGTTTGACAATACGCCTAATGTCCGGGCCGAGGCCGCCAATTCTTTATCTTTATTTGGCAAAGTCTCTGCGGCATATTTAGTTCAAACCTTTTTTCAAGACGACCACTGGTTGGTGCGTCGCAGCATTCTACCCACGCTGGTTGAGCTAAATTGCCCCGAAGAGGTGCTAGAGGTCTGTGAGCTGGGGTTAGCTGGGCAAGATAGAGCCGTACAGGAAGCCTCCGTGGATGCGCTAGGAGCTTTACACAATTCACGGCAACAGGTGGCGGTCTTAGATCAGCTTCTGGCCTTAAGCACTACAGCTCCAGACTATATGCGAGTTCGGGCGGCTCACGCCCTAAAGCATTTTGACCTGCCTGCTGCGAAAGCCGCCTTGGTTCAGCTTAGGAAAGATCCAGATCATCGGGTCGTGGGTGCTGCGATGGAAGGTCTACTTTGATGGCAAAATCCATCTTTGCCCTATGCCATTCACGACCGGATTATTTGCGCCACTAGGGAGTCATCTTAGGTTCAGCAGGCAACATCTTAACGCGGTCTTTATTAATCCCGTAGGGTATACCTGCCGAGAACTGAGCATCACTCACCATATTCGCCACCACCCCTAAAATCGGAATTCTAGCAATCTCTAAAGTGCGCATCGTATTGCGTAACGTTTCACGGTGAATTCTACCCAATTGCGCCACCATTAACAACCCATCCGTTTGAGGAATCAACAAGAGTGAATCTGCAAAACTGAGCGGCGTTGCATCATAAATCACAAGGTCAAATTTTTTTCGGCAAGCCTCCATCAACTGGCTCATTTTTTTAGATCCCAAGAGACTGGTCGGGTCAAGGGCCACAGAACCCGCAAATAAGATATGGAGATTTTCTTCTTCAGGCAGAACCTGAATGGCATCCATCATATCTAACCCTCCTGTAATTACATCGGTCAGGCCACCCACATTCTCTTGGGCAATCAGTGCTTGTAAACTGGGTTTTCTAAGATCAGTATCGATCAACAATACGCGTTGCCCCATCGCCGCCGCCGCCCGCGCCAGTTGTGTCGCAACAGTCGTTTTCCCTTCTTCTGGTAATGAGGAACTAATCACAAGGGAATGAATCGGAAAATCCGGTCTGAGCAGTCGAATTTGTGAATTCAAAGATCGAAATGCTTCAATAAAAGGTGAGAATCGATACCGAACATTCCATTCACGATCAAACTCTTCAGCATTCGACATTGGCTTTGGTAAACTGTCTTGCTTAGGAATCATTCCTAATATCGAAATCCCAATCTCTGCTCGGAGATCTTTAACCGTGTAAATAACGTTATTAATGCTTTCTAACAACAGTGCAATACCAATACCAAGAATTGCGCCTAACACAGTCCCCAAGGCGATTGCTACAGGTAAGCTCGATGCCGAAACTTGTTGAATTTGAGGAGTCGCGATGATTTCCCAGGGAACCTCTTGACGGGCCGCACTAATCATTAAATCTTGGCGAACCTGCAAAAATTTGCTCAGTTGGTCAGCAGAAAGTTTCAACTTTCTTTGAAGATCTTCGTACTGCCGAGAAATTAATGGCACCTGAATATTTTGACGCACCAAAGTTTGACGATTGGTATTTAGAGCTTTTTGCTGAGATTCTAAGACCTGTAGTTGAATAGCAACATCAAGATACTGTTTATTAAGACCTTGCCGAAGCGAACTTTGGTAGGGCAAATCTTTAGCATTAGGAACAGTGTTAGCCAAGCTTGTCCCCAAAACTGCATTTGCTTTTTGTTGAATAAGCGGATCTAGTTTCTTTATAGTTTCCTGGATCTCAATAATTTTAGGATTTTCTGGCGTTAGCTTAGCTAATAGCGTTTCTAACTCAGTATTTAAGTCCTGACGCTGTCTAAGCAATACCTGATAATCCGCCGTTTCACTCAAAACTGAGGCAGCTTCAGCACTTTTGGGCTGTAGCTGTATCCGTTGTTGTAAAGACTGATAGAGTTGCCTATTCTTGTCTAAATCAAGCTGAGTAGCGCTCAGTTGTTGTTGATTAGAGGCAAGTTGACTACTCAGTTGAGACCCTAAAGAAGCTGGGTCAGTAATCTGATTTTTTTCTCTAAAATTTTGAAGTGCTGACTCTAAAGTCCGCACCTGCGATTGCACCTTAGGCAGTTGCTCGTCAACAAATTCTACTGCTCTTCGCACATTACTTTGTCGCTCGCTGAGGCTGTATTGAACGTAGCGCTGTGAGATAAGTTTAATCACCTGGTCTACCGTCTCAGCCACATCTCCCTGGAAATGAACCTCTAAAATTTTTGTGACAACTTTAGATTGCTGACCTTGAACTTGCGTAATCAGCAAATTACTGGCAGCTTTGCCGTAAGTAAAGTTTGGGTCTGTCGCCCGAATCTTTTGGACGATAGGCGTCAGCAATTTTGGACTTTTTAAAATTTCAATTTGAGTGGGGTAGTCCAGTCCACCACGAGATGATTCACCCGTCGTACCATCCAGAGCTGGCCCGCCGCCTTGAACACCATTGAGAGATGAGACCACCTGCCCTTCAGCAGTGACGGGTTCAATCAGCATTTTAAAGCTGCCGTCATAAACTGGTGGGCGCGTGCGGTTCCAGACGACAACTAGACCGACAACAACCGCTGTCACGCCCAGAATAGTCCGCATCCGCCGGCGGAGTATGTCAAGAATCCTTCCAATATCCACTCCACCTTCAAGATCAGCCTTTTCAGAAAAACCCAAGGGGAGCCACGGTGCATTTTTGGGTGACGCTTGCTCTAACTCATAACGACCTTGAGCGGGAGGCGAGGTCTCTGAATTATCTATTTGATCCATAGTTACCTATCTTCATAAAAAATTTAAAGCGTCTTACGGAGCCTTCTGCTCTGGTTAGAATAGATATTAGTAATACTTAACTCATTGAACTGTTTAGATTAACTATCCTAGGTTCAGGAGATCTGTTCGATCACACATTCAGCCGTTGAATCTCTCCTCTATAAATCAAGTGCGGTAGAATTCCCTGCAAAAGAAAAACAAGACCTCATTCTAGTGTAGACAGATTAGGATGTGATTAGATCAAGGACACATCGAAAAAGAGACATGTATTATTTCAACCTAGGGTCCTGGAAAACCGAAGCATGATTCGTAAATTTACGATAAAGCATTTTAACACTTTTCCATGACTAGCAAAGCAACAAACTTTGAACTGGCTCCAGAAAGATTGAATAATATTTTTTCTACCTAGAGACTTTGCAAAAAATACACAACGAGAATATCGTCGCCAGCACTCATATCAAATAATTCGCTTAAAATACAGAAGACCTTGATACTCTTAAATTTGAAGTACTTTAATCTTTCCAAAACAAAAATACAGTCAAAAACAATTTACATTCTTTAATATTTATTTAAATTACAAAATACGAATTAGCCTCTCCTGGAAAAATACGATGTACTCTAAACGACTTTTATTAACTTTAAGTACAATTTTTTTAGTTGGGATCTTCGCTGTTCTCTTCTCCCATGAGATCGCCAAGATTTCATTGAATTCTCCTTTAGCAATCAACACACCCATTGAGCTTAATCCGCTGGCAACGCTCCCAGCTCAGGCACAATCTGTGCCACTTCCCTCGGAGTCAGGCTTTTTGAACGTGAAGGATTGGGGTGCAAAAGGAGACGGACAAACGGACGATACAGCAGCCCTCCAAGCAATCCTGGGTCAAAAGCAAACTAAAGTGAGTCAGTCTGCGCGCTCTATCTATATGCCAAATGGCACTTATGTGGTTAGCAATACCATTATATGGGGTGATAAGCGTAAGCTGCTATGGGGACAAAGTCGAGATGGCGTTATTATTCGGCTAAAAAATAATTGTCCAAACTTCCAAGACTCAAATCAGCCCCAAAAAGTATTAAAGGTTGAATTTGGTCATGGCGGCCAAAATTTTAATCAACGGTTGCGCAATATAACTGTAGATATTGGACAAGGAAACCCTGGCGCAATTGGGATTGGCTTTCATACAAACAATGGAGGGGGCTTACAAAATGTTGCCGTTCGGTCTAGCGATCCTCAACAATTGGGACATACGGGGATTCGCTTAGATAAACCTTGGCCAGGCCCAGGCTTCTTTAAAAATGTATGGGTAGACGGTTTTGATACGGGCATGTTTATTACCCACGATCAATACAGCATGACCTTTGAGCATATTACGTTAACCCGTCAACGTAAGGTTGGGTTTATCAATCTTCTGAATACAGTCGCCATTCGAGACCTCAAAAGTAAAAATCGGGTTCCGGCTGTGGTGAATAAGGGTAAAACGGCAGTAATGGCCTTATTGGAGGCTGACCTGTCCGGGGGAGATCCCAATACGTCGGCGATTGAAAATAGTGAGGGGGGCGTACTTTTTGCCCGTAATGTTCAAACCCAAGGCTATCGTCAAGCCATTCATAACCAATCCGGCGGATCGCCTAATGCTCAAGGTCCATCCGTGAATGAGTTTGTGTCTCATCGCCCAGCTAGCCTGTTTGCTGGTGCATCGCGATCGCTGAAACTCCCCATTGAGGAACCGCCCACCATTCCCTATGGAGATCCGCAGCAGTGGGTCAGCGTCACCGCCTACGGTGCGACACCCAATGACAAAACCGATGACGGCAAAGCGATTCAGAAAGCCCTTGACTCAGGGGCAGAAACGATTTATTTACCGCCTGGGATCTATCGTTCTCGGCAAACCCTAAGGGTGCGCGGCAAGGTTCGCCGAGTGTTTGGACTCAATGCCAGCATGGTTTTCAAGGTACCAGGGCAGTCTGCCTTTATTGTGGAGGATGGCTCCGGTCAACCCGTCGCCATCGAAGTAGAATCTACCTACGGGACAAAACAAAAGACTTGGCTCGAACATGCGTCAAAGCGTACTCTTTTATTTACAGGGGGGAGCTACATGAATTCGGTACCAGGGGGAAAGGTCTTTATTGAAGATATTGTGGCAACGCCTCTTATTTTTGATAGGCAAAAGGTCTGGATTCGACAAGCAAATACAGAAAGTTATGAAGATAATCCGCACATCGTCAATAAAGGCAGCGATCTGTGGATTTTGGGTCTAAAAACTGAGAAAGATCGCACCATTATTGCCACAACAAAGGGAGGTCGAACTGAAGTAATTGGTGGGCTTTTATATAAAAATCGAGAGAAACTTGGGCAAGTCCCTGCATTCATTTCTGAAGATTCTGACGTAAGCCTTATCTATCGAAACAAAGGGTTGCCCTACGCCACACAGATTTTAGAAACTCACAAGGGTAAAACCAAGTCTTTATCAATCAATGATATGTCCACTGGCAATGGGAGAATGCCCCTTTTTGCCGGATATAGATAAGTAACCGCTCGTTAAATTCACCCCAATTTTCAGATTTATTTAGCGCCACTATTAGGTTTAATATGCGAATTCTCAGCGTCCATAATCGTTATCTTATTCGGGGTGGTGAGGATGAATCTCGTGAAGCTGAAGAAAATTTACTTCGAAAAATGGGACATCAAGTTGATGTCTACGAGGAGGATAACCAAACCCTTGCCAGCTTAAGCAAAGTTCAAGCATTAACTCGAACCATTTGGTCTAAACCGACTTACCACAAGGTTCGTGAGCAGCTCAGTCAAGCCGCTTACGATGTTGTCCATATCCAAAACTTTTTCCCTATCATTTCTCCTTCCGCCCATTACGCAGCCCAAGCGGCGGGTGTCCCCGTTGTGCAAACACTACGAAACTACCGTCTGCTTTGTCCCAATGCACTTTTTTTCCGAGACAATAAGGTCTGTGAGGATTGTCTCGGAAAGAAGATTCCCTATCCAGGCATAATCCATCGCTGCTATCGGGAAAGCCTGCCTGCCAGTGTGGGGGTCACTGCAATGCTGACAACTCACCGAGTTCTTAAGACCTGGAGGCGGAAGGTTAATTTATACATCGCTTTAACAAATTTTGCTCGGGATAAGTATATTCAGGGAGGATTACCCCCTGAGAAAATTGTGGTTAAGCCCAATTTTGTATCACCGGATCCGGGTGTGGGGCAAGGACAGGGAGGGTACGCCCTTTATGTAGGTCGGCTCTCGGTGGAAAAAGGTCTGGATACTTTACTAGCCGCGTGGAAACAGCTTAATGGAAAACTACCGCTTAAAATCGTGGGGGATGGCCCTTTGTCCGATGAAGTTAAAGCCACCGTTGAGAGCTTAACGGATGTAGAGTGGCTTGGAATTAAGCCAATGGCTGAAGTGCATGCGTTGATGGGGGATGCTACGGTCTTAATTTTCCCGTCAAAATGGTATGAAACCTTTGGCAGAGTTGCGGTGGAAGCCTTTGCCAAAGGAACACCTGTCATTGGGTCAAATATTGGTGCCATTCAAGGGTTAATTGATCCTGGTCGTACAGGGTTACATTTTGAGCCTGGAAATGCAGAAGATTTAGCATTAAAGGTGGCTTGGCTGGTAGATCATCCTGAAACTTTAAAACAAATGCGACTAGAGGCTAGATCTGAGTTTGAGAACAAATATACGGCTCAAATTAATTATGAGATGTTAATCAATATCTATCACAACGCCATAGAGCACCACCAAAATTTAGCAACGGCTGTTGGTCAAATGCGCTCCAAAATATAGCTTTATTGCCTGAAAACTCATCTGAGAAAGCAAAGGCAATCGCAGAAGTAATACCACGCCAGCAGAGAAGAACAGCCGTTACAACACAAGCCACCATTCCTTCGAGATATCCTAGAGAATATCAAATCTCATCAATAGGTTGAAATGTTGAATCTCGTTCAGGTTTTAGCCCAAGAACTGTCCCTTCAGGCTTTTCAAATCAAAAATGCGCTAGAACTCTTTGCCGAAGGGGCAACCGTTCCCTTTATTTCTCGCTATCGCAAAGAACGCACGGGCGAGATGGACGAAACCCAGCTCCGCCAACTTTCCGAACGCCATACCTATCTCACCGAACTCGAAGACCGCAAAGCCAGTATTCTTGCTGAAATTGAGCAGCAGGGAAAACTCAGCGATGCACTGAAGCTCAAAATCGAAACTTGCCTTCAAAAAACAGAACTCGAAGACCTTTATCTACCCTACAAACCCAAGCGCCGCACCCGAGCCGCGATCGCCCGTGAAAAAGGATTAGAACCCCTCGCCCTCTTCATCCAAGCTCAGAACAACCCCAAAGCTCAACCCCAATCCCTCGAAGCTGAAGCCGCCAAATACCTCAACTCAGACCAAGGCATTACAACCCCCACCGATGCCCTCAAAGGTGCAGCAGATATTTTGGCAGAGGTGATCGCCGACAAAGCAGAACTGCGCGCCTACCTCCGTAAACAAATTTTCCAGACGGGCCTGTTTGCCTCTCGCATTAAAGGCGACCATCCCGAAGGCTCCACCAAATACGAAATGTACCGCCAGTTCACCGCCAAAATTCCCCAGATTGCGTCCCATAACCTCCTGGCCCTCTATCGCGGCGAATCCGAAGACATTTTGCAAGTGGAGATTGAATTTGAAGGCGATCGCCTCCTGGGCGACATGGAAGAAGGCGAAATTTACACCCGCATCCCCGAAGTCCGCAGCTTTTACCAAGACGTTCTCAAAGACACCTTTAATCGGCTGATCAAACCCTCCCTCCTCAACGACATCCGCAGCGAATGCAAACGCGCCGCCGACCTCGCCTCCATCGAAACCTTTGAAGAAAACATGCGGCATCTGCTCCTCTCTAGCCCCGCCGGAATGAAGCCCACGCTGGGCGTAGATCCAGGTTTCCGCACAGGCTGTAAAGTTGCCGCCCTCGACCCCACAGGCAAATTTTTAGAATACCAAGCCGTCTTCCCCCATCAATCCGCCGCCCAGCGCCAGACCGCAGCCCAAACCCTCAAACGCATGATTGAGAAACACGGCATCGAACTGATTGCGATCGGCAATGGTACCGCCAGCCGCGAAACCGATGTGTTTGTGGGCGAAGTCCTCAAAACCCTAGATCGCAAACCCATCAAAGTCATCGTCAGTGAAGCCGGAGCTTCGGTCTATTCCGCCAGCGAAGTGGCGATCGCCGAGTTCCCCGACCTAGACGTAACCATACGCGGAGCCATCAGCATCGCCCGACGGCTACAAGATCCCTTAGCCGAACTGGTCAAAATTGACCCCAAATCCATCGGAGTCGGTCAATACCAGCACGACGTGGATCAAAAGCTGCTCAAGCGCAAACTCGAAGACACGGTGGAAAGCTGCGTGAACTTTGTAGGGGTGGATCTCAACACCGCTTCCAAAGAGCTGCTGACCTTTGTGTCTGGGATAACGGGGGCGATCGCCAACAACATCGTGACCTACCGCAACGAGAACGGAGCCTTCAAGCAACGCCGTGAATTGCTCAAGGTGACAAAGCTAGGGCCAAAAGCCTACGAGCAAGCTGCCGGATTTCTTCGTATTCGCAATGGCAAAAATCCTTTGGATAATACAGCAGTCCATCCAGAACGCTATGCGATCGTCGAGAAAATGGCGAAGGATCTGGGGGTTCCAGTCACGCAAATCCCAGAACAGCTCAAGGGGAAGCCATTGAAGGCTTATACGAGTGAGGCGATCGGTGAGCCAACGCTCAGAGATATCCTCTCGGAACTCGAAAAACCAGGCCGTGACCCACGGGAAGAGTTCAAGTACGCCACATTCCAAGACAACATCACTGAAATGAAGGATCTTCAGGTGGGAATGAGTTTAGAAGGCGTAGTTACGAATGTGGCGAACTTTGGTGCATTTGTCGATATTGGCGTTCATCAGGATGGCTTAGTCCATGTCTCCCAGTTAGCCGATAAATTTGTCTCCGATCCTAAGCTGATCGTTAAGGTGGGGCAGGTTGTTAAGGTAACAGTTTTGGAGGTGAATGTGGCCCTGAAGCGGATTAGTTTGTCAATGCGGGGGAAGAAGTAGGAAGGGCGATCGCCATTTAGCTCATGGGCGGACAAGCTTTACATGCGGATAGGCCAAAATCTCTTTATCTGCCGTCACTAGAGGGCAGTCGTAAGCTCTCGCTGTGGCAACAATCAGCCTATCTGCCGGATCTTTATGAAATGTGTCGGGTAATGTGACGCTGCCGATAGCGATTTCTGAAGTAATCGAAATCAGCATGATGCCTTCCTGCGTTAGTGCCATATCAAACCACTCTTGAGTAGGCTTTGGCAGGATAATCCTTCCCCGTTGAACTAATCGGGCAATTTCTAAAAGGCTGATTGTGCAAATCCCAATCCCTTTCGCTCTGGCATCCTCAATCGCGTTTTTTTGACGGAGGCTTAACTGCGGGTCGTTTTGGTTC
>JANLSD010000366.1:0-2483 GCA_031362245.1 Acaryochloridaceae cyanobacterium OTE_25_metabat_464 | reverse complement strand
CTGACGATACAGGTGGGTAGGCTCCTTCATGAGGTTTCGCTCTCGTTTGGTCACTTAAGCGTCTCATGAATCCCTACCCTTTGGCTTGCTCAAATCCATAGTCCATAAGCTTTGTAGATACTTGTGTCAGGCAGTCAGGGTTATTAACCCTTACCTGAATGGACGAGATTTACTTCAACAGTCAAGAAACGTATTAGTAATAGATTTATTTGGATTAAGTGAGCAAGAAGTTTCAATTAAATATCCCAAAATTTATCAATGGATCCGTGAAAGGGTTAAGCCGGAAAGAGATCAAAACAATCGATCTACTTATCGTCAAAATTGGTGGATATATGGCGAGCCAAGAGCCAGTTTTAGGCCTGCATTGAAATCGTTAAGGCGTTATATAGCAACTGTAGAAACTGCAAAACATCGTCCTTTTCTTTTTGTAGATCGAGATGTAATTTCTGACAATAGAATAATCGTAATAGCTCTTGAAGATGCTTACTTCATGGGAGTCCTTTCGTCCAAAGTTCATGTGCTATGGTCACTTGCTGCTGGAGGGAGAATGGGAATTGGGAACGATCCGATTTACTCCAAGACAACCTGCTTTGACAAATTTCCGTTCTCAGATCCTACGCCTGAGCAACAGCAAAAAATTCGTGAATTGGGCGATCGCCTCGACACCCATCGCAAACAAGTCCAAGCCGCCCATCCCGAAATTACCATCACCGGAATGTATAACCTGCTCGAAAAACTGCGATCGGGGCAGCCGTTTACAGATGGCGATCGTGAGTACAACAATAAGGCGCTGGTCTCTACGCTCAAGCAAATCCATGATGAGTTGGATGTGGCGGTGTTGGAGGCGTATGGTTGGAATGATTTGGTGCCGATGTTAAGCCCCTCATCCCCAGCCCCTCTCCCGCTGGGAGAAGGGCTGGGGATGAGGGGCAGATTGAACAGGACAATCCAAAAAGTTCGGATGCATCGCGCACATTAAGCCCCTCACCCCTAGCCCCTCTCCCAGCGGGAGAGGGGAACCGGAAAGATGTTAATCCATCCAACTGGGACGGCGAATTTTCTCATCTAGCAGGTCGCTGGCGACAGATCCCTGAAGCCTTTCTGCAACGAGTGCGGCAACTGCGACAGCAGCAAACCCCCGCCGAGCAACTTCTTTGGGAACTCCTGCGCGATCGCCGTTTTCTAGATGCCAAATTCCGCCGTCAGCATACCCTTGGCTCCTACATTGCAGACTTCTACTGCCACAAGGCTCGCTTAGTTATTGAGTTAGATGGGGGCATTCATCAAAACCAAACCCTTAGAGATCAAGATCGAGATCAGTGGATGCAGGCCAATAGGCTGACCGTAGTACGCTTTGGTAACGATGCCGTTTATCAAAATACAGCGGAAGTGTTGAATGTGATCGCAGAAGTGATATGCTCCTCACCCCTAGCCCCTCTCCCAGCGGGAGAGGGGAACCAGAGCCGGATCATGCCCCCTTCTCCCCTAGGGAGAAAGGCTGGGGATGAGGGGAAATCCATGAATGAAAAATCCCTAGACGAAACCATCCTCGAACGCCTCGTTGCCCTCAACGCCGAACGCGCCGCCGAAGAACGCAACGGCCTCATCCGCTGGCTGCGCCCCGAATATCAAGCCCCCGACCAAGCCCAACCCACCCAAACCACCCTCGAAGGGGTTGGAGTTGAAGAAGAAAACGCCATCATCGCCCCCGTCGAACAGCAAAAATGGCCCACCCAACCCAAAGCTCAACTCGCCGCCATCCGCGATCTGCTCCGCACCAGCAACGGCGAATGGACAGCCTTACAAATCGCTAGCCAATTCACCGGACGCCCCACCCAGAAAAACTGGATGCTGTGATAGAAAACTGCGATCGATTGGAATGGTTTGGAGTCCTTATTCGGCGCGAAGAGGCAGGCGTAGCGCATTGGCAATATGCCGAATTGCAGCAGACCTCATGAGATAACTTTTGCCTTTCATAGCAATCCATAGCAATATACTGGATAAGAATCTTAGAGCAAGCAAACCTAGCCTTAATGTGGAATCGCTTACCCAGCATTGTCAAAGCCATACTTAAAATTCTGTGGCCTGTCCTTGCAACCCTGCTCACCCTGTCGCTCAGTGGCATAGTGGGCAACAGAGCCGACTCAGCATTATTGCAACTACTCCCCTTTTTTCAGCAGACCATAACCGTTGCAGTAGCCAGATGGCTCATAGTCTTAGTCGTTTTAGTGCCCATTCTTGCCATTGGCATTCCACTGGGATTAACCGCATTCCACTACTACCGTTCTCAACAAGCCGCAATTAACCTAGTCAAGCTGGATGACTCGTTATTAAGACTTCTCTCCTCCTTCAAACAAACCTCGAATAAACAAGCCGCCACAACGCTTCTATTTCAAGAGTTTTTAGAAGACACCCTCGAACTATTTAGAGATGGATGCCGTATCTCCATTCTGCGAGAAGATCCTAAAACCCCCGAATTTCTA
>JANLSD010000284.1:0-4786 GCA_031362245.1 Acaryochloridaceae cyanobacterium OTE_25_metabat_464 | reverse complement strand
GGGTACCAAACCTCCGAATATTGGCTAGCGGAAGGCTGGGCTACGATTCAGGTCGAGGGCTGGACTGCGCCCCTATACTGGGAGCGAATGGATGGAGACTGGTGGATTATGACGCTTGGGGGACTGCGATCGCTCAACCCCTACGAACCCGTCTGTCATGTGAGTTTTTTTGAAGCCGACGCCTACGCCCGCTGGACTGGCAAACGATTGCCCACCGAAGCAGAATGGGAAATTGCCGCTACCCCTATTCCCCTCCAGGGCAATTTACTAGATCTAGACTATCTTCACCCCATCGCATTTAGCAGCAAAAATCTTCAGATGTATGGCGATGTTTGGGAGTGGACTCAGAGCGCTTACCTCCCCTACCCAGGCTTCCAACCCAGTGCTGGCGCTGTGGGGGAATATAACGGTAAGTTTATGTGCAACCAGATGGTGCTTCGGGGCGGATCGTGCATCACACCGCCCGGTCATATTCGCGCTACCTACCGTAATTTTTTTCCCACCGCTGCACGGTGGCAATTTTCAGGAATTCGCTTAGCCCAGTGAGATAAGCTTAAACATACACATCCAGAAAAGTAGTCCAGGAATGACTGTTTCATGCGGGGATTGGCCCGCTTAACGCGCTTATATATGCTCCGTAAAGCCATTCCACTCCGTATTATTTTGGTCGCAACCTTTGTGTTGCAGACGGCTACCGCTGTGAGTTTAACCATGTGGCTGGCATGGAATAACGAACAACACTCCATTGATGAGCGCAATCAAGAAGAGCAATCTGAATCTTTAAAACGAATTAGCGAAAAACTGAATGAATATCTTGAATCTGCGGCGATCATTAATCGACTGAACCGCGCAGGTTTTGCAAATCAAGCGTTAAGCCTCAAAAATCCAAACCAATTAACCCAAGAATTCTGGAAACAAAAGAGTTTGTTGACCACCGTGCCCATTACGGCAATCTACTTTGGTGATGTCAAAGGGGAAGTTGTTGGGCTGAGTTTTCAAGGCGATCGAACTTGGCAGATCAACCGAGTGAATGGGCAAACCAAAGGTCGCTTCTATCGATATGCGGTGAATTCAAAAGGCCAGGCAACTCATCTGCTGACCCAAGGAGAACCCTACAATCTTCAACAAAGATCTTGGTATGTGAATGCCCTTAAGACAGGACGTCCCTGCTGGAGCGCTGTTTATCAAGACTTTAAAGACTCTCGACCACAATTGACCGTTTCTGAACCCATCCGTAACGAAAATCAAGCCCTACTGGGCGTGGTGGGCGTTGATTTTTCCCTTGAGCAAATTAGTGTTTTTCTGCGATCGCTTGTCACCCAAGAATTACCCAGCCTGCTAATTTTAGATCGCAAGGGTCAAATTGTCGGAACATCAACCCAACAAAGTCCTTTTCAGGTATACCCAGGAAAGGTTGAGCGGATCACTGTCTCAGATCTCAAAGATCCATTACTTCAACATACGTCCGCCCATATGCCATCGCTACTGAATCGGTGGCAGACCCACAAATCATTCCAACCTATCCCATTAGAAGTTCAACATATTAGCTACTCCCTATGGGCCTCACCCCTTCAAAATTCTCATGGACTGGATTTACTGGTTGTTACCATTGTGCCTCGATCAACCTTTTGGAATCGAGTGACAGAGCAACATCGCGCCAGTCTACTCCTCGGAATTGTCGTTTTAATGACCGCCATTTTGTTTGGCCTTGTCACCGCCCGTCGCCTAAGCCAGGGCCTGAGAGAACTCATTCGATCTGGAGAGAAACTTGCCCAAGAGGGT
Organism: Acaryochloridaceae cyanobacterium OTE_25_metabat_464; assembly: GCA_031362245.1. Taxonomy (GTDB): domain Bacteria; phylum Cyanobacteriota; class Cyanobacteriia; order Thermosynechococcales; family Thermosynechococcaceae; genus JAAURS01. The sequence continues at coordinate 3,004 of JANLSD010000284.1, read as the reverse complement.
CCCCAAGGCTTTACCAACGACTCCATTCATTCCAGCTTTGAAAATAGTCGCATTGAGGAATTAAGCAACCTTGCAAAAGCATTTAATCGGATGTCAGTCCACCTACGCGGATCATTCGATGTCCTGGAAGCCCTAGTACAAGAGCGAACAACCGCGCTACGCCAATCCGAAGAAAAATTCGCCAAAATTTTCTACACCCATCCTAATCCCATCGTGATTAGCCGAGTTGCAGATGGCTATTTTATAGATATTAATGACAGTGCCCTTGAGCTTTTTGAACTTGATCGAGAAATCATACTCAACAACGGTAATTTTGAACTCGATTTAGGGATAGAACCAGACCAAAATCAACAAATTATTCAGTTCATTCAAGCGCAAGGGCCAGTTCGAACAGTTGAAAGTCGGCTAGAGACTCGCAATCAAAATGTTCGGACTATTCTCTATTCTGCGGATTTAATTAATGTGGATGGGGAATCATTCTTGATCAGTATTTTGTATGACATTACAGATCGCAAACTTGCAGAAGAGGCTTTACGGCGTTCCGAAGAAAAATTTGCTAAAGTTTTTCACTCTAATCCCAATCCCATGACCATTAGTCGAGTGACGGATGGATGTATTTTAGACGTCAACACAAGCGCCCTAAATTTTTTTGGTGTTCAAAAGGAAGATATTCTTGGAAAAACGGGTTTCGAACTAAAGCTTTGGGCAGATCATACTCACCGTGACCAGGTTTTACAAGCACTCCGAGAGCATAGAGTGATCCACAGTGCTGAGTGTACTCTGCGGATTCATAATGGCGAACTTCGAACCGTGCTCTTCTCGGCAGAAATGATTGAAGTGGACGGTCAGTTTTGCTTGGTCAGTACAACGAATGATATTAGCGATCGCCGCCAATCTGAAATCTCTCTCCAGCAGGCAAAATTAGAAGCAGAAACTGCAAATCAGGCTAAAAGTCGATTTCTCTCTAACATGAGTCATGAACTTCGCACGCCCCTCAACGCAATTTTGGGCTTTACCCAGGTGATGAAACGCGATGCTTCCCTCTCTTCAACCCAGCGAGATCAGGTGGATATCATTAATCGCAGTAGCGAACATCTCCTGGAGATGATCAATGATGTTCTAGATATGGCAAAAATTGAGTCAGGACGTGTAGATATTTATCTCAACAGTTTTGATCTCTATCGCCTGCTCGAAACCTTAGAAGATATGTTTTCCATTCGTTTATCTACGAAGGGAATTGAACTTGTAGTGGAACGGTCTCATAACGTACCGCAGTTTGTCAAAACCGATGAAGGAAAACTCCGCCAGATTTTAATTAATTTGATTGGCAATGCCATTAAGTTTACCGACGAGGGTCAGATTCGCATTAGAGTGAGATTACTCGAAGATCAAAAATCGAAAAAAAAATCTAGTACACTCCTCTCTTTTGATGTTGAAGATACGGGCGTTGGCATCGCAACCCATGAAATCGATTCAATTTTTGAAGCATTTGTCCAGAGCAAATTAGGTCGCAGCAGTACCCGCGTTGGAACCGGACTTGGGCTACCCATCTGTCGAGAATTTGTCCAATTACTGAACGGTAATATTTCTGTTTCTAGCACCCTAGGGGATGGTTCACTGTTTCAGTTTTACATTCCCGTCGAGGCGGTTTTGGCACCCAATCATTTGCCAGCACCCATGATCACAGGGCTATCCCCTGGGCAATCTCTGTATCGAATTCTTGTGGTAGATGATCGTTGGGAAAGTCGCCAACTCATACTTCAAATCCTAGAACCTCTGGGATTTGAAGTTCGGGACGCACAAAATGGGCAGGAGGCGATCGCCCTTTGGCAAGACTGGAATCCTCATTTAATTTTAATGGACATGCGGATGCCCATTATGGATGGATACACTGCCACACAAAACATTAAAGCCAATCTTCAAGGCAGAAATACGGTTATTATCGCCTTAACAGCAAGTGCCTTAGAAGAGGACGCAGAAACGATTCTTAAGGCTGGCTGTGACGCCATTATTCACAAACCCTTTAGAGAATCTGAAATTTTCCAAGCCCTTCAGCAGCATTTAGGCATCCACTTTACCGTTCAAGTTCAGAGACCAATCCGTCATACCAGTGTGATAAAACAGCCCGTGGGTAATCTTCGGCAATCACTTCTAGAATCTATGCCAAGGGCTTGGATTGCCCAGGCTCACGATGCGGCCCAAAAGGTGGATAATCCTGTGCTACTGTTGCTTATTACAGAAATTCCTGAGAATCATGATACTCTTCGGGATGCCCTCATACACCTAGTCAAAAACTTCCGCTGTGACGTCATTTTTGAGTTGACCGAGCTACAGCCATGAAAAATCCATTGGATTACCCATCAAACGTAGATATCCTGATTGTCGATGACAAGCCAGAAAATCTCCACGTCCTTTCAACGCTATTAACGGAACAGGGCTATGGCGTGCGTGGCGTTGTGAGTGGTGCAATGGCGCTTCGGGCAGTTCAGTCTGCACCCCCTCATCTCATTTTGCTGGACATTATGATGCCAGAAATGGATGGTTATGCCGTTTGCCGCCAACTGAAGGCAGATCTCAAAACGGCTTCAATTCCCATTATTTTTATTAGTGCCCTGGATGAGGTATTTGATAAAGTCCAGGCATTTCAGAATGGGGGAGTAGACTACATTACCAAACCCTTTCAATGGGAAGAAGTCTTGGCGAGAATTAAAACGCATCTCAGCCTTTTTGCGGCCCACACCTCTCTCAGTGAGATTAATTCAGAATTAGAGCTACGGGTGCTTCAGCGAACGGCGCAACTTCAAGCAGAGACGGCTCAACGATACGTTGTACAGCAGGAATTGCTGCACTGGGCGCTTCACGATCCGCTGACGGGCTTACCCAATCGAGCGTGCTTTAGTAATTTTTTAACGGAGGTTCTAGCACAAGCCCATCAAGATCCTGCGTATCGGTTTGCGGTGTTTTATCTAGATTGCGATCGCTTCAAGATGGTCAATGACTCCTT
>JANLSD010000280.1:0-4712 GCA_031362245.1 Acaryochloridaceae cyanobacterium OTE_25_metabat_464 | reverse complement strand
GAACCTCTCCCGAGGTACCAAGATTTATTTTCCCGTCTACGTCGAAGGTGCCAAATTATCGATGGGTGATATTCATTTTTCCCAAGGTGACGGGGAAATTTCTTTCTGTGGCGCGATCGAAATGTCGGGATTTATCGACTTACATGTCGAGATTATCAAGGGTGGCGTGGAGAAATACGCGATGGTAAATCCGATTTTCAAACCCGGTCCGGTCGAACCACATTATTCGGAATACCTAGTCTTTGAAGGCATTTCCGTCGATGAATTTGGCAAACAATACTTTATGGATGTGCATATTGCCTATCGTCGCGCCTGCCTCAATGCCATTGAATATCTTAAGAAATTTGGCTTTACGGGGGAGCAAGCCTATCTTCTCCTCAGTTGTGCGCCTGTTGAAGGCAGGGTGAGCGGTATTGTGGATATTCCCAATGCCTGTTGTACTCTTGCCATTCCCACCGAGATTTTTGATAAAAGTATTCTGCCTGTATAAGGATGGATTGAAACAATGCCCCTTTATGAGTTTCGCTGTGATGAATGTGGTGTATTTGACGCTTGGCGGGCGATCGCCGACCGCAGTACGCCAGCGCCCTGTCCTTCCTGCCAGGAATTGTCGCGGCGGATTTTTTCGGCCCCAGCCCTGCAGCTCTCGGGGGCGCTACGGTTCAAGAAAGAACGCCCTGAACCGCAGCTTGTGAAACGTGAGGTCGATCCGGCGGCACGGAGTAAACCAAGAACCCATGCTGGCGGAAGGCCCTGGATGATTGGGCATTGAGTCCAAGTTCATTGGGTTTGACCAACACTGTAACGATTCGCTCACTGTACATTGCGGCATAGAGATTCAATTCCCCTGGATTTCTATGCCGCAATGATTTATGGGAATGCTTGCATTACTGACTTTCACCTCCGCATCATCGTGAATGTCACCCTGATTGCCTCTAAGCTTCAATGTATTGAGTCGTCAATCCTCTCTATGAAGCACTGGCAAACTTGGATAATCGGTCACTGGTCTTGGCAGCGCATCCTGCGGCTACCCCTCATTGCCTACGGAACGATCGCCCTCTATGCCTACTTCTTCGGCGATCGCCAACTTTTCCAGCCCCACCCTGCCAGCTACCGCGACACACCAGACCTCGTCAAGCTTGCCACCCCTAACGGTCAAACCATTTCTGCCCTATACCTCACCCATTCCGCTGCCAAATACACCATCCTATACAGCCACGGGAACGCCCAAGACCTTGGGGATATTCGTCCAATTCTCCAAGACCTTCGTGCTCTGAAATTTAATATTTTGGCCTACGACTATCGCGGCTACGGCACCAGCCAAGGCAAACCTTCAGAAGCCAATGCCTATCAAGATATCCAAACCGCCTATGGTTTTCTGACAGAACAGCGCGGGATAAAGGGCGATCGCATTATCCTTCTAGGCCAGTCCATCGGCAGTGGCCCATCGGTGTATCTCGCCACTCGGCAACCCATCGCAGGGCTGATCATCCAAAGCGGATTTGTGAGTGCGTTTCGGATTGTGGTGCCCTTTCCGCTGCTGCCCTTTGACAAATTCCCCAATGGCGATCGCCTTGCTCAGGTTCATGCGCCTGTGTTGGTGGTTCATGGCACGGCAGATCAGTTGATTCCTTTTTGGCAGGCTAAGGCGCTTTACGGGGCGGCAAATCAACCGAAAGATTTAGTGCCAATCCAGGGGGCGGGCCATAATGATGTCAATGAAGTTGGCGGTCAGCAGTATCTGCAAAGGATTCAGACGTTTGCACAATCATTGTCCTTGCCTTGACGTGAGGCGTTAGACTAGGATTTGCCTCCGGTATATTCACCAGTAGCTGTCGGCTTCAGGCTGATGGCGATAGCTGTGCACCAAGAGTCCGCAGTTTTTGCAGAGGGGGCGATCGCGTCCGTCCAAAATACGGTAGATTCAGCCTAGAATTTGAACTTAAGGTGATGGAAAAGCGGTGGTCGGAAGCGGAGATTTGGCAAAAGATTGGTCAAATTGCCATTCGGTTTCCTTTGCTGGGGTGCGATAAGTGTGCGATCGCCATGCATGAAGCGGTGCCCAGACCTCTAAACCCTCGGAATCAGCCCAATTCAAGTCTGAGTCGGTCGCCATCCGAATTAACTCAGGAATATCTGCCGTTGTTAAATTAAATTGCGTTAGGTAATCAGGCCACTTGCTTAACTGTTTGTCTCCGAGGCTGAGGAGTACATCGACTGGGGCGGCGTAAGTTGTTTGAGCCATCGTCATTTATTTCTCCTTTGTTGAACTTAATAGGGATGAGAGAGCTTTGGGCTTCGGTTTTTCAGAAAGCCAACTATGGCTAAGGTTTCATCTTGAAGTTCATCCGCTTGCTTTTTAAAGGTATTTTATCGGAAGACTGCTGAAACCCTAGCAAAACTGCGGCAAGAAGAAATGTCATGACATTGTCAGGCGTTTGTGTTAGGGTGAATTTACAAAATGAGAGCAAAGCCATGCCAGTAAACACAACTCGTTCCGAAAAACTGGATTTGCGACTGACTCCTGCTGCTAAGCAAAAGCTCTACAGTGCCGCTGCCGCTGCCCACCGTTCTGTCAGCGATTTCGTGCTCGAAAGTGCTTTGGCACGGGCCGATGAAACACTGGCCGATCGGCAACATTTTGGGCTGGATGCTGAACAATGGACGGCTTTTATGTCTGCGCTCGATGCGCCGCCCCGTCACCACGATCGCATGGAGCGTCTGCTGAACGAGCCGAGCATTTTTGAGGAATCTGCTTCGACATGACGGTTCTCAGGATTGAGAAGCTAGAGCGTCGCCATGCGGTGGAGCAATTTGACTGCGGTGAGGCATCTCTCAATCGGTTCTTAATCCAGTTTGCATATCCCAGTCAGCAGGCTAATGCTTCAAAGACCTATGCGGGTCTGGCGGATGATGAAATTATTGGGTTTTATACGCTTGTGGTGGGGGAAGTGTCCTATGATGACGCGCCGGAGCGATTGAAAAAAGGGCTGGCGCGTCATCCGGTGCCGCTGATGTTGCTGGCGCGGTTGGCGGTTAGCCGGAATTGGCAAGGTAAGGGAGTCGGAGCAGGTTTACTGAAGGACGCAATACAGCGCACGTTACAGGCTGCCGATATTGTTGGCATTCGTGCTATGGCCACCCACGCAAAGAACGACTCTGTCCGCGCTTTCTATGAACATTTTGGGTTTATCCAGTCCCCGACTGACCCGCTTCATCTCTTTGTTCTAACCAAAGATCTGCGACGGATGACAGCAGATTAAGGATTAAGTCTGATCCACCATGTCTACTCTGAACATTGGATGGGAAATCTGATCGTCAATCCGAATTATTCGATTTGATATAATTCTTTCTAGGTTGCATTGCATTGAATTCAAAGAAAGGAAGAACTGTGATTAAATTCAAAAATCTGCTGAGCAATATAATCAAGGTAAAGACTCAAAGGGGTATGATTGCATATCTTCATCGCTTAGAAGAGAATGATTATTTTAAACTAAAATCACAATCAAAAGACCTGAATATTATTTTAGAGATTGAATCAGACAAATCAGAACTACTGAAAATTATTAAAAATTTTTCTGAAGATTTAATTTATCTTGATATACACAAGAATAGTCTTAGAAAAGATAGTCTCGATGGTCTTGAAAAATATATCAAAGTCTCTGAAGATGCTTCAAAGGCATGGTCGATTCGAGTTTGTTTGATTCTGTTTCTGCTTCTCTTTGTTTTGTTAGGTTTTTTTATGATTCATCCCCGAGTCTTCCCACTGCTTTCTGACCCTTTTATCATATCGTTCGTTTTTTTTCTTTTGTTCTTTCTTTCTATATACCCAATTATTTATTGGAGTTTTAGAAGCACGAAGTACCGAGCCACATCGTTTGCATTAAATAGATTGTCCAATAAAATAATATCTGCGAATGATTGTATTAACTGGGATTACTATACTGAAATAGTATGTAAAATTCCAAGAGTTTTTATAAAAGATGCTGAAAATATTCTAATCTATGAATTAAGAAAAATGGAAAGAGAATTTGATGCAGGTCTTGAATTTATATACATATTTGCTTTTATTGCGGCAGTTATTACTAGCTTATTACTTACTACGGTGGGTTTTTCAACGAATTCTTTTATTGGGTTTGGAGTTTTGATAGCAATATTTTTAGCTTTTTATCGATATTTTTCTCGAAAATCTAAGGATTTCAGGGTTAATTGTCTTGAGCAGTTACTGCTCCTTTTACGATTAGCCCAAAACAAGTTGGATTGAGAAGATTATTAAAGCGCTGTTGAGTATTGTTGCAAGTTCATAAACCTATTGCAGGTAAAGGATTATTAGGACTTGGTAATGATTGAAAATCAGTGTTAGAGCCTTACCTCATCAAGCCCTGGCTGTTTCTAACTCTTTCACTAGAATCGGCTGATTCATAGCTTTTTGGTCGCTTACAGCATCAGACCGCACAAGCTCCAGCTCTGCGATCGCCTTCTTCATGCGATCAGCTCCACCTTAATCTCTGAGGCAAAGGAGCGCATATGGGCTTTTGCCGGAAGCGGAGAAATGCGATCACCCCAGCATTTGCTTAAAATCTGCGATCGTCTTTTTATTGCGATCAGCTCTACCTTAATCGCTGAGAAAAGAAGCGCATAGGGAGGGTCTTTTGCCGGAAGAAGAGGAAGGCGATCGCCCCTTTAAGTCGCAGTATTACGAGTGCGATAGC
>JANLSD010000364.1:0-17988 GCA_031362245.1 Acaryochloridaceae cyanobacterium OTE_25_metabat_464 | reverse complement strand
ACGAAATCCACCTACGTGGATTGCTGGAACCCTTGGTATATTTAGTCTGCGTAGGCAGACTTTGTTCTTGTAGGCGCGATTTCAATCGCTGGCCTTAAAGACCGATGAATAAGGGTTTCAGGACTTTTGTCAGTCAATCAGTTGCCAGCACCACCTTGCGATAGCGTGCCAAAGCCGTCAGCGGAAAGTGTTGATAGTAGAGGTTGTAGCGGAGATAAAAATGGCCTGGAAACCCAGTTCCCGTATAGTAAGGCTCTTCCCAACTCCCGTCAGACTTCTGAGTGTCTAGCAAATGCTGGATGCCAACTTCAATGGCAGTCATGGCATAGGTTCCCGTTGCATCCCCTGCTGCGAGTAGCCCAATGAGCGCCCAAGCCGTCTGGGATGGTGTATTTGGCCCTTGTCCCATTAAGCTGCGATCGTTATAGCTTTTGCAGGTTTCACCCCAGCCACCGTCTGCATTTTGGCAACTGACCAACCAATCTGCACCCCGCTGAATTTCTTTGGCAAACCGCTTGGGTTCTAACAACGCCAATGCCGCCAATACGCCACTGGTACCGTAGATATAGTTCACACCCCAGCGTCCAAACCAGCAGCCTTCTGGCTCCTGCTCTTTCGCTAAATACTGAAGGGCACGCTCTACACTTTGCGTTCCCGTCGTCACATCGCAGCGCCCCACCATTTCCAACACCCGCGCCGTTACATCGGCGGTATTGGGGTCAATCATGGCCTTCAGGTCACCATAGGGCACCCAGTTCAGCCACTCCTGGTCATTGTCAACATCAAAAGCGCCCCAGCCCCCTGGACGACACTGCATGGAGGCCACCCACTGGGTTGCACGGGCGATCGCCGCATCTTTCCGTTTCTCGTCGGGCAATGTCACCTCGTTGAGGGCCATTACCACCACAGCGGTATCATCCACATCGGGGTAAAAGTTATTGATAAATTCAAAGGCCCAGCCTCCTGGTTGACCCGTTTTGTTTTTGACCGCCCAATCGCCATAATCTAAAATCTGTTTTTCTAAAAGCCATTCTCCTGCCTTCACCAACATCGGATCCTGGCGATCCATTCCAGACTCTGCCAAGGCCCGCATCACCAGTGCGGTATCCCACACGGGCGAAACGCAGGGCTGAATCCAATAGGTGTCTTCTGTTTCTACGGCAAAGCGGGCTACGGCCTCAAAGCCACGTCGGACTGCGGGTTCGTTGACGCTGTAGTTGAGGGTTCTCATCATCACCAAGGCATTCAGCATGGGTGGAATAATGCCACCCCAATCTCCGGTGGATTCTTGGTGGTTCAAAATCCAACGCTCGGCGGCTTTTAATCCTTCTTCTCGGAAGGGGGTTAAGTTGAATTGGTCGGCTAGCTTGAAGACCTGATCAAGGGCCACAAAGGCATCTGTCCAGTCGCCGTTGCGAGGTAGCTCAAAGGGGGCATTGGCACGGCCTTCGGTGTAAAGTTCATCTAGGTTGAGGGTGGGGTTGATGGGGAAAACGGGCTTTTTATCGAGCACTACGATGAGGGGGACGGTGCTTTCCCTGGCCCAGCTCGACATTTCGTACACGATGCTGACCAAGGGCAATTCTGGCAATAACATAACCCACGGTGGCAGGGAAGGCAGTCCTTTCCAGTCATAACAGCCAATTAAGGCGAGGTGTAGCTTTGTGAAAATGCGGGTTTTGGAAATGCCGCCTTTGGCCAATATAAAGGTTTTGGCTTTGATAAGGGCAGGGTCAGACACTGGAATGCCGAGAACCCGAAGCGCCATATAGGCTTCTACGGAGACACTCAGTTCTCCGCCGTCGTCGGCATACAGCTCCCAGCCGCCGTGGTCACGCTGGTGCTGACGCAGGTAGGTTTCGACTTTGTGACGCGGGTAGCTGTCTTCTGTGCCCCATAGTTTATGCAACAGCACCACTTCTGAGGTGATGGAGACGTTGGATTCAAGATCGGCCCACCAGTAGCCTTCGGGGAACTGACGGCCCAAAAGGTGATGTTGACTGGCGGCGATCGCCACGTCTAATCGGTCAGTGCTGGTTTTGAGCGGCTCTTGAACTTGCATAATCTCGTTGCGTGCGGGTTTACAAAGACTGATGAGATTCTATCTCAGAAGTTCCACAGGGCAAGAAAAATCAGAATGTGTGCAAATTCAAATCGCCAATGTAACCTGTTCAAAATCATAGGTGGGGATGGACTGGGCGATCGCCTTTTAATGCTATTAATAAATCGCCTAAGATTTTGGAGCGCCACGGCAAGGGCAAGCTGCTGGTGTTTCGGCAAAGATTACAGCGTGAGCCAGGGAAGAAGGATCCGGCGATCGCCTACGTGGGCAGACTCATGTTTACGGGTCGCAGGTTTGTAATGCTGCATGGTTTTCAGAAGAAAACTGCAAAAACGCCCCCAGGTGAGATTGAGATTGCTCAAAAGAGAATGCTCGACTTTGTAGACCCTCAAGAAGAGGATTTATTGCCACCCGATAAGGGTACTAAACAACAGTCTAAAAAGGGTAAGGGAAACGTAAATGACCATTGACACAATTTCATTGAGTGATGTCCGAGATCCTATCCTGTCCAATCCAGAGGTCAGGGCTGAATATGATGCCCTTAAAGCTGAGTTTGAATTTACACGGGCTGTTCTTGAAATGCGAGAGTCTTTGGGGTTGACCCAACGCCAATTTGCAGATTTAACCGGAATCAAACAGGCTCAGCTTGCTCGATTGGAATCAGGTAAGCAAATGCCAAGAATTGACATACTGGCAAGTCTGGCGCAAAGGCTTGGGCTTGCTGTAGAGGTTCACTTTGTAAATCCAACGACAGGTAAGTCTTCTCGTAAAGTAAAACCGATTCTTGTTTCTTCTCACGAGAAACCGGATGCGCTCATTTCCGCATGAAGTGGTCGCCATACCCGCCGCTGAGCTATCGCTTGATGCTGCGTCTCATACGGATAGGTATAGCGAAGACTTTGGCAAAGTGAGCAGAGGCATTGCGTTAGGCCTTTATGGTTAATTGTGTTTGTCGAAATTGTTCAATAAGTTCTTGAGTAACCATCACTTCATCATCAAAGGGGTCAAAATCAATAATCTCTTTAGAAATCCACTTTTGAACAGAATCATAAATTCTAAAGAACCGATTTGTCGATGCATGTACTTCTTGCTTGGCAAATTGTTGATACATATTCATTCAGCAGATAAAGTGTAAACAGGAAATTAAATGTCTGAGTAAAACTAAGCTTTTTATCTGCAATACGATTTATTGAATTCCATAAGCGTTATATCTGGTAGGTCTTAGGTAATAAGATGTCATTTTGCGAGACAAAATGAATCAGTAGTGTTACGGATATCTGCGAACATCTAAAAAAGACAATGTGTTAAAAGGATGACAAATGGCTCAAATTCTTCTAAGAGCTTGATTTCAGGCTCCGAAAAGTGTACTTAGAAACGAGCGGCATCCTACAGCTAAATTTTAGGGATAGTAGTAGATCGGTTAATTAACACAAAAACTACAACAAACCGTAACAATCAAAGTTTTTTGTAAAGGTCCAATATAGAAAAAAGGGAAGCCAGCATTCAACGCATGTACCTAAAAACCATAGAGATTAAAAATATTGAGCTACCGCTTGAGGTTAAGGCTATGACCGCCGCTGAACTCTCACCCGTACTCAGTTGATGGCTGAAGTTGAACCCTTGCGCTTACGGGTTAAGGCGTTGTTAACCGAGGGTGCGGCCTATCCGGTCGCGCCTCGGGAGAAAACGCCACTTGCTAAAACGGCTCGAACTTGCCAAAGGCTCCTGAATCTTGAACCTGCAATGTGGTTGTTTGTGGTTGTTGAAGGGATGGAACCGACCAATAATGATTCGGAGAGAGGCATTCGAACTGGGGTCATTTGGCGGAAGTTGAGTTTCGGTTCTCCGTCTCAAGCGGGGAGTCTTTTTGTCTCACGGATGTTGACGGTGGCTACTTTACGCGCTCAAAATCGCAATGTGCTTGAGTACATGACACAAGCCGTCCAAGCGGCTCGTGAAGGGCAGTCTCCTCCTTCCTTGCTACCTCAATCTTCCGCAGATATTACTGAAACTATAATTGCTGCCTAACTTCCCGTGGTCGCTTACCAAAAAACAGCTATAGGTTCGCGCATCCCCAACCCAACTCCCACCGCAAACCTCCCGCAAACCGATCGCCGTGCCCCACTTCTGCCAACTCCCAGACCTGCGATCGCCCAAACGCCAGCTCACCCCTCCAGCCTAGCCCGAATCGTTCTGTAGCCCTGTGATCGCCACGTCTAATCGTTCCACAGGGCAAGAAAATTCAGAATTTGCGCCAATTCAAGCCGTTCTAGTCCGTTGCCTCACCGCTTCAAACGTTTGTTCTTGGAGGATCTGTCCATTCTCAAATACCACAGCAAGCTGATTGATTTGAGAAGTTTCTGGTGTTTCAGCCACCGTTTTCAATCCTGCATCCGTCTCGATCAGCGCTAACCGTCCTCGCTTACTCGCTTTACCTGGATCAGTGATGGGATCTTTGTAAACGGTGATCGCCTCTCCCGCCACCGTCACCTCGCTGCACTTGATTGCAAACTGTTGGGTGTCGCGGTTTAGCTTTTGGAGAAGGGCACCCCCCATCCCAAACGCTAAGTTAGTGGCGCTAAAGCCTAAGGTTTCAATGTTTTGGAGAATTTCAGTAATGCTCTCCTCATTTACCCCATCGCCCTGAATCACACGGACGTGATTGAGAACTTTATAGCCTTTTCCGTTGAGCGTACTGCCAAAGTGCAGATCCAATCGCAGGAGAACTTTGCCGACCACCTCCACTGGATTGCCAGAATCAGGCCGGATGATGACCGTTGCGCCAGAGTCTATGACGGCTTGACGGAGGCGATCGCCCCAGAGATTATCCACCGCATTCCACAGATCGTAGGAATCAGAAACGACTGCAACTAGGGCACCAGGCTTCGCAAATTGATCCAGCATATTTTGATAGGCTTGCGCTTCGCCCTGTCGTCCCCAAGCGGTGATTGTGGAATGTTCGGCGGCGGGGATAGAGTAGGCGGCCATGGGGTGATTGTAGTAGTGATTGGCATACAGGACGCCCTGCACCGTATCTGTGCCGCAGAAATTAACCAAGTGTGCCATGCCGCCAATTCCAGACGACTCGCAGCTCGACACACCACGGGCACCAAAGTCATGGAGCTTAAACGCAATTTCGGCATCGGGTTCATCGGCAGTTTGAGCCAAAGCACCGTAAATGCGCTGCTTGAGGTGCCAGCTTTGGGTGGCAACCGTGATTGGATACCAGACCCGCAGCAGCAATGTTTCCAGCCAAGAAACGAGCCAAAAGGTTTTGGGGTCAGTTGATTCGATCGTCATCAGCACATTGTGAATTGGCACAACGGTTCCTTCCGCTACAGCCTTGATCCGAATGGGGAGGCGACCCTGGAGATCTTCGGCAATATAGCGCCAGCCTTCTTTATTAAAGGGGACGCCGTGGGCAGCAAAGAAGATTTCCGCTTCTTCTACCATCCAGGGTTCGACGGGTTGAGCGAGATATTGCTTGAGAATATACTGCAATCCAAAGAAGACGGTGACGGGATACTTTCCACCTCGACTTTCAAGGTAGGAATACATTCCGGTGGAATGAGGTGGGTATTGCAGCCAGTGACTGGCTTTATAGGAATCCACATCCAAAATTAAGTTGTAGCGCATGAGAGCAAATCTCCAAGGTATGTTTGAGCCATCCAGGGATGGCAAGGGCGAAATCTATTCCTCTCAACCGTTATAGGAGAGGGTGATGTGTAGGCAAGCGGTTTGCTAAGGATCGCAAATTAAATAACATCGACAAATTTGGGAGCAATTCGCTTTGCACTCCCCTCATCCCCTAGCTCCTTCTCCCTAGGGAGAAGGGGAACTCTCCGGCTCCCCTCTCCTCTGGGAGAGGGGCTGGGGGTGAGGGGCATCCTAAACCTTACTTACAAAGTGCTGAATAATCTGAAGATGATCTTCGTAGATTTGATCCTCGTGGGCATATAAATCTGCGAGAGACATCCACCACGCTTTTTCGGCATCATCACCACCTTTGACAGGGGGCAGTTCCCCAGCCTTAAGCTGGAGAAAATAAGCATGGGTAATCGTGCGGCCCCGCAGCGATCGCCCCGGACTGTCAAACACATGACTGTCCACGATCGAACCGCGTAACACAGGTAAGGGAACCTTGAGCCGTGTTTCTTCTTTCAATTCCCGCAACATACCCTCGGCGAGGGTTTCATCCTGTTTCACAAAACCGCCTGGTAGCGCAATGAGTCCTAACCCTGGTTTCGCTTTCCGGCGAACGACCAGTACATGCCCCGACTGTACAACCACCGCATCGGTGGTGACAAAAATAGGCGGATAGGGCGCAGCAGCCCAGGCCGCTTGGTAGGACTGGACAAATTGATATTCATCGCATAACGCTAAGTAGCCATCGCTGGATTGGAATGATGCCAGGAAATGAGCAATTCCTGGGGGTACAACTTGGCTATAACCTTCGTTCCGGTCTTCAAAGTAGGCACGGCGAATATCGGTGGAGTTGAGTCCTTGATAGTGGCCCGTGTCAAGGTAGTCCCATTGTGGAAATAGGTCTAAGTAGTAGGACGACGAATCTTTCCGATGACCGAACACTGCAACGGCATAACTGCCTTGGGTAATTTCAAAAACCTTTTGCTGAACTGCTGCAAGCCAAAGGTTATCGCTGTATAGCCAATCTCGAATCGGGATGAAATGAATCCGTCTGAGGTCGTCTGCACTCAGACAAGACCCAATCATTTCAATCCGTTCTTGAGAACTCCAAGGGTTTCTAATATTTGAGGCGGCCTGATGGCTTCCTAGGATTAAAATAATCTGCTCAGCTTTTTCGAGGGCAAGCTTGAGGGTTTGTAAATGCCCAAAATGAAACGGCTGGAACCTACCGATGTAGATCCCAAATTGATATTCTTTTGTCATCACAGACTCCCTGGATGTTATGAACTCCTCTCTCCGAGGATTGCTTCGATTATATCCACAATCGACAGGGAAACGTCAAGGGGCTTTTTTGCGATCGCCTGTATCAGAGAAGGCTGGAGCCATGACAATCACTTCTCCCGTAGCAGTCCGCTCAATCCTTAACTCTCGGTTGGCTGCACAAAATTCATAAAATTGCGCCTCCGTCATCTGGGACAACGAGGGCAATTCAACAGATAAAGGGATGTTGTCCGTTTGAATCAGTAGACATCTTCAAGAGCTGCAAAGCTTTGCCTTAAAGGGCTTTGCAGCTTTCATCAAGAATCTATTCAATGACTGAAACCTTTATTCTTCGTTCCAAATTCAATTTCGCGGAAAAATATCCGATATCTATAAAAAGTTTTTTTACTTGGATTGCCCTTCTGAAGAGGGTTTTAGGCTTATGATTGTATTTTGAAGATGTCTAGTAGGGTGGTCATCAATACTGTTCGGATAAACTCAAGGTTATTGCACTGGCCCCCCTAACCCCCCAATTCTGGGGGGAAATGACCAAAGACTTCGGATTTCTCCCCCCAGAATTGGGGGGCTGGGGGGGCTGAGTGCAAGGTATCTGGGTTATCCGAACAGTATTGGGGTGGTCATGACTCTTCCATCAATAAAGTTTCTGACAAAACTTGTTGTATCAGGGTAAGTGCTTCAGATGAGAGCTTAAATGCATCTTATGCCTCTGCCTCTTCAGGTTCAACCTGATCGCCTGGATATCGGAACTTTGTTGCATAAGGCGTCAACATCTCCGCTGCATCCAACAAAGTTTCAAAGCGTGGTTCAAACTCCATACAGAGTCTGGCTAACGCAGTCAGATTGTGGGTCTTTTTGAAAAGAACATCATGATATGTCAGATAAGCTTTGAGTCCTTTTTCAACGGATTGCTGACAGTGATAAAGGGCAATACCAAGGTAAGCTTTCTGTTTTTCAATGAGAAGCTTAGCCACTGCTAAGTCCTGGTGACTTTTAAGCAGCCACAGTCGAATTTCCTTTGTCTTGGTTTCGGTCATAAAGTACTTTGCCGTAATGCACTGCTCGGCTAACGAACGAACTGGGAACTGTGCGCTTTTCCTCTACTTCTGCTTGAGTTATCACGATGAGGTCAACAGGCATTGTTAAGCACATTGGACGAAGGCTCCGATAGGCTTTTTGTGCCCGTCGGTGACTTGCCTCATCTGACTCTTTCACCACAATGAGCAAGTCAAGATCGCTATCTTCATTAGGTTCTCCGTAGGCGTAGGAGCCAAACAGAATAATCTGCTCTGGATGGAGACCATTGACAAGGTTTTTGACAATTTTATCTATTAATTCAGCCGAGAATGTTTCCAGCATAGATTAAGTGGCAATTGACCCTTAATTTAACATTGTCGTAGTTCATCCATTTTACACAAGCTGAAATTTACAAATTTACGATCGCCACCCCTTCCACAACCTCCGCCAACTCAAACCCAAACACCTGGGCGTAAAAATACAGTTCTCCATCTAGCGTGCGCTTGATGTTCTCGGCTTTACGAAACCCATGCTGTTCCCCTTCATACAGCACATAGGCCACAGGCAACCCCTTGGTTTTTAACGCCTCTACCATCATCTCAGCCTGATTCGGCGGCACAATCTTATCTTCATCACCTTGGAAAAAGATCACAGGGCAAGAGAGTTGGTCTACAGCGTTAATGGGCGATCGCGCCCGATACAATTCCGCTTCTTCTGGATAAGGCCCAATCAACCCATCTAAATACCGCGACTCAAACTTGTGGGTATCGGTAGCTAGTGCAGTCAGATCACTGACCCCGTAATAACTGGCTCCTGCCTTAAACACATCTCGAAACGCCAATGCCGCCAACGTCGTGTATCCGCCCGCACTGCCGCCATCAATACAAAGGCGATCGCCATCCACCCATCCCTGAGCGGCTAAATACTTGGCCCCATTGACGCAATCATCCACATCTACAACGCCCCACTGTCCCTTCAGACGCTCACGGTAGGCTCTGCCATAGCCCGTACTGCCCCCATAATTCACATCCAAGACAGCAATGCCTCGGCTCGTCCAGTATTGAATCCCAGGGTTGAACGTGGCAGATGTTGCGGCGGTAGGGCCACCGTGGCTTTTGACCAGTAGAGGTGGGCGCTCGTTAGGCGGCGCGGTGAAGTCTTGATTTTGAGGGGGATAGTAGAACCCGTAGGCGGTCAGTCCCTGCTCTGTGGGAAATTCCAGGACTTGTGGAATGGAGAGATAGCCTGGATCGATGGTGATATCGCTAGAGCGACGGATGTCTTCGATTTTGCCTGTGGAAAGATTGAGCAGGGCCAGCACTGCTGGCTGCGCCACTGACCCACCCACAAATGCGGCAAATCCAGACGTAACCTGTAAACCGCCAATAGAAGAGTAGAGCGTTTCAATTTCGCTCAGTTCTAAGGTTTGGGTATGGAGCCGCGCCAAATGCTGCACGCCGTCTTCTGTGTAGGTACAAATAAGGCTTTCAGCCGATTCAAACCCGTAGGTTGTCATGGTAAGTCCCCATTGGGGTAAGCCGAATTCTGCGGCTTTGGGGCAAAGTGCCTGTGTTTTTCCGTCTTGCCAACGGTAGAGGTTCCACCAGTTGGTGCGATCGCCAATAAAGTACAGCACCCCATCGGGCGACCATTCTGGCTGAAAAATTGACTCGGTTAATCCTCCCGCAATCTTTGTTGCCTCACCCAATAAGCCATCGGTTTTGACCTCAGCCACCCACAGTTCCGTCCCATCCCACGGCATGTTGGGATGGTTCCAGGTAATCCAAGCCAACTGAGATCCATCAGGGTTAAGGCGTGGGGATGCATAGAAATCATTACCAGAAACGAGAACTTTGATATCGTCAGTAATGGCAACAATCTGGTTGACAGGTTCCTGCCCATCCCCAGAGTGGTCTTCACGGATACAGACAATGCGCCGATGTACGTTGTCCCACACCGCATCGGCGTAGCGAAAGGGAGCCTCTGGTGTGATTGGTTCTGGTGTAACCTCTCCAGCCTGCTGATACAGGCGCTGATCGGCAAAGTTAGAAAAATAGAGCGTTCCATCCAGGATATTAAATGCGCCACCACCATACTCATGTACCCGCGTCCGAACATTCAGCGGGGCGGGTGTTAGGTCTGTAATTTTCCCATCGGGAGTGCGTTTCACCACCACACTCCGACCGCCTTCTGTGGGTCTGCCTTCGCTCCAGTAAACCGTTTCGCCATCTAACCGAATTTCACCCAGTCGGATACTTCCCGCCACGATTAAATCAGACGTGATGGGAGATTTCCAGGAGCCGTAGGGCGCGAACATATTCATAGGATTCAAAGATGAAAGGGCGACGATCCAAGATCGAAAAACAAAAATGTCAAGACTAACCCATCCCTATCATGACGGGATATCGTTTAAGTCTGTCCTGTGGATCAGCACTTGTTCAATGCGAGGGCCTTTTGCAGAAATCACCTTCACCTCAAGATTTTCGTAGTAAAACGACTCCCCTGTCTCTGGAATTCTTTGTAGATGAAACATAATAAACCCGCCCAAGGTTTGATAGTCCTCTAGAATCGGTAACTTAATGCCCAAATATTCATTCACCTCCTCCAAATCCGTCTGGGCCTGAATCATAAACGTGTGGTTATCTTGCTCAGTAATGGGTTCTTCTGCGGCAGAGGGGGCTTCATCCTCAATCCCAATAATGGCGCGGATTAAGTCCTGAAGCGTCACTAACCCCGCCGTGCCGTTAAATTCACTTTCCCGAATCATGATGACGCCCAGTTTATACTTCTGCATCATTTGCAAAACGTTTTGGATAGGCGTCCCTTCGGTCACAAACCAAGCGGTTTGAATCCACGGCTGAATCGATGCATTGAAGTCGATGGACTCAAAAGATAACTCCCGCATCACATCTTTGTAGTAAACCGTGCCGCGAATTTGATCGAGGGAGTCATCAATGACCGGGTAATAGTGGTGGCCTGTACGGGCAACTTCTTCTAAAAACTCTCGGAGCGTGGCTTGAGCCTCAATGGGGTGAATACTGGTTCGGGGTACCATCACCTCCTCCACTAAGATCTCCCCTGACTCAAATACATTTCTCAAAAGTTCTCGTTCTTCTTCTTGAAGATCGCTTTGCTCAGAAGAAGACTCTAAAATAAGCTGAAGCTCTTTGGCGGTGACGGTATTAAAGGTATTGTCCTGGGAGATCGGCACCCGTAAAAGTCTTAGCAAAACCCGCGTGGACTGGTTTAACACCCAAACGAGGGGCGTAAATAAACGGGAAATACTGAGGCTGATGGGGCCTAAAAATCGCGCTAGTTTCTCGGCGTAGGCCAAGGCTAGGGTTTTGGGCAAAAGCTCCCCCAGCACAATCTGGAGATAGGCGATCGCCACAAATGCCACCGGAAACGACAAGGAATGGGCCACCCACTGCCGCACACCAGGGGAAACTTGGGCAGAGTTCAGCCAAGCGAAAAGCATTTCGGCGATCGCCTTTTCCCCCATCCACCCCAGGGCCAAACTAGAGAGGGTAATGCCAATTTGGGTTGTAGACAACAGCCGTTCAATATCACGCTGAAGATTTTGAACCGTCTTGGCCTGAAGATCTCCTTCTTGAACGAGCTGCTGAATCCGTGTTCGCCGCACAGACACCACCGAAAATTCTGCCGCCACAAAAAACGCATTGATGGCAATGAGCAACAGAACCGTCAGCAGCCTTGAAAACACCTCTGCGTGCGGAAGCATCACCCAGAACCCCTACTCATTGATGCCACAGCCTAAAAATTGTGTCCGCTGTACAGTTTGCCTATTATCCCTTGTCTTTTGGCTTAATGAGAATTTTAGGAATTTTTAGCTCAACCGTTTGGTCAGGATAATCCGATAACCCCAGGGAAATCCACTTAACAGAACTGGGCGAAACCCCAGAAATCTTAATTACGCCACTGTAGGTTTCGCTCTTGGGGGACAACTTTGTGGGTAAACCATTGACTTCCGCAGACAGAGTCTGAGACTGGTCGTCCACAATATCTAAAAAGTCGTACAAAAACTGAATCTCTTTTGCGCTTTCATTGCGCATGGTTACGTCCAGAGTGAAACTCTCAGAACCCACCGTTAAGGCACGCACCTCCAACTTCACCCCTTGGGATTTCACCGTAGTAGGGAGCGATGCCGACTGCTGATTTTTGTCGGCGGCAGGCGAGGGAGATGCCTTTGCGTCTTTGGAGTCTTTCTTATCCGTCGCAGCAGCCTTCTTCGGCTCATTGGACTTTGAAATTCCCTTGGTTTCCCGCTCCACCTTCGCGATAATGTCGCTTTCCTTAATTAAGTAGCCCCCTTCACGGGGATATTGCCCTTGGGCCGATGAGGCTACGAAGGGATTCATATCGGGCTGGGTGACGCCCTTCAAGGACTCATGACCAAAGAAATAGCCGACCACCGCACTCAAGACCCCTAACCCTAAAACCCCAAACAGGAGGAACAGCGTCAATCGAACGGCAGGGTCTCGACGAAGTTGGCGAACGGAAGAAGATGCTTTACTAACGAGCTGGTTTACCTTCACAACTCAAAACCATTCCCGAAATTACAGATTGATAGATAGGACTGCCAGAGAACAGTCTCTCTGCTAAATCAGGACTATACCAGATATGATGGTCTTGTGCGATGGCACACTCTGGGTCTAAGTTTTTATAGCGCACGCTAGATGTTCTAAGATTTAGTACCATCTAGTCAAAAGCGACCCACCAGGGTTGGCCGAGCGGTTGAGGCAGCGAACTCATAATTCGCGCTAGGCAGGTTCAACTCCTGCACCCTGGATTTATTGTTTGGTTTGTGCTGGCAATTTTGTGCCAGACATATGGGTGTTTGCCCAAGCTTTCCCCAGGATGGATCCAATCCCATGTCAGCATAGACATAGAAAAATTTGGCAGAAACACGTTGGATATAGCCCCAACGCGTTTCGACCAAACCTTTTTTGGCGGATTGATCACGCTACGATTCTTCGCATCCGCTTACGGCTGCATTTCCATGAGCGATGTGGTGTAGGTGTTAGAAATATCTTTGGTGCGCATGATCACGCTGCCGTCGCTTTGTTGCTTCATCAGGTCGAGATACACCGTTTCAAACTTCTCGGCGCGGCGTTGAATCCGAGCCTCGCCGGCATCAATAAAAAAGAAGCTTTTTGCATCGTCACCCAGTGAGGTTTCTGACCAAAAGGCGTTGGTTTTGGCAACTTGGTCAACGGCTTCAAAGACAGAGGGCTGTTTCAGCGGTGCAGGGGTGCCGGACTCTTGAGCCATAACGGATCCGCAAGATAACGCACCCAAGGCGACCAACCCCCAAAAAAGCGGGCGACTTGCTTTTTTCTGAAACATACCTGACTTCCTTTACGCTAATCTTATAGATCCTAGCTTACCCATTCTGCAAAAGGGATAAAACATTTTGCAGGGGGAATGGATTAACGACAGGTAAATGATTTAGATGGCTCAATTTAGCAACGCTTCTTTAGCAACCGCATCTTTGGCAGAACTTCGACAGATTTTACTGGATCTACTCTGCACAAAAGCCTATAAGGAGGGCGATTTCACCCTCTCTTCTGGGCAAAAAAGTTCCTATTACATCAATGGCAAACTGGTGACGCTGGATCCCGTGGGGGCGATCGCCCTCGGTCGCCTGCTGCTCCACGAGCTAGCCCCAGCGACCGCAGCCGTAGCCGGATTGACCCTAGGGGCAGACCCAATGGTAAGCGCCATTAGCATGATGTCAGCCTATGGAGACGCTCCCATCCCTGGCCTAATTATCCGCAAAGAAGCGAAAGGCCACGGCACGCAGGGCTATATTGAAGGCCCATTGCCCCCCGTCGGCAGTACCATCGCCGTAATTGAAGACGTGGTGACAACGGGGCAGTCAGCCTTACAGGCAGTCACTCGTCTCCAAGACGCAGGCTACTCAGTGACTCAGGTGTTGGCCTTAGTGGATCGCGAGCAGGGGGGTGCAGCCCTCTATCAATCGGTGGGTCTAGACTTCAAAGCGCTATTTGCCATCCCCGATCTTCAGCAGCGATGGCAAACTCTGCAATCCTAGAAGAGGGAGTGCAGCCACTGCACTTCACGAGCCGGCAGCGAATGCGACATAATATCAAGCATGACCTCCCTAGACCATCATTATCAAGTCCTAGAGATTAAACCTGGCGCGTCATTGACTGACATCAACCAGGCTTATAAAGATCTGGTGTTTATCTGGCACCCAGATCGGATTCCTCAAGACAATGAACGCCTTCACCAGAAAGCCCTTCAGAAGCTGCAAGAGATTAATGCAGCGCGAGATGCTCTTCGCACTCACCACAAAAATGGAGCAACCCATCAGCCAACAGCAGCACAAGCCCGCTCCCAGGCAGCCTCTCGCTCAAACAGTAACGGCTATCCACCGCCAAGGTCATCGGCCTCGGCCAGCAGCAGCAGCTATGCGCCCCCGAGGTCATCGGCCAGCAGCAGCTATGCGCCGCCTCGTTCATCGGCCAGCAGCAGTACACCGCCGCCCCCAAGGAACCCTAAGCCTCCGTCTTCCTATGGCTATCGTCCACCGCCCCAAGAACAGCAGCGACCAGAACCCCATCAAAGGCCCGCCACGCCGGATATGAGTAAGGTGAACCTACGGGGTGCTGATCTCCACGAGAAGGACTTGGCAGGCCGCAATCTGAGCGGTGCCGATTTAACCAATGCGAACCTTCAGGATTCGTTTTTGCACAATATTGATTTGTCCCACGCGATTTTGCAGGGGGCCAATTTATTTCGGGCCAATCTCTTGGGGGCTAACCTTAGCCATGCCGATTTGCGAGAGGTGAATTTGGTGGGGGCTGACCTGAGCGGTGCAAATCTGAGTTACGCCAATCTCACGGGGGCCAAGATGGGAACGGGCGATCGCGTGATGGTGAAGCTGACAGGGGCTATCCTGACGGGGACAATTCTGCCCAATGGTGCCGTGCATCAGTAGCACTTGCGTTGCATTAGATGGGGGTAACGGGTTCGCGATCGCCATTATTCGACTGTTTGCGTAGAATAATCCATTTATAAAAAATCCGAATGGGGCGAACCAGGTAATGCAGGGGGGATAGCACCTTCGGCAATGCCAGAAACTGCTGGTCTTCTGTGTTGGGTGTAATGGTGAACCGGAAGGTCAGCCAATACTGGGGGAGGCGATCTCGGAGGCGATCGCGCAATTTTAGGTGAAGTGGGTTATGGAATAGCCAAAACCCCTGTTCTCTGGTTTCGATTAAGACTTCGATGTCAGTAAAAATGCGACGCTTAAACACCTGAAGCAGATCTTGCACCGCAACGTGATTCAGCACCGGAGCTTGGAGTTCTGGCGGCAGCGGCATCTCCAAAAAATCATGGGCTAAGGCTAACCCCAACAAAAACATCCGCTCCATCCCCATCGCTTTAGACCGCTCCCAGAGATCCAGCCACGGTAAGTCTGGATACACGCGGACAACTTCTGCCACATCGCAGACCCAAATTAAATTGCGCCACAGTTCCTTGCTGCCGTGGGCACAGAGGTATAGCAACAAATCTTGGGGATTGAGGCTATCCACCTCGGCTTGCTCTACCACAAAGGTCTGGCGAGTCAGCCAAATTTGGTTGAGGTCAAAGGCGACTGGAAAAAAGCTAGGCATCAGTTGCCAATGCAGGTCAACAGTCACAAAGCTATCTTTATGGATAAACGCCTCTTCCCCTGAATGAAGTGCTTCTTCGGTTAAAAAGTCACGGTCAAAGAGGCTGGCAGCGATAGGATGATCTAAATCTTGCTGACATGAATCTTGCTGACATAAATCACTGGCTTGCAGGTCAGCAAAGGCGATATCTTTTGTTTGAAACCCCTGACTCACAAGAATTTCGCGGACGGCAGGGACGTCGGCCTCTTGGACGAGCATGTCAATGTCACTAAAGCGTCTGTGATGGATGCTGCCGTAAACAATCTCTGAGAGAACAGGGCCTTTAAAAAATAGAATCGGGATGCCGCGAAGGTTGAATAAAGCCACCAACGCCTGAAGTGAGGTGGTTAAACGCTGGTTATGGCTGGAATTGATCAGGTACAGCTTCAAGAGCTGACTTAGGATAGATTTGGGAACGCGGTGGGGGGCAAGGGTAGACAAATTGCGGTAGACCAGTGGCAAAACCCCGTGCCAGTTTGCAGTCTGAACCAATCGCTCCCAGTCTAGGATATCGCCATAATCGTCAAGAATTTGATGGATTTGAACACTGTTGGGCTGACATCGCGCACAGGCCAAAATCAACCGATGTTCAACTGACCAGTCCAAGGGATGAGGTTTCTTAAGCTCAGGGGCTGATGCGATTATCATGAACAGTAGGTCAAGGGGATCAATGCACGGCACAAGTGAAGCTTAGACAAACGTATCATCAAATACTTTTATCGGCTGCCTAAAGCTTAGCCGAGCCTTTTGACAGAGGCAAGGGAAAACTGAAAACTGGCTCCAAACAATGCGATTAATGCATTCGTGGCGATAATTCTATTCAGAAAGATTATTCGCGTTCGTAACTTTTGGCAATTTAAGGATGAGCGATAAATAGTCAGTTTAGGGGATAGGAAACGATAAACACTTCGTTTATTTTGCCGCGCTTTGTGGGCTGCGAATTGATGGATCGAGAGGCCGTGATGGTATGGATTTGAAAGTCCTGGTACAGCTCTCGAATAAACAGACAATCGGAATTGGATAATGCCACTTTGATGCCCTGGGCGGCTAGCTTTACAAAGGCATCGCGGAGTCGGATTTGGTCGGTTTCGGTAAAGGCGTTGGGGCTATAGCCCGTAAAGTTGCTGGTTGAGCTGAGGGGATGGTAGGGGGGATCAAAATAAACAAAATCCGATGAGGTGAGTGATGTGTTGAGAATTTGAGCGAAGGGTTGTTCGATGAGTGTTGCGTTTTGTAAGGCGACAGACGCCGCTCTAAGTAAATCTGGATCGCAAATCTTGGGGTTTTTATACCGTCCCATTGGGACGTTAAATCGGCCTTGACCGTTCACGCGGTAGAGACCGTTGAAGCAGGTTTTATTGAGATAAATTAGGCGGGCTGCCCTGTCTTCTGGCAGGCTGGGTTCATCGCTGCGGATTTGATAGTAATAGGTGTGGCTGTGGTGGGCGGTGTGATGCTCAAGCTTCGTAATGATGTCCTCGACGTTATTGCGAACGCAGGTATAAACGTTGACCAGCTCTGGATTGATGTCTGACAGAATGGCTCGCTGAGGCTGGAGGTGGAAAAATAAGGCTCCACCGCCGAGGAAGGGTTCGTAGTAGGTGTGAATGGAGGTGGGTAGGTAGGGTTGGTATTGGGCAATGAGGCGGTTTTTGCCGCCCACCCATTTGATAAAGGGGCGTGGGGAGGTAATCAAGGCAGATGGTTACGGTAGGACGGGGGAAATCGCAAAGGATTAAACGGCTTAGGTTACAATCAAATCAAGCGATCGCTAAGTTGTTTTGGCAAATTGTTTTGGCGAGCTTTTTTGGCAAGTTGTTTTGGCAAACTTTTTTTACTTTACGACTATGCAAGATTTTTTTGAAAATGTCGCCCGTTATCCCCGCTACATGATTGCATTGGTGCTGGGGGTATTTTGGAATGCGATTGAACCACTGATTCCGTTTCTGCGTCGCCCTAGTACGGCGATCGCCCTGATCAGCGCCCTCATTAGCAGCCTGGTTTTTCTGAGTCTGACGCTCCAGGCCATGTTAGGAATCTCTGTTGACGCGGTCTAAAAACTTAGAGAAAGGGTCGCAGTCCTTTGGCTTGCAAGATAGACTGGGGTAGGGCAATTGATCAAAATTTGGATGCATCACCCACGGGTGGGTGAAGAAGTTAAACATTATGGCAACAGGACGGCGAATTTCTCGCGTTTCGGAACTGATTAAGCGTGAAATCAGCCAGATGCTGCTCTTTGGCATTAAGGATGAGCGCATTGGAACTGGAATGGTGAGTGTGACC
>JANLSD010000241.1:0-2879 GCA_031362245.1 Acaryochloridaceae cyanobacterium OTE_25_metabat_464 | reverse complement strand
ATATGGACTATTTTTGAACCTCTTTGACATGGTTGAACCGCCTAAAAAGCTACTCGAACAATTGCGCGACACCCTTCGGGCAAAGTATTATTCCTATCGAACCGAACAAACTTATGTGGACTGGACACTCTATGTCCTGTTTCATGACAAGCGCCACCCCAAAGATATGGGGGCACCAGAAATTGAAGCCTTCTTGACTTACCTTGCCGTCGAACTAAAGGTTGCCGCTTCAACTCAAAATCAAGCCCTTTGCGCATTGCTGTTTCTCTATCGCCATGTCATAAGGCAAGATGTTGGGCTTTCCATTGATGCCGTTCGCGCCAAAAAGTCTCGCTATTTGCCCACCGTTCTCACCCATGCCGAAGCGATCGCAGTCATCGCCTAGCTTTCTGGTGTTCATCAAATGCTCACAAAGCTTTTGTACGGCAGCGGACTCCGTTGGTCTGAAGCCCTACGGTTGCGCGTTAAAGATATCGCCTTTGCCAGGGCAAAAGCGGAAACAGTCGCATCACCATGTTGCCAGCGAGTATGGTTAAAAACATCCTTACCGTAAAGAATTGCTCGGTCACAAAGACGTGAAGACCACCATGATTTATCCGCATGTTCTAAACAAAGGAGAACGAGGTGTTCTTAGTCCTTTGGACGCATGCGCATAAACCTCGCCTTTAGAGTCTTAGCAATTCAGTAGATTGCGAACCGCCCTTTGAATAAACAATTCGTCCTCAGGGTTTTGGTAAGGGTTGCCTGCCCGATGCCCCCAAATAGAAGGAATCGGTAAAAACTTTGCCTGAGGAATCTGCGAAGCCTCTGCCGCACAGTCTTCAGAAGTAAAGTAGAGGTCGGTTGTCGAGGGCATCACTAAGGTTTGAGCTTGGATGGAACTCAAGGCGATCGCATAGTCTTTTTGATAGACCGCATTATCGCTTAAGTCACAGCGCAGCCAAGTATCAATCATTGCAATTAAATTGTGAGGATCGCGTTTGCGATAGCCTGCTTCCCAGCCTCGCACCAAATAATCTTCCAAAGAGTCATAGCCTAAAGAATAGTACAACCCCTCACGGTAAAAGGCTTGAGATGCCGCCCAACTGGCGTAAATCCGAGAAAACGTGCGGAAACCTCGGTCTGGAATACCCTCAAAACGCGATCCATTCCAAGCCGGATCTGTCGTTAAAGCCGATCGCAGACTATCCAAAAAAATCCGATTGTGGTCAGTTGTCCGTGCCGTGCCACAAAGCGCAACGATCCGCTCCACCCACTCAGGATAGAGTCCGCCCCAGTGATACGCCTGCTGTGCCCCCATCGACCAGCCATAAACCAGCGCCAATTGCTCAACACCAAACCTTTCCTGCAAAAGCTGTTTTTGGGCGCGGACATTATCTAGGTGCGTAAACCAAAAGCCTTGCTCTGCTAAACCGCAGCGATCGCAATTACTGGGCGAACTCGACAGCCCATTCCCAAACATATTGGGAATCACAATAAACCAGCGAGTCGGGTCAAGAATACCGTCGGGGCGAATCAGCCAGTCAATATCGGTGTGTTGGGCACCATAGGACGTGGGGTAGAGGATTGCATTGGTGCGATCGCCGTTCAATTCCCCATAGGTCTGGTAAACAAGCTGAGCCTCAGGCAACACTACGCCACACTGAAGCTCAAAGTTCTTCAGCGTCAGACAATCTGGTGGACGGGTCATGCTGGGAGCTGCCCCAGGTTATTGAGGATATTTTGATTCACCTTGATATAGCCCTGATCCACATGGGTTAAGTGGGCACCTAGTGTTTCATGGGCCGCAGGCAGCGCATGGAAGGGAATAGAAGCATAAAGATGATGTTCAGCATGAAACGGCATATTCCACATCAAAAAGCGCAGCGGAGCTAGGGTTAAGGTGGTGCGGGTGTTGGCGAGAGGGTTGCCGTCTAAGGTGCAGTCGGTGTGTTCTGCCAGCAGGATGAATCGTAGAAGGGGCTGTCCTACGGCTAGGGGTAAAAGCCAGTAGAGGAGAAACCAGGGTTGAGAGAAGGTTAGGGAAAAGGCGATCGCCACCCCATACACCAGCAACTGAAGCCGAGTCGAGCGAATCACCTCAGCCCGTGCTGTTTCAGGAATATAGGGACAGTCTTCCATTTGCCCCAGTGCCATCCGCACATGACCCTGAATTTTGCCAATCCACCAGGGGATGCCGCTGATTTGCCAGATGTAATCACCTATAGACTTTGGCTGCGGATCGCCGAGTTCAGGGTCTTTGCCGGGGATGCGGGTATAGCGGTGATGCCACTTGTGATACCGACGATAAAACGTACTGTTGTAGAACGATAACAGCCCCGCAAACCAAGCCATTGCGTCATTAAGGCCATTACTGGCAAAGGCTGTGCGGTGAGCGCACTCATGCATGGGCGCAAACATGGCGGCAAAGCTAAAACCGTAGATACCCAGAGCAGGTAAAGCCAAAACCCAATGATCCAGATGGGTTGCCCAAAGGTAGCCACTCACACCCATGATGCTCAAATGTCCAGCCAGACGTAGCATCCCCTGAATATTGGATTTGGCGTTCAAAACGCTCAATTCCTGCACCGACAAAATTTTACTGGGTTTGACGTGCCAAGCTTCAGGGCGATCTCCATCCTTTGCCTGAACCGAAACAGAAGAAATAGATGAGGTCTCCGACATGACGATCCTTCGGCATTGTTTAGGGGCGTAAGATGCTGCGTCCCGAGAGGGATACGCAATATATACTCAGTAGATCGCAAACTTCTTACACTCGATCCCCCAACCCCCTTAAAAAGGGGGCTTCAGAGTTAGAGTCCCCCTTTTTAAGGGGGATTGAGGGGGATCGAGTGTAACGGTTTCCTGGGAAATCATTAATTGTGATCTACTGATACTCA
>JANLSD010000233.1:0-3282 GCA_031362245.1 Acaryochloridaceae cyanobacterium OTE_25_metabat_464 | reverse complement strand
CTGCTGAAGGGGGAGGTGTTCACGAAGGCGTTATGTCTTTAACATCGCCTACCATAGCGTTAAGTCCCTTGACAAAAAAATGACAATAGAGCTTAAAATTCCCAAAATTTACGTTACTTCAGATTGTTGTCATGCCTTATTTAAGCTATGGCAGTCGATTAGACAATTGCCTGATCACAATCTAGACATCACGCTTAGCTTTCAGGGATGTACTTTTTTAAGTCATATCGGTGTTGCTTTTCTGGGTGGACTTGCCCATCACGTTGACAATCGTGGAGGGAAACTAACCTTTGACTGGGACAGTCTCCGCCCTGAAATCCACATGAATTTGGCTCAAAATGGCTTTCTTTATCATTTTGGTTCAGGTCAAGTGCCTTGGGAAGGCAACTCAATTCCTTATCGCAGAGACGATCTACAAGATCGAGACGTATTGATGGATTACCTACTGAATAAATGGCTAGGTCAAGGCTGGGTCAACGTCAGCACAGGGTTACGAGACAAGATTTCAGGAACGGTCTCTGAACTCTACGCTAATGCATTTGAACATGGACAATCCTCCATTGGTGTGTTCAGTTGTGGACAGCACTACCCAAAGCAGAAGGAGCTTCACTTAACAATTATTGATTTTGGCAAAGGAATCCCTACAAACGTTCGATCCTTCAATCAAAACTTGACTTCTGACTCAGGTGCAGCCCTCCAGTGGGCATTCCAGTCAGGAAACAGTACAGCCCAAAGTGGAGTCAGTAGAGGTCTGGGACTAAACCTGCTCCAACGCTTCATGACCAAAAACCGTGGCAGTGTCAAAATCTTCAGTAATGATGAATATGTCAAAATCAAGGATAATAAAATTGGTTATGGGACAAGAGCGGTTGACTTTGGGGGAACACTGATTAATATTGCCTTTAAGTGCGACGAGTCTTATTACTGTCTGGCCTCAGAGGTTGAAGACACTCATAAGCAATGTTTCTAAGCGCCTAGGAGAAGAAAGATGCTTTATAAAGTCAGAGACACCACAGGTGAATACGCGATTGATGGTAGCGACGGATTAAAGCTTTACAACGAGATCCACTCCAACCTCTTGGAGGGAAATTCAGTTGAACTAGATTTTGACGGAGTGCAAGTCTTCGCCTCAATATTCTTTAACTTTGCCATCGGTCAGTTATTGCGAGACCTTACACCTGATTATCTAAATGACCATCTTGGCTTCAAAAATCTTTCCTGTACTGGGAAAGAAATTCTTGATGAAGTGGTTAAGAATGCTAAGCTCTATCACTCTGATTTTAGCTATCGTAATGCAGTTGATGCCGTGATGGAAGAATACGCAGCAAGCTGCTAAATTCATGAGTATTAATCTGGATATTCAAGCTGAAGTTGTTGATATTAAAAGCGATGTTCCTCACCACAGCGACATATTTTTGATTGATACAAACGTGTGGCTGTGGCAAACCTACCCCAATGCTGGAACGGGTCAGAGAAATGCACAGACTAAGATTCTAGATTATGGTGCTTACCTTAAAGCAGCACGTAAAAATGGATCAATTCTCGCCTATTCAGGACTGATTCTTGCTGAATTAGCACATGTTATTGAGACAACCGAATACAAAATATATAAAACAAGAAACTCACTTCCATCGTTAAAAATCAAGGAATTTCGCCACAATCTTACTGTCGAGAGAGCTAAAGTTGTCAGCTTAGTTCAGTCAGCTTGGACTCAAGTAAAAAATCTTGCTGTTCCAGTAGAACTCACTATCGATGATTCGACAACAGATCTAGCATTATCTCGTTTCCAGACTCAAGCACTCGATGGCTATGATTTACTCATTCTCGAAGCCATTAGCAAAGCTGATCCAGGACAAATCAGGATCATTACGGATGACATGGACTATGCAGTTGTTCCGGGGATTCAAGTCTTTACAACTAACTACCTTGCCCTTCAAGAAGCCACCGTCAAGGGAAAATTGCTGGTTCGCTGAAGAGTTTTCTTAGGCTTGAACATCTTGGGCGATCGCCTCGACACCCATCGCAAGCAAGTCCAAGCTGCCCATCCCGAAATCACCATCACCGGAATGTATAATCTGCTGGAAAAACTGCGGGCTGGTCAACCTTTCACGGATGGCGATCGTGAGTACAACAACAAGGCGCTGGTTTCTACGCTGAAGCAAATCCATGATGAGTTGGATGTGGCGGTGTTGGAGGCGTATGGTTGGGATGATTTGGTGCCGATGTTAAGCCCCTCACCCCTAGCCCCTCTCCCAAGGGTAGAGGGGAACCAGAGCCGGATCATGCCCCCTTCTCCCCCAGGGAGAAGGGCTGGGGATGAGGGGAAAATTGAACAGGACAATCCCGAAAGCTTGGATGCATTGCATACATTAAACCCCTCACCCCTAGCCCCTCTACCAGAGGTAGAGGGGAACCGGAAAGATATTAGCCTATCTGACTGGGACAGCGAATTTTCCCAACTAGCAGGCCGATGGCGACAGATCCCTGAAGCCTTTCTGCAACGGGTGCGGCAACTACGGCAGCAGCAAACCCCCGCCGAACAATTTCTTTGGGAACTCCTGCGCGATCGCCGTTTTCTAAATGCCAAATTCCGTCGCCAGCATACCCTTGGCCCCTACATCGCAGACTTCTACTGCCACCAAGCTCACCTAGTCATCGAGCGAGACGGAGACATCCATCAAACCCAAACCCTTAGAGATCAAGATCGCGACCAGTGGATGCAGGCCAATGGACTAACCGTACTGCGCTTTTCTAACGATGCCGTTTATCAGAACACGGCGGAGATCTTGAGTACGATCGCAGAAGTGATATGCCCCTCACCCCTAGCCCCTCTCCCAGAGGTAGAGGGGAACCCGATCATGCCCCCTTCTCCCCTAAGGAGAAGGGCTGGGGATGAGGGGAAATCCATGAATGACAAACCTCTAGACGAAATCATCCTCGAACGCCTCGTCGCCCTCAATGCCGAACGCGCCGCTGAAGAACGCAACGGCCTCATCCGCTGGCTGCGCCCCGAATACCAAGCCCTCGACCAAGCCAAACCCACCCAAACCACCCTTGAAGGTGTTGGTGTAGAAGCAGAAACCGCCATCATCGCCCCTGTCGAACAGCAAAAATGGCCCACCCAACCCAAAGCCCAACTCACCGCCATCCGCGACCTACTCCGCACCAGCAGCGGCGAATGGACAGCCTTGCAAATTGCCAGCCAGTTCACCGGACGCAACACCCAGAAAAGACTGGATGCCGTTAGAGAAAACTGCGATCGGCTGGAATGGTTTGGGCTGC
>JANLSD010000163.1:0-17624 GCA_031362245.1 Acaryochloridaceae cyanobacterium OTE_25_metabat_464 | reverse complement strand
CCTTGCACTCAGCCCCCCCAGCCCCCCAATTCTGGGGGGAGAAATCCAAAGTCTCGGGACATTTCCCCCAGAATTGGCTACGGTGTACACACAAGTCTGAAAAACAATAAAATCCGGCATTCGATCCCCCTTGCCCCCCTTAAAAAGGGGGGATCAACTCATATTCCTTCTCTACTCCCCCCTTTTTAAGGGGGGTTGGGGGGATCAAAGGTGTTTGACGTTGTCACATTGACTTGTGTGTACACCGTAGCCAGGATTGGGGGGTTAGGGGGGCCAGTGCAATAACTTTGAACTTATCCGAACAGTATTGAAATGCAACCGAATGAATTTTTCAAATGGCAGGGAAGCTACGCTGTCTTTAGCGTCAGCCACGAAGACCTAAACCCTATTGCCGTATACATTCAAAATCAAGTCGCCCACTATAAGCAACAAACCCTAAACCCAAACTGGGAAATCCCTATAAACAGGCCGTCGAATGTAGCTGGCGATTGAATAAGTCCTGCGGACAGGCTATGCCAACGCGACTACAGGAACAATGTCCACCTACGTGGACTAAATACAAGAACTCTTTTATTAACCTGCGTAGGCAGGTTTCGTTCCTGTAGCCGTGATTTGAATCGCTGGCTTCAAAGATTCATGAAAGAGGTCTGATGACTAGGATATTGGTGCACAAGATCAATGTCTCAACAAATTTTGAATCGTCTTGAGCAACATCAACGGTTCGTAGGGAATTGTCAGATAGTCCGCTGCGCCTAACTTTTGAGCCAGTTGGCGGTATTCATCGCTGGTGTGGCTACTTAAAATCAACACGGGAATCTGCACCCAGCGCTCATCTTGAAGACGATGGCGCAGAAATTCAAACCCATTCAGATTCGACATTTCCAGATCGCAAATGGTGAGGTGAATTTGGGTTTGTTGCTGTAAATGGGCGATCGCCTCCTGACCATCCCTGGCCTGCATTACTTCATATCCTGCATCTTGAAGGGTCAAGCTTAAAAGTTCACGCACCATTTTTGAATCATCGACAATCAAAATGTTTTGGGGGGGAGGCGATAGGGGGAAGGCCGTTGAACCCACTGAGAAAATGGCCTTAGATTCATGGTTTGGGAGGGTTGAGACACCAGAGCCGAGGTTGATCGCAATGGTTTCTGGGTTGGAGCGGCCCTGCATTAAAGCGTTGATATCTACCACTTCTACCCAAGCGCCTTCGTCAATACGAGTCCAGCCCCACCGACAGGGATGGGGCGTAATGGTGAGGTGATCGGGTTGCCCCAAGGTTAATTCAGGATCCACAATCAGACGATCCACTTCTAAGGCCAATGCCAGGGGCTGGGGTTCATGCTTCAGCACTAAAATCAGTTCATCAGGCGGTGTTTGTGCTTTGGACGGGGCGATCGCCTCTGGGGAGGGCCAGAGATCCACGAATCGGTGAAGTGTCAGCAGAGCGCCGTTCCAGTCCAGATACTCCTGTCCATTTTTGTGTAGACGTTGGTGGGGCTGGGGCAAAACGATTTCTTCAATGCTTTGAGTTGCCACGCAAAAAATAGCATGGCGGGCTAACCCTGCGAGATGCTGGCTCAGATCTAGGGTAGGCAGTGGCTTCGCTTCCAAGGTTTGCGCTAAAGAATCGAGGCGCTGAGGTTCTGTAAAGTCAGGCTCTGGTGTTAGGTCTGGTTCTGGGGAAGCTTCTGGGGACTCTAGCTGCTGCAAGGTAGCGCGATGGGCGACTTGAAACCCTGCCAGCGCCACGGTGATGATGGCTTTGCACCCAACCTCCGTATTCACCGTGTTGGTAAAGGTGGCGATCACACTTAAGGTGGCTTCGGCGATCGTTTTGAATTCGGCAAGATTGAGTTCATTGCTCCACCATTGAATCCACTGAACTTGCTGGTGTCGAAACTGCTGCTGTGGATCGGCATCTTGCGCCAAACTTAATGCCAGAATGTCCAGTGCTTTGGGAATTAAGGCATGGAGGACAAACGTGCGTTGATGAGCGCCCTCACCAGAACTTGGCGTGGCGCGATGCACAATCAAGGAACACTGGAGGCTATCGCAAACCTGGTGTAGTAAATCGAAGGTGGATGCTTGGACGGTGTCCTCGCCATAACGGGCTAAGAGCGTCCTTAGCCCCAATGCTAGAAGCTGAAGATCAACAAACCCCACCTGCCCTGCGCTCTTCTCAATGGCCTGGGCACTGCGAGCAATCTTCTTGAAATTCACAGGGCTAGGGTCATGGCTCAACAGCAGCAGACCCTCTTCAAACTGCTGACAAAGCTCTCCTGCTTCGGCTAAAAATAGCGCGATTGCTTGATCATCCGTGGAAAGATCAAAGGCCATAGGCGTCTCAAGTGCTCTCGTCACTGGAGAGGGATGAGAACTGGTCGAGGGTGCTAGACAGGGCGATCGCCTGCTCCGATGCCTGGTTGGCACGGGAGGCTACATCCAAAATAATTTGGCTGGCTGTTGTAGAAGACTCAGACTGGCGTTGGGTTGACTCACCCACAGAGGTGAACCAAGCCTGCATTTCGGTATGGGCTAACTGCATCTGTTCAAGGGTAAGCTTCGTTTGCGCTAGCAGCTCCAAACAGGGCTGTATGTACTGAGCTTCTTGCTGCACGACTTCCACCGTTCCTGAAAGATGCGTTTGGAGGGTTTCGACTACGGCTGTGAAGTCGGTGGTCTTTGCATCCAATTGACGGGCCAAATCCAGTACCTTCTCGCCAATGCTGGCAAAATCTTGGGCAGAGTCTCCCAGTCGCGTGGCTTCTAGGGCTGCGTTCATTGCCTGAAGCTTCATCTGTGAGGTGATTTGGTGGATAAACTGTGTTGCCTCGGAGAGCTTTTGGGCAGGGTTTCTCAGTTGACGGGCGTTCTGGGCGGCTGTGCTTAAACCGTCCTGTGAGGTAGATAAATGCTGCTCCAGGGCTTCTAGCAGCCGATGGCTTTGTGCCAACATCTCGTGGGCGTGTTTTCCGTGAACATCTTGTTGAGCTAAAGAAGACTGTACGCTCTGGGTTTCCGTCATCATGAGTTTGACGTGCTGATAGAGCGTCGTGACACTCTCCATTTGCTGAAGCATCTGGACTGATAGGGTCTTGACCGCAGGGTTACTGTGCTTCAGCCAGTCCCCAACCTGATGCTGAATGTTTTCGCGTTGGTGGCGCTGGTTTTCGGAGGATGTTGCCGCCGTTTGGTACGCTTGCTCCACCTGATCGAGAAGGCGGGCGTGGTCTAGGGCAAAGCCCACCTGCACTGCAACCTGACCCAATAACTCAATTTCGCTCGCCTGCCAGTCCCGTGGCCCAGAACATTGATGGGCAATCAGTAGCCCAAAGAGCTGATCTTCTTTGAGAATAGGCGCAACCAGGCTGGCCCTCACGCTAAAAGGCTCCAGTTGACTGAGGTGACAGCGGGTTAATCCCTCCGTCTCAACATTGGCAGTGGCTTTCACCCGTCCATCTCGATACTGATCGACATAGCCTTCCGCAAAGCAGGGGTCTTTGATTTTGGCCCATAGTGCCTTGGGATAGCCTGGGACAACAGCCTCCGCCACAACGGTGCCATACCACTCCGCATCAAAGCTATACACAATCACGCGATCTGCCTGAAGGACGCGACGAACTTCTGTGACGGTCGTTTTGACCACATCGTCTTCAATCAAGGACGTTCGGATGTGGCGCGTAATGTCTGCCAGGGCTTTGGACTGAATACTTTCGGTGTTGACCTGCTCTAGCAAACGGGCATGATCGATCGCAAACCCTACCTGGATCGCAATTTGGGTAAACCAATCTACCTCGGCAGACAACCAGTTGCGGGGCGCAGCGCATTGATGGGCAATCAGCAGCCCAAACAGCTTCCCGTCTTTAATAATGGGTGCAACCAAGTTTGCTTTGACTGCAAAGGGTTCTAGCTGCTGGAGATGGCACTGGGTTAAGCCCGCTTCGTAGATATTGGGGGTGGCCTGGACTCGACCGGACTGATATTTTTCAACGTACCCCTCAGCAAAGCAGGGGTCTTTGATTTTGGCCCATAGTGCCTTGGGAAATCCTGGCAACACCGCCTCTGCAATTACGGTGCCGTACCACTGCGGGTCAAAACTATAGACCATTACGCGATCTGCGTTGAGTGCCTTGCGCACTTCATTGACGGTCACTTGGAGCACGTCCTCAAGGTTAAGAGAGGTACGAATTCGTCGCGTAATGTCAATCAAAAGCTGGGATTGAGTGGCCCGCTGATCGATGTCTCCTAGCAACCGCGCATAGTCTAGGGCAACCCCAACCTGGGAGGCCATTTGGGCAAACAGGTCAATCTCAACCGCCTGCCAAAACCGGGTATCTGAACATTGATGGGCAATCAGCAGCCCAAAAAGCTGATTGTTTTGAACAATAGGCGCTACTAAATTGGCTTTGACGCCAAACCGTTCCAGTAGGCCAACATGACAGTCGCCCAGGTTGGCGGTGTAGATGTTGTCAATGGCTCGGACTCTTCCATCACGGTATTTTTGGATATATCCTTCTTCAAAACAGGGGTCGTTAATGTTAGACCAGAGCAGTTTAGGCCAGCCCTGGGCCACAGATTCTTCAACAAAAACTCCTTCACCGTTAGCCTGAAGCCGGAATACCGTTACGCGATCGGCTCTAAAACGCTGTCGCACTTCTGTTACGGCAATGCGCAGCGCATCTTCTTCAGAGCGTGCTTCTCGCAGCCGTTGGGTCATCTCCATGAGAA
Source organism: Acaryochloridaceae cyanobacterium OTE_25_metabat_464 (assembly GCA_031362245.1). GTDB lineage: Bacteria > Cyanobacteriota > Cyanobacteriia > Thermosynechococcales > Thermosynechococcaceae > JAAURS01. The sequence continues at coordinate 12,896 of JANLSD010000163.1, read as the reverse complement.
TTTTGAGCTGTTCTGCTTCTGCTTCTTGGGTTGAGAGCAGTTGCGGAAGCTGCTGGTCTAATATTTTTAGATTCGCGTTCAGGGCGATTAGTGCATTGCCCTCCACGGTGCGTGCTTGATCGGAACGGTCTTCTCGGCGCAGACGATTGAGAAGGGCACTGGAGGTGATGGCGGCGGTGTTGATTTCACGGGTGGCACGGCTGGCAACAAGGGTGGCGATCGCCCCCGAAAGCACGACCAACGCCCCTGTCCCCACCAACAGATTGGTACTGTAGGTCTGGATGGCTTCAACCGCAGGTGCATCGGTCACATTTTTCTTAAGGGATTGCCCTGTCCAATAGCCCCCAATCCCTAAGAGAAAGAGCGGGATAGTGGTAGAGGCGATCGCCCCCAGAACGACCTTGGTCGAGAAGCTCCAACTTTTTTGCTGAGCACGAGATTTGGTTCCGGCACTAGACCCTACAGCAGGTCTGCTTTTTGCTTGCTCCCAAGGCTGGGGCTGCAATGGAGCCTCTTCCATTTTCTGGAGCAGCGCGTTGATCTCTGGGATGCCGTTGGGCTTCGGTGGCAAGGCAGGATCTGGCGTGGGGATGTCCTGAGGATTGGGGGCAGAAGACTGATTCATGGCGATCGCCTCATTTCAATAGACTCAAACAATGCGATTGACCCTAGGGACAACACTCCGCAGTTAATTTCTACCCACTGTAGCGCCACTCCATATCTTGCTTCATATCAATTCACGTATATACGACGTTATTCATCTGTTCAAGTCGTTCCATTAGAGTGATAAAGCCCAATCGCCACCATCCACACACATCCTGTTCAGTGCCCTGGCGATTGAGCGGTTGGATACAGCAGGTTGGCAAGTGACCTTGGGGGGCATGGTTGGCAAAGGTCAGCTCAGCATAGTTCAGCCAGTGCCGATCTTGGCACCAGCCGACGCGCTCGGCAAAGGTTTGCCATAGTGGGAAATCAAATGCCGCCGTACCGCCTAACCCTCGATAGAGTTCTTGCTGGATCCGCAGGCCAAACCGTCCTTGGCTATGAGTGCCCCACAATTGATCTAGCCTATTCAGCATGCCGTAAGGTAGGGTCTCTAGGGCATCAAGACTGAGACAACCCTGTTCGGTTCGGTGGGCACATTGGAGCAAGAGTCGCCAAGTTTCATCATCCGCTGCCTGATACTGTTGCGTCGCCAGTAAGGTCTCTAAATGGGCGTAATCTAGGCTGCTACCCTCCATTGGGTGGAATGTAGTGGTGGAGTATGGCACTCGACAAATTTCTGTGGCGGCAGCTAAGTCTTCTAACACCGCTTGAGCAGAGGCATATCGATGCTGCACATCGGTTTGGAGCAAGGTTGTGAAGACTGTGCCGAGGCGATCGCTCAGAGTGCTAATAGCGTATTCCAAGCACCAACCAACCTCAGCATCCTGAAGCGGATCAACCCCATCATCATCGGGGAATTCGCCGGTCAACAGCCGCAGACAGGTTAGCCCTAAGCTAAATAAATCGCTACTGGGATAAACCTGTCCCTTCATTTGTTCCGGTGGGGCGTAACCGGGCGTTGCTGTGCGGGGTGTTCTGCGGTCAAAAAGACGGGTATAGGACTGATGCGAACTCCCAAAGTCAATCAAAACAAGGGTTCCATCTTCTTTTCGGATGATATTGCTGGGCTTGATGTCGCGGTGAATGACTTGGTGATCGTGAATAAATTGCAGCACAGGCAGCAATGACTTGAGCATCTGCTCAACCTCAGCTTCCCCAAAGCATCCCCGCTGTTCAAACTCTCGCCGCAGGCTGTGCCCCTCAATATATTCTTGGACAATGTAAAGCCGAGCATCCTGCTCTAAAAAAGCCTTTAGTGCTGGAATTTGCGGATGAATGCCTAAATCCTTCAGCAAGAAGGCTTCTTGGGTAAACAGATCAACTGCTTTTTGATGGATGGAACGGTCTTGCTGCTGAAGCAAAAATTGTTTGATGACGCAAGGGGTTCCTAACCGATGCTCATCAATGGCCTTAAAGGTGGACGCAAATCCCCCAGCCCCAATGGTCTGTACCGCACGGTACCGTCCAGCCAGTCGCAGTGCTGACCCGCAGCGCTGACAATCATCTAGATGGCCTGGATTAGACGCTAAACAGGTTGGATTGAAACATTGACTGAGATTTAAGGCAATGACGTTATCTCGATCCGTCCATAAATCGACATTAACAAGATCGACATTAGCAAGACCGACATTAACATTGCCACCTTTGAACCGAAAAGGCGTTTGAGTCATCCCCATTTCCCCAAGAGCAGAAGCACATCATCAAGTTTTGATCGAACTGACCCTAATAAGTTCATCAAATCATACGGGATTGGAGCACGCATTGCTGTTTGCTGTAAGACGTATTTACAGAGTTTTACCGATGTTGCAAGCACAAGGATTTAATCCATAATCCTTTTTTTGGAGGAAAAAACTAGGTGTTGTGTATGTTTTGGATGGGTGCGGTCGTGCTGACGCGACGGGATGGGTGCCTCGGCAAGTCACTTTCGTCATAGATTTCGCCCACCAGCTCTTCAATCACATCTTCCAGGGTAACAAGGCCCACGGTGCCGCCATACTCATCCACCACGATCGCCAGGTGCAGCCGCTGTTGCAACATTTCTTTGAGTAAATCTGCCACCCGCTTGGTCTCAGGCACATACACAGGTGCATCCATCGCTGCTGAAACCGATTCGTTGCCATGCACCTTGAGGTAATGCACGGCGCGCTTGAGGTGAATCACCCCCACAATTTCGTCTTTAGACTCGCCCTGTACCGGAATGCGAGAGTAGCCACTGTCCAAACAAACGTCGATGACCTCTTGGATGCTGGCCTCATGGGAAATGGTACACATCTCCGTGCGGGGTTTGACCACCTGACGGGCGCTGAGGTTATCTAGAGCCAATGCTTTGTTCAAAAGCTGATGTTTTTGCAGGTCGAGCTGACCTCTGCCACCCAGTACTTCAATCATTAACTCCAAGTCCTCGACCGACTCGCTGGGGGCCACCATATTGCCCTGTAAGAAGCGCAAGAGCCTGTGGGTAATGGCCTCAAAGCCATAAATAATGGGGGCTAACGCAACGGAAAGCCAATAAATCGGTCGCACCACGACCCGAAACACCTGCATTGCGTGGTTAATGGCTAAAGACTTAGGCGTAATTTCGCCAAAGAGCAGCAGCAAAACCGTCGAGACAGCGGTGGCGATGCCCACCCCCGCGCCCCCCAGCCAGATCACAAACAGATTACTGGTCAAAATGGCGGTGGCGTTATTGACGAGGGTGTTGCCAATTAAAAGCGTGGTAATAAATCTGGCCCGCTTTTCTAAAACGAGGCGGAACAGCCCCTCGGGATCGCCCTCTTCCTTCATGAGCGATCGCAGCTTCAGGTTATCCAGTGCCGTAATGGCTGTTTCAGACCCCGAAAACAGGGCTGACAGTAGAATGAGCACCGCCAAAATTGCGATATCAAACTTTAAGTCTCCTAGCACTGATTCAGTGACGAGGAAACGGGGAGCATCAATCCACTGAAAAATCACGGAGAAAATATCGTGCGTAAGCAAGATTCAAAAGGCTTACCCAAAATCATATCGTTTCTGATGTCAGTCATCTATAGACTAAGTCAAGCTTTCCTAGGGAATAGCAGTCATTCTCATTATGCAAGGTGTCAGCTTTATCAGATGCTGACACCTTGTACATAAACCACCCTAACCCCTCCCTTATATTTGGCGTAGCCGCTCTGAAAGAGCTAGGGGAGGGAGTCAGTCCATATTCTTCCCCCCTTTATAAGGGGGGATTGAGGGGGGTAATGCAGGGTGTTCAAAAGAAATCCGACTTGTGTGTACACCGTAGCTTTATATGATGGGACTGAGGGGGGTAGTGCAAGGTGTCACTCATCTAGCAAGTCACCTAATATCCGCGAACTCATTCGCTATATACTAATAGGTTTCAACATGCCAACGGCCTGCTTTCTTAAGCGTGCGTTGGTAATCCGCCCAGACCACGCCATTCTTGCTGGCGGCTGAGGCCATCCCTTCATCAATGCCGCCTTCCATGCCCTTGAGTCCGCAGATATACACATGGGTGTTCTCTTTTTGAACCAATTCCCAGAGCTTGTCAGCATTCTCTTGAATGCGGTGCTGGATGTACATCTTGCCGCCCTGAGCATTTTGTTGCTCTCGGCTAATGGCATTCGTAACACGCAAGTTGTCGGGGAACTCAGCCTGAAGGGCTTCTAGCTCCTCTTTGTACAGTACGTTCGCCGTGTAGGCGACGCCAAAGAACAACCACGCCAGACCCTTAAATTGATACTCAGGGTTCTGTTCACGCTCCTTAAACATCCGCCAAATAAAGGCGCGGAACGGTGCAATACCCGTACCCGTCGCCATCATGACGATGGTGGCGTTGGGGTCGCTGGGGAGCAGCATTTCTTTGCCCACAGGGCCAGTAATCTTAACGTCAGCACCCACCGCTAACTTGGTTAAAAATGTAGAGCAGACGCCCTCCACTTTTTCACCTGACTCGGGATGCTTGTACTCCAGTTTACGGACGCACAATGAAACCGTTTTTTCATCGAGATGGTCGCCGTGGCGGGTGGAGGCAATGGAATAGAGCCGGATCTTATGGGGCTTGCCTTTGTCGTCGATTCCATCGGGAATGATGCCGATGCTTTGGCCTTCGAGGTAACGCAAATTTCCTTCAGAGAGGTCAAAGGTCAGATGTCTGACGGTGCCTTCTCCGCCTTCGCGCACAAGCTCTTCGTTAGAGAGACATTTGCCCACAAACGGCTGGTTAGGCCGATATAAGTTAATCGGAATATCGCTTTCATCTTTTTTGGCTTTGGCTGCGGGAGCAGCGGCACTGGGGGTGCTAGCGCTGCCAGAGGAGGCAACGGGTGCATCTCCAGAGATTTGAAGAATATTTACAATTTTGCCGCCAGCTTTAGCAACTTGGAGCATAAACTGATTCATCCGGTCATAGGAAACGGTGAAAAAGCGGCTGCCGCTTGTCCGAATGGGGGTCTGTTGCCCACTGGAGTCACTGTTGCGCAATCCCACAACTTCGTAACGATAGAGTCGATTTCCCGATAGGGAATGAGTAGAGCCAGATGCACTGGGATTGAACATTGTGATTAAATCTCTCCGAAGCTAACGTGCGTTTTTCTTTTGTTTATTATTCTGCAATAAAAGGCACAGGGACATCAATGCAGCCCAGGTATGCATTCCTAAGCATCTTTAAAAAGCGTTTTAAAGGTGCGGTGCAGCGACGACTAAAGATGCGCCATTTACAAATCGAGACCTATTTTATCGCGTTTTGCTGATCTGCTAGACTCCTTTTGTCTTAGCGTAATGAAGGTTTGCGGTTTGAGACTGTCGCCGAACCTACAATTGAATATCTCCAACCAACTACCTACAATTTGATTGTGAGACGCCTAGAAATGTAACGCTCTGTTGCGACTTGGTTAAACTGTGTTGCAACTTATAGCCTAGAACGGGGTCTGACGGCGTTTGCCTAAATTTACCGTGTTAGGATGCAGGTCAACTATCGAGCAGTTTTTAATCAGAATTGGAGGGTCACTTGACATTACGGGTTGCTGTGGTCGGGTCAGGGCCAGCCGGTTCATCTGCGGCTGAGACGCTTGCAAAAGCGGGCATTGAGACTTTTCTGTTTGAGCGTAAGCTAGACAACGTGAAGCCCTGCGGCGGTGCGATTCCGCTGTGTATGGTGGAAGAATTTGGATTGCCGCCCAGTATCATTGACCGTCAGGTGCGGAAAATGAAGATGATTTCGCCCTCTAACGTTGAGGTCAATATTGGCGGAACCCTCAAGGATGGGGAATATATTGGCATGTGCCGCCGTGAGGTGCTGGACGGGTTCCTCCGCGATCGCGCTGTAAGCCTGGGTGCCAAACTCATCAACGGCATCGTCAACAAGATGGAGATCCCCAGCAGCAGCACGGCTCCCTATGTGCTGCACTATGCTGACTTTTCGAGCGGGAATACCGCTGGCGAAATGAAGTCCTTGGAAGTGGATTTGGTGATTGGTGCTGATGGGGCCAATTCTCGGATTGCCAAGGAAATGGACGCGGGTGACTATAACTTTGCGATCGCCTTCCAAGAGCGTATCCGTCTGCCAGATAAGCAGATGGCCTACTACGAAGACCTTGCCGAAATGTATGTGGGTGACGATGTCTCCACAGACTTCTACGCCTGGGTATTCCCTAAATACGACCACGTTGCGGTGGGTACTGGCACCATGCAGGTGCATAAGGCCGATATCAAGAAGCTTCAGGCAGGGATTCGTGCCCGTGCGGCCCATCGACTCCAGGGTGGCGAAATCATCAAGGTCGAAGCCCATCCCATCCCTGAGCATCCCAGACCTCGCCGTGTGGTGGGTCGGATTGCCCTTGTAGGGGATGCGGCGGGCTACGTCACCAAGTCTTCTGGCGAAGGCATCTACTTTGCCGCAAAGTCAGGGCGGATGTGTGCTGAGATGATTGTGGCACGTTCTGAAAACGGCGCGAAGGTACCTACCGAAGCCGACCTGAAGGCTTACATCAAGAAATGGGACAAAGAGTACGGCATCACCTATTTCGTGTTGGACATTCTGCAACGGGTGTTCTATCGCTCTGATGCGACGCGGGAAGCCTTTGTGGAAATGTGCTCTGACATCGATGTTCAGCGCCTTACCTTTGACAGTTACCTCTACAAAACCGTGGTGCCTGCCAATCCCCTGACCCAGCTTAAGATTACGGCTAAGACCATTGGTAGCTTGCTACGGGGCAATGCGCTAGCGCCCTAGTTTAGACGGGTTCTTTCCCTCTTTAAAAGCCTTGCTGTTATCAACGACAGTAAGGTTTTTTGATGTCTAGATATTGTGGAGCCATTGGTGGTAGATGATGTGCTCAGGTGGGGTGGATAAGGCGATCGCTCCTTCAAACCCCTCCACCAGTTCTAAATCCTGGAGCCATATTCGGCGGTCTTCGGCTTGGATCCAATAACTGCACGCCGTAGCATGGGCTGGGACTTCAAAGATGGAGAGCTTTTCGTAGAGGCGATCGCCCCCCAACTTCACCAATGCTTCCTTGCGGGTCCAAATTTTATAAAAAGCTTGAGCCTGCTGTGAGGGTGGCAACTGGTCAAAAACCCTTTGCTCTTGAGGGGTACAGATGCGATGGGCCAAATCGATATAGCTAATGAGCGGATTCACCCCTTCAATATCCACCCCAATGGCTTGGTCAGCGCTAAAGGCATAGAGGACCTGCGTCTGGGAATGGGAAACATTAAACTGGACTGATTCACCGCTACTGGTAGCAGAGAGGGACGGTTTACCGTTGGCAGAATAGATAAACTCTAGGCTGGCGGGATCGCGTTGAAGGTAAGCCCCCAGTAAAATACGAAGCAGTCCTCGAACTTCAACAAACTGCCTGCGGGCTTTCGCCACAATGTAGCGCTCGGCTCTTGCTTGCTCATCAAGGCTGAGGAGAGCAGAAACGTTGATCGCCGGATCGTTCTCTGGATCAGTGTGTGCAGACCATAAATGGATGCCTAAGAGTGGGAGTTCTAATGAAAAGGGAAGCCCCTGTACCCTGCGATGCTCTACTAAAACGGGTACAGTTTCTGGCATAAAGGCAGAGAATCGATGTTATGACAGACAAAAAACATTCCGCTTCATCGCTGAAAATCAATGGGTGAATTAGATTCCTCACGTTAGATTAAGCGTGAGGTGGATTGTCTTGAGTGACAGATTGAGTATCAGATTGAGTGTCAGATTGAGTTACGGGCTTTGAGTTGCAAGATTCCCACACTTCATTGATTGCCTGGAGTGCTAAATCGCGAGGGAGCTGGCAGAGCGTCTGACCATGATGAAACTTTAGGCTAATCACAAGCTGTTTGTACAATACCGACAAATGTTGGGAATCTTGAGGGATAGGAAAGGGTGAATTATTCATAGGCTTCACTTTGAGCGTGACATTAGGGTGAGTCACGCTGGGGATAAAGCTAGAATGCCCTTAAACGTATGGATCTCCTACCGTAAATTTACGTAGAGATACCATCAAATGCTAACGTTTCACGAAGTTACATTGCGCTAGGTATCCGTCGTTGTCCCTGTGCCAGTGGGGATAATGTTTATTCAGTGATGGTCTAGGTCAGGGAACTCAAGTGCTTCCGTAAAAAAATGGCTTGGGAAGTGTAGCCCAACCGTCGATAGAGGGCATGGGCTGGCAGGTTATCGACAAAGACATGAAGCCCAATCTGTCCATTCCCCTGCTGTATTGCCCACGCTTCCGCGTGCTCCATAAGCACAGTACCTAAGCCAAGCCGTCGATGGTCAGGGTTTATGTACAACAGGAAAATGTGGGTGTAGCGATCGCCGCTCACCTGGTCAATGGCATTCCCTAGCCAGAGACAGCCCAAGGTCTGCCCCAAGCCGTCAGGCAGCCTAGCGTCAATAAACCAGAGTCCTACAGGGTCTGACCAGAGCTGCTGAACCGTTTGTTCAAGATGACTCAGCTCCGCCGTAGGGCAAAGCTCTTGATAGGCTTGATGCAAAAACTTCAATAAAAGCTTTTGGTCAGCGCGTTTGCCCGTCCAATAGCGATAGGGTGATGTCTCCAGATCCGAAACCTTAGCCACGAGAAAGCGTTGGTGCGAGAGGTTGTGCGGCCTGTTGAGGCTGGGCTACCACCTCCTCAATGGGAGCGGGCTGGGCCATATCTGAGGGTAAAAAGGCTCTGGCGGTGACGGCTAATAACGCTACTAGAAAAATCAAAACAATAAATAAGGGTGCAATATATTGTCGAAAAAAGGCCATAGTGTTTGGTTGCGATAGGACAACAGTTTTTGTGTGAACCACAGCATCTTGTGGGGGCGCAAGGCATTGCGCCCCCACAAGATGCTGTGCTCCATTCCTGAAAACTGCTATCTGTTATCCTATCGCCGTATTCTGACATCGCGGAGAAAATCATCGGCCAGAACGCTTGAGATCCTCATTGTTTGCTTGGCGTCCTAGCTTCCCCTTCACCCCTAGAATGCTTACAATGAGAGACAATACTGGATTCACCACAGTAACTACAAACCATTTGGGCTATGAGTATTCAGATTGGCTTTCCCGCTCCGACCTTTACCCTGAATAATGCCCAAGGCGAACCGACTAACCTGACTGATTTTCTGGGTCAGTGGGTCATTCTCTACTTTTATCCACGAGACAACACCCCTGGCTGTACGAAAGAAGCCTGTGGATTTCGGGATCACCATGAAGCCTTTGCCGCCCAAAATGTGCAGGTTTTAGGCATTAGCACAGACAATGAAGCCTCCCACCAGAAATTTATTCGCAAGTTTGATCTTCCTTTTATGCTGCTGTGCGATCCTGATGGCACCGTCGCAACGACCTATGAAAGCTATGGCCCTAAGAAGTTTATGGGGAAATCCTTTGAGGGTGTGTTCCGGCAGACCTTTGTGATTGATCCAACGGGGAATATTGCGAAAATCTATCGCAAAGTTAAAGCCGAAACTCATGCTGAAACGTTGTTAGGGGAGATTGCAGCGTGGGTTGGCTCAGTCGCATAAATTTACAGTGGGCTTGGATTCAGTCCACAATAAAACTGATCCTTCGCCACCCAGTGTGTGGTGTTGTGATGGTCCCAGTGCTAGCGGATGGTCGCATTGTCTTGGTGCGGCGTCGTGACAATGGTTGCTGGAGCCTACCGGGGGGCATGGTGGAATGGGGCGAAGATATCCCCACCACGATCGCACGGGAGCTGTTAGAAGAAACGGGACTAACGGTGACGCAGATTGGGCGAATCGTGGGTGTTTATTCTGCGCCCCATCGGGATCCTCGATTTCACTCAATCTGCACTACGGTAGAGGTCAAGGTTGAGGGGCAGCTCTACATTAGTGATACGCAAGAAATTTGTGAGGTAGCGGCTTTTGTTCCGAGTCAAATTCCGATAGATGAACTGGCCCATGACCATTGCCAACAGCTTAATCACTATTGGCAAGGCACGGCAATTTTGGCTTAAGGTTTGGCCCTAGGTCTGCTGAGTGTCCTGAACATGCGGAACTTCTATGGTGAATTAGGGTCAGAAGCAATGGTATCTGTACAGATTCTGTCGTAAAGTCTGAGACTAACGTTGTTAATGGTTTACCCAGTGTCAATCACAGGGTACAACTGGGTGTTCCCGAGCTACATAGGAGAATTATTTTTATGCTGAAACAGCACTGGCATTCTAGTTTTGCGGTTTTGACAGCCTTTAGCCTTGGCGCTGCAACCATTGCTCCCCTTGTTGGGTTTGAGCGTCCGGCAGACGCTGAGATTTTTGCACAACAAAACAATAGTGGTTTTTTAAACAATACGATTTCACAAAGTTCTTCGGGACGGGTGAGACAAGGTACCACCGTCGAAATTGAGCAGCCGGATGGCAAAAAAATCATTGTGATGCCGGATGAAACCGTCGCAGTGGCAATGATTACCCGAGACGCAGTGCGATCGCAGTCTGGCACGGTATTAATTCCAAGAGACACCAGAATTTTGGGTGAATTTAGACCTGCCCAAGATGGGACTCAGTTTGTGGCGCGGCGCATTCTTTTTAGAGACGGCACCGAACGCAATATCAATGCTCGCACCAACGTCGTGAACTACCGCAAAAAGATCCAAAAAGGAACGAATACCGATCCAATCTGGCAGGGTGCTTTAGTGGGGGGTGGCGCATCTGTCCTGATCTCTAGTATTGTGACTCGACCAGGGGTCTTCAAAACGCTGGCGGGTGCTGGGGCAGGTGCTCTGGCAGGGTATCTGATCGCAGGCCGGAAAAAAACTGAGGTCATCGTGGTTCGCCCCGAAGACCCCTTAACCCTCACCTTTGATTCAGACCTAGTGGTCAGCGGCGCATATTAACCGGAATCTTCTACTGTAGGGGCGCACATGCATTGCGCCCTTATTTTTTGATTAAAAATTTGACCCTAACCCATAGGCAATCTCAATCGGTTCAGGGTAGAAACTGAATTACCATGAAAGCAGTCCAGGCAAGGGAGGTCTTCAGGGTGACAACAGCAGTACAGCCAATTCCAACAAAACGGTTAACCACTCAGACTTTAGAGATTGCTCCAGACACCACTGTCATTCGATCGCTGGATTGGGAACGTGATCGCTTTGATATTGAATTTGGCCTCCAAAACGGCACCACCTATAACTCTTTTGTGATCCGTGGCGAAAAAAAAGCCCTCGTTGATACCTCCCACGAAAAATTTCGTCAGCTTTACCTAGATACCCTCACAGGCGTCATTGACCCTGCAACCCTAGATTACTTGGTGGTAAGCCACACCGAGCCTGACCATAGTGGGTTAGTGGCAGATATTTTAAAACTTGCGCCGCACATTACGATTGTGGCCTCGAAGGTGGCCATTCAGTTCTTAGAAGACTTGGTACACCAACCTTTTGAGCGGATTGTGGTCAAAAATGCTGACAAGCTAGACCTTGGCAATGGCCATGTGCTGGAGTTTGTGATGGCCCCCAACCTTCACTGGCCAGACACCATCTTTACCTACGATGCCAAAACCAGCATCCTCTATACCTGTGATGCCTTTGGACTGCACTACTGCACTGAAGATACCTTTGATGCCGATCTCAACGCTATTATGCCGGACTTCCGGTTTTACTATGACTGCTTGATGGCTCCCAATGCCCGCTCTGTGCTGTCTGCCATGAAGCGGATGGATGAGTTGCCCGCTGTGGAACTGATTGCGACGGGGCATGGGCCATTGCTGTCTCACAACGTCAAAGTGCTGACTCAAAACTATCGAGAATGGAGTCAGGCCAAGGCAAAATCTGAGGCGACGGTGGCGGTGTTTTATGTGTCGGATTATGGCTATAGCGATCGCCTCTCCCAGGCGATCTCCCGAGGCATCACCAAAACCGAAGTCGCCGTTGAAATGATGGATCTCAAATCCGCTGAACCCCAGGAAGTGGGAGAACTCGCCAGTCGCGCTCAGGGATTAGTACTTTGTGCGCCGCCCAGTTCTGGCGCGGTAGGCACCGTAGCCAAAGCCGCTTTAGGGACGCTGCTGGCGGCGGTGAAGGCCAAGCAAACCATAGGGCTGTTTGAAGCCTACGGTGGCGATGATGAGCCGATCGATCCGCTGGTCAACCAATTCCGCGATTTAGGACTCACCCTAGGCTTTGAACCTATCCGCATTAAGACCACGCCCACGGATATGACCTATCAGCTTTGTGAAGAAGCAGGGACTGACTTGGGTCAGATTTTAGTGCGCGATCGCAAAATCAAAGCTCAAAAGTCCATCAACAGCGATCTGGAAAAGGCATTGGGGCGGCTTTCCGGTGGGCTGTATATTATTACCGCCAAGAAAGGGGACGTGACCGGGGCCATGTTAGCCTCTTGGGTCACGCAGGCGAGCTTTGAACCCCTTGGTTTTACGGTGGCAGTGGCCAAGGATCGGGCCATTGAATCGCTGATGCAGGTGGGCGATCGCTTTGTTCTAAACACCCTCGAAGAAGGCAATCATTTAGGGCTGATGAAACACTTTCTGAAGCGGTTTCCACCAGGGGCCGATCGATTTGCGGGGATTAAAACCCAGGTCGCCCTTAACGGTAGCCCCATTCTGACGGAGGCATTGGCCTATATCGAATGTGAAGTGGTGAGCCGCATGGAATGTAGCGATCATTGGCTGGTGTACAGTCAAGTCACGGCGGGACGGGTGTCTAATCCTGAGGGACAGACGGCGGTGCATCACCGGAAGGTGGGCAATTATTATTAAGGATGGTAGATCACAAATGATTATCTTCCCAGAAAATTGTTACACTCGATCCCCCCTAGCCCCCCTTAAAAAGGGGGGAATTGGTTTTAGTCCCCCTTTTTAAG
>JANLSD010000141.1:0-3172 GCA_031362245.1 Acaryochloridaceae cyanobacterium OTE_25_metabat_464 | reverse complement strand
ACAAACCCAGTTCAACGGTGCGCTTTATTCAACCGTCGTCTTTGACCATCCTACGATCGCCTCTTTAGCCCATTATCTGGAACAGCAAGAGTTGGCGATCGCCCATCCTCCCGTCCCAAACGCTCTTCCGCCAGAAGAACCCTTGGCGGTCATTGGTATGGGATGCCGCTTTCCAGGAGACGTTAACAGCCCCGAAGATCTCTGGCAGTTGTGCCAAAATGGCCAAGATGCGATCGCAGAAATTCCGCGCGATCGGTGGGATGCAGTAGCACACTACGATCCGACCTTAAGCAGCCCTGACACCTCAAACACGCGTTGGGGTGGCTTTCTGAAGCAGATTGACCTGTTTGATCCTACTTTTTTCGGCATTTCTGTGGGCGAAGCCGCCACGATCGATCCGCAGCAGCGACTCCTTTTAGAAGTGGCTTGGGAGGCTTTAGAACAGGCCGGATGCGACCCTTTGCAACTCTCAGGCTCCAAAACAGGGGTGTTTGTCGGCATTGCCACGGGCGACTATTTCAAAGCCATGACCGCCATTCCCACCCGATCCGGCACTGGCGTTGCCAACAGCATGGCTGCAAATCGTCTGTCCTATTTTCTAGATTTACAGGGACCCAGCCTAACCCTCGACACGGCCTGCTCCTCATCCCTGGTTGCGGTTCATCAGGCTTGTCAAAGTCTGAGACGCAAAGAATCGCACCTTGCCCTCGTCGGTGGCGTCAATGTCATGCTGCTGTCAGACTCTAATGTCACCTTTGCTCAGGCAGGCATGTTATCGGCTGAGGGTCGCTGCAATAGTTTTGATGCCGCAGCAGATGGCTACGTTCGCAGTGAAGGCTGTGGCGTTGTGGTGCTGAAGCGGTTAGCAGACGCACAAGCAGACGGCGATCGCATCCTGGGCATTATTCGAGGAACTGCCGTGAATCATAACGGGCGCGGTATGGGGCTAACGGCACCCAGTGGACTGGCTCAACAGGCCGTCATTCAGCAAGCGCTGAATGACGCGAAGGTATCGCCGCAAGACATCGACTATATTGAAGCCCAAGGCACGGGCACCCCCCTCGGAGATGCCAGCGAACTCCGAGCGTTGTTTGCGGTCTTGGGGCAAGGGAGATTGAGTGATCGCCCCTGCGGACTGGGTTCGGTGAAAACCAATCTTGGCAATCTAGAAGCCGCCAGCGGCATTGCTGCCCTCATCAAAACCGTTCTGTGTCTGCAAAAGGGAGCCATTCCACCCCATCCCCATTTCAAAACGATCAATCCTCATATTGCCTTGGAGTCAAAGCCCTTTGTCATTCCAACCCTGCATCATCCAGTAAACATCCAGCCACGGTTTGCTGGCGTTAATTCCTTTGGGTTTGGGGGCACCAACGCCCACGTCATCTTAGAGGCAGCCCCACCCATCACCGCAGCGCTTCAGGCCAACCCTCAAGCACGACCCGTTCATCTCCTTACCTTATCGGCGAGAAGCCAGACCGCCCTTTTAGCGATGGCGAGTCAATACGCCGACTACCTAGAAACTCATCCCCAAGAAGCCATTGCCGATCTCTGCTTTACCGCTAATCGCAGTCGATCGCAGTTTAATCATCGGCTGGCGATCGCAATGTCCGACAATATCCCCTCAGCCACAGCACAACTGAGGGTATTTGCCAGCAGTCAGAACACTGCGAGACTTGAGCCGTCCGATCACCCCAAAATTGCATTTCTGTTCGCGGGACAAGGGTCTCAATATATCGGCATGGGGCAGCCGCTCTACGAAACCCAGCCGCTCTTCCGCGATACCTTAGCCCACTGCAATGAAATCCTGCGGCCTTACTTAGAAAAATCTTTGCTAGAGGTGCTGTACCCAGCGCTGAGTAAATCCAAACACAATTCCAACAACGCCCCCAATAACGACCTAATCCATGAGAGCAGCTACGCTCAACCTGCTTTATTTGCCCTTCAGTACAGCCTCGTAAAACTGTGGCAATCTTGGGGCATAGAACCTGATGCCGTGATGGGACATAGTGTTGGAGAGTATGTGGCAGCCTGTATAGCGGGTGTGCTCAGCCTAGAAGACGGATTGTGCTTGAGTACCAAGCCAGGGCGACTGATGGCAACGCAATCCACCCTCGGACAAATGGTGGCCGTCTTTGCAGCATCAGATATTGTGGAAGCGGCGATCACACCCTACCGAGAAACGGTTGCCATTGCAGCCTTCAATAGTCCTGCCCAAACCGTGATTGCCGGAAGCCACGAAGCCATTGAAAAGATTAGCGCCCATCTGGAATCGGACTTCATCATGACGCGCAAACTGAACGTCGCTCATGCATTCCACTCACCCCTAATTGATCCCGTCCTACCTGCTTTTGAGCAAACATTAGGGCAAATGCAGTTTCATCCACCGCACCTGCCATTTGTTTCTCCCCTTTCGGGTCAGTTTTGGCAAGGTGTCCCAGATGCTCGGTATTGGCAAACTCAGCTCCGTTCGCCTGTAAGGTTTTATGAGGGGATTCAGACTTTAGCGGCGGCAGGCTATACACTTTTCTTAGAAATCGGCCCTACGGACACTCTATCTAGCATGGGCAAGCGCTGTCTTCCAAAAGGGACAGGGACTTGGCTCACCTCATTAAACGAAAAACAAGAGGATTGGCGATCGCTCCTCGAAAGCCTCGCCACCCTATACACCAAGGGTTTTGATGTTAACTGGACTCATTTTCACCAAACCCGCCATCAACGCATTTCTCTACCGACCTACCCCTTCCAACGTCAACGCTGCTGGCTAGAATAACGCTTCAGAAATCATTCATCTTTTCTCCCGAATGCCCTATGACTATCGGAATCGAGAAACTCAACTTATACGCCGGACGGCTCTCTCTAGAGATTGCCGATCTCGCAGCAGCACGCGACAAGGACTATCAGCCGATTGCCCAAAACTTAATGTGCACAGCGCGATCCGTCTACCCCGTCTATGAAGACGCAGTAACACTCGCGGTCAATGCCGCGAAACCACTGCTATCCCCAGAAGATCTTAAGGATATTGAGCTGTTGATTGTGGGCACCGAATCGGCGGTGGATGGCGGAAAATCTCTGTCTACCTGGGTTCATCGATTTTGTAATCTGTCGCCCAACTGCCGCAACTTTGAGGTCAAACATGCCTGCTATGGGGGGACTGCCGCCTTCAAAATGGCAG
>JANLSD010000140.1:0-10057 GCA_031362245.1 Acaryochloridaceae cyanobacterium OTE_25_metabat_464 | reverse complement strand
AGACATCTTCAAAAACTCAAATGAGCCTATACAAAAGGTTTTCAGGGGTTTTAATGAAATCGATACTTCCAACATCTTCTTACGCAAAATCAAGCACTTCACGGACTTCTAGTTAATATATCCTTAAAATATTTACCTTTGCGAATCAATATCACTCCCCATACTCTCTCAAGCTTCTAGAACTATAAAATAATCGACTCAATGCGAAGTCTCACAAAACCACATATAACACTCATAACTCGCTCATAGTTCGAGAATCGTAGCCTAAATCTCTGCTGGCCTATTCTAAATATCTTAACCATTCTAATCATATGTTCAACGAAAACTCTTTTTCCTGAAAATATCTTATCTTCCTCTTTTTGTTCCTTAGTAAGATCTCCTCCCTTCGGCTTTTTATGTGGCGTAGATATATTCTTGCCCCCAATAAATCCTTTATCTCCCTTAAAGGTTTGCTTAGAGTCAAACTGAAGCTGCATTTCTCGAAATAAATTAATATCTGATGCGGGACCATATTTTCCAAGAATGACAGCAACAATATCTTTACCTTTTGGTAGAATTACAAAATTTTTTTGAGGTGTGTTTGTGCTTATATCCTGAATAGCTCTTCTCACGTTCATCCTTGTCTATCGGTCTTTGACGGCTTTGCTCACTGGTGTCTACAATCAGCTCAATCTCACTTAAGTCTTCCAAAAGCTCTTCATAATCTTCCTCATATTCATTTTTGAATTCTTCTAATAAGCTTGGAGGTAAAAGAGTTGATAATATTTTAAGCCAGTAGTGGAAAATATTATTGGCACTTGATTCAGATATTCCAAAGTTTAGACCCAACCATTGAAAAGTTGGATGCTGACGTAGATAAGTCAAAGTTAAGAGGATTTGATCCTGGATAGATAATGATGGTTTTCTTCCTCCTCCGACAGCAATGACTCTAAGTTTTTCTGATTTGTGTTTTTGATGCTCTAACTCACAACGCGCTATTAATTCCTGCAATGATGCGTAATCAATGCCAATTAGCCGTTTGGTATTTTCAGGATTTTGTCGGATATGCTCAGAGAGTATACTCATGGGTCTATAGCCTAAAAAAGGTTATTTTTATTATAAAATAATTAAACGGTGTATATTATGGAGATGTCTACTGCCAAACCTCAGATGGCCTAATTCTGGAGGTTATTTAATCCGCGATCCTTAGTTCGTTATCTCACCTATTCTGTTTACCTGAAGTCTCAGAAAAAATATTAAGGCAGGCAAGATTAGTCTTGCCTGCCTTAACTATAGGTGTTCAATTGCTAATGTGATTTATGTAAAACAACTTGCCGTTGGCGACAGGAAATAAATCCAGCTAGGCTTAATCTGATGCCTTTTTCAATGCTTTACCAATCTGATCTTTCACCGTTATGGCACCCTTAGAATTACTGGGGCGGCTCATTTGATCTTTGTCCGCAGCGCCCTGAACTTCATTAATGCCGCCCTTCGCACGCTTTTCGGCTTCTTCCATTGAGCCAGGTGCAACCTTAGCACCTGCAATATCTTCCGCCCGCTGTTCAATTTTTTCAAGCTGCACTGTTCCATCGGTCGGTTGACTAGGTGCTGACCCAAAACCAAAGGCAAAGGCTGGGACAGTAGTGGTCAACAAAAATAAAACACTCGCCAGTATCGTCATCACAAAACGAATAGGTTGAAATGTGAATTTCTCAATAGTGTAAGTTTTCATGCTCAGTTTCTCCTAAAGTTTGTTTGCGTTGCTGTAACAACTTGAGGGTTCATATTTTAAGAACCTTTATGGATAGAAGCTATTGCCCTAAAAGATTTTTGGCAGTATCTAAAGCATTGGATGCAAACGCTTCAGCTTTATCGCCAGCTTTTTCTAACACCCCTTCAACTTTGCTGGTATCTTGCTTTGCTTTACTACTGGCTGAACTTTGTAGATCCTTGACTCCAGCTTTAGTTTTAGCAATATCCTTTCGAGCCTTTCCCTTTGCCTGGGCGGCCAGATCTTCTGCTTTATCGGCAGAATCTTTAGAGGCGGAGTCTAACTTGTCTTTAACATTTCCAACAGCCTGATCGATCTTGTTAACCTGTCCTTTCACCTGATTGGCAGCACTAGACGCAGCCATGACAGGACGGATATTAAGCGATGCGGCGATCGCAGGGCCACTCAGGTCAGAAAAACTGCTTAATCCGATAAAGGCTAGTGCCAGTGACCCTAAAACGACCCAGCGGTGCAATCGGGCTTTGAATATTATCCATTGTTGAGACTTCATTACGTTGCTTCCTTAGCCGTAGCTTACACACTACTTTTACCGTTTAGATTCACAATAGAAATCAATCTATTGGTAGAGATTTAAAAATCTATTACTATATTTCATATCAAACTTAGATGAGTTTTATGGCATCTCAAAAATCAAGAATATAAAAAATTTGCATTTTATAAAGACCTTGAAGGAGCATCAAATTCTTTCTTCTCAGTCATTTGGAATAGATAAACCTAGACTTTGTTTAACCTTTAGATTGATGCGCCTTAGACCCTAGTTTTGATGAACTGAGTAGATGGCTTAGCGTCACTCTCAAGATCTAAAGGATAAAGTAAATGCGTAGTATCAACATTGGTCTAAGCGATCAACAGCGAGAGGGTGTTATCACCCTACTCAATCAAGACTTATCAGATCTATACCTGGTTCTTGTCAAAACCAAAAAATATCATTGGGACGTTGTTGGCCCTCAATTTCGTACTCTTCACCAGCTTTGGGAAGAACAATACACGACGCTAACAGAAACGATTGATACCTGTGCAGAGCGGATTCGTACCCTGGGAGGCTACCCTGTTGGCACAATGGAAGGCTTTTTGAAGCTCGCCTCTATTAAAGAGCATTCTGGCGATATCCCTAACGCAACGGAAATGGTGTCACGTCTTGTGCAAGACCATGAGCACATTATTCGTAACCTACGCGAGCACATTAGTCAGTGCAGTGAAAGTTTCAAAGATGACGGTACCGCAGATTTCTTGACGGGGCTGATGGAACAGCATGAGGCGATCGCCTGGATGCTGCGTTCTTTCATTGAGGGGGAAGCGGTGCAATCTGACGGTCATGAGCCTAGCCTAACTCAAAAGACTGCCGTTGGTGTTTAACAAAATTAAGGAGAAAATCTAATGCTCAACATTTTGATGATTCAAGGGGTTTCAACATTGGTCGCTACATTAGAGAACAGCAATCAGTTTGGGGCTGTACTTTTGCCCATTGTAGGCGTGGTTGGATTTGCAGCCGCAGTCGGTCTTGGCTCACTAGCTTGGTACAACTCCAAGCGTCCCACGGGCTGGCAGGACAAAGATCGTCCTGGCTTTATTCCCAAAGTAGAAGAGTCTGAAACCCCCGGATTGGGAAACCCTAATCCTTAGAAACACTACACCATACCTGTGGGGCTGCAAAATACTCAGCCCCTTTTGAAAGAAAGCGTCATCTTAAGACGTAGATAAAAACTGTGTATAAGTTCTTCTCTGTGCCTTTTTGCACAGAGTTAAATAATTCATTAGGTAGATACTCCCATTGTATTAAAACGATACATTAATGAAGTTCCAAAGAATTTGTAGTTCAGCTTTGTAATTTGTAAGGAGTCATTATGAGCCTCGAAGACAAGGTTAAAGCCGCCGCTAAAAATATTGAAGGAAAGCTTCAAGAAGCCGTTGGTGAAGTCACTGGAAACCCGAAAGACAAAGCAGAAGGCAAGGCTAAACAAGCTGAAGCTGAAGTAAGAAATGGAGTAGAAAACGTAAAAGATAAAGCCAAAGAAATCATTAATTAATGAGTTCCGAACTACTTTTTGAGAAAGACGAGGAAGATCTTAAAAAGAGAGCCGATCTTCCTCAATCTTTCTCAAATACAATCTCATGCCTTTTAGTCTGCTTACTATTTTTGGTCTAGGAGAAGAAAATGCCAAGACTTGTTGGAAAACAATCAAACAATGGACTCCTGACAGGCGTGGTCTTATTCATTGCGATCGCCGCTACTGCCAGTGGTGCTGAATATCTCGGTTACACAAATTTCATCCCAAGTTGGGGCAAAGACCAGCGGGATATGAGTCAAAGGTTGAACCCAATTATGGCGATTCCCCCTTCTGCGAGAACCGTCTAGCATTAACCCCAAGATTGATGTTTTGAAGTGAGCTTAACAGACATGCTGAAAGGACGAGATATTTTAGGAAAACCAGTGGTTTCTTACGATACAGGCGAACGGATTAACACCGTCAAAGATCTGGTATTTGACCAAAACGACAATCAGCTTTTAGGACTTCTTCTAGAGGAATCAGGTTGGCTGAGTAGCGCCAAGGTAATTTTGCTAAAGAACGTTCAGGCCATTGGGCCACACGCGGTGATCGTTCCATCCAAGGACTCTATTGTCAATGCGAATGAAATTGCCGTTCTTGAGAACATATTAAAGCATAATAACATTCTCAAAGGCACCCACATTATGACCACAGACGGTCGTGACCTGGGAAAAATGATCGATCTATATTTTGATGAAAAAACTGGATCTGTAGAAGGTTATGAAGTATCCGGCGGGCTATTTGCAGATGCCTACTCCGGTCGCTCCTTTGTCCCCGCAATCCAAACCCTCAAAATTGGTGAAGATGTTGCCTTTGTGCCATCCCAGACTGCTGACTATATGGAAGAACAAGTTGGCGGCATCAAGGCTGCTGTTCAGAGTGCCAGTGCAAAGGTTCAAGATACAGCCCAAGTGACAGGAGAAAAACTTCAGGCGTTGGGTCAAGCGACCTCTGAAAACATCCAGGCTGCGGCTGAAGTAACGGGAGAAAAATTTCAGGCATTTAAGGTTGTTGCAACCGAGAATGCACAGGCTGCGGCTGAATTAACGGGTGAAAAGTTTCAGGAATTCAGGGTTACGGCATCGCAAAAGGCGCAGGTTGCAGGGGAAAAGCTCGAAGAATTCAGGAATGTTGCAGGGGAGGAAGGTCGCAATCGCCTCAACAGTGCTACTGCGACCTTCGATAGTGCCATTGCAACCTTGGGCATAGAAGAGGCATTGGGC
Source organism: Acaryochloridaceae cyanobacterium OTE_25_metabat_464 (assembly GCA_031362245.1). Taxonomy (GTDB): domain Bacteria; phylum Cyanobacteriota; class Cyanobacteriia; order Thermosynechococcales; family Thermosynechococcaceae; genus JAAURS01. Next base: position 5,015 of record JANLSD010000140.1, on the reverse strand, counting down.
AGGCGCAGTCAGCAATTAGTACGCAGCGATAGTGGCATCATTATTGTGGCACCGGGGCAGATCGTCACAGACACAGTGATTAAGCGCGCCAAAACCTATCATAAAGAACAGGCTATTTTAAGTGCCGTTGGCCTTTCTAAAGGCGAAGCCGTGCGCGATCGCACCCAACAGATTGCCAGTATTACAGGCTCAAAGCTGCAAGCGACGACACAATCAACGGGAGAGCAGATCCAGTCCGGTGCAAAAACCTTGTGGGGACAAGTCAAGGAAACTGCTAATGATCTACAAGGTCGAAGTACTGAAGTGCTCGAAGAGCGCCGAATCAGAGGGGCATTAGGTAGACCCATTACGCGAGTCATCCTTGCCCAAGATGACACCGTTATTCTTAACGTGGGTGAACTGATTACCCATCAGGCCATCCGTAGCGCACGACAATCTGATGTGCTGGATTTACTACTCAACTCGGTTTACACCGAAACGCCCAAACTTTCTTTACAGGATTTACGTGCGCCTCAAGTTGGCCAAGCTGCCCTCTAAAGGAAGCCTTCTAAAGCAATAGTAGTCCTGAATAACTCACAAAAAAATTAGATAAGGCAAAAAAATGCAAAACAATACTACCCAATCTACCGATACTTCTACTGATGACTCTGCTGCTGTTGATACCTATGATCTCCATATCGTTCCTGCTGAAACGGCAGCTCGTAAAAAGAGAGAGGGCGAAAACTATAAGCAGCTTCCTGAAGAGTCAGAAGATCCAGACAGCATTGATACCAGTGGTGGCTTTACGGTAGATAAGGAAGGATTAGTCAACAACTACGCCATTGAGCCTGAAATGTATGTTGAAGTTCCTGGCGATCTAGAACCACCCAAAAAGTCTCCAATGCCTGAATAACTCTCATTATTCTGATCCATCTGAGATTTTAAAGTCTCATGTTTGATTTCAATCTTGCTTGAATCGTTCTAATGAGTTTTAAAAAGATGTCCTACCGTAAAGATCAAGAACCCTTTGATGCAGAACGATACGCGGCCCAAAAAGATACGATGCAACGTGACGATACTGTGCGGCGAGAAAATACTGCCGCGCTTAGCGGAATGACTTTAGGGATTTTGATAGCCCTTGCAATCGCCGCTGCGCTTGGAACTTTCTTCTTCCTCAACCGCACTACTGAGACAGTTCCCGTTGTCCCTGCGGCAAGTCCTAGCATCGTTCCAGCTCCACCCGAAAAGGAAACCATCATTCGTGAAGAGAAAACCCGCGAACTGGTTCCAGTTCCAGTTCCCCAAGCAGCAACATCTCAGCCGAGCATTAACATTATAGTGCCCAGTGCACCCTCTCCTGTCGCCCCTGCGCCCAAGGCTGAAAGTGCGCCCAGCAACAGCGCTCCAAGCCCAAACCCAGTGAAGACTGAGGCTCCAAGCCCGACTCAGTAACCTCTTTCAAAGTTTAATCAGGATTTGTCTCGCTACGTCTTAAGTCTAAAGCCAAACAGAAGACAGAAACGGGATTTCAGAGTTAATAATAAATTCCTCTCTCTTTTGATGTTGTGACGAGGGGAATAGTTCTTTCCTTGGATATAGTCGCATCCCACAATGAATTTGATAGATTTTAAGTAGAAATATATATTGCTAGGAGCTGGATTATGAACATTATTGCTTGGGTTGTATTGGGTCTTTTAGCAGGGGCGATCGCTAAAGCTATCTATCCAGGTGGTCAAGGTGGCGGCATTCTTGCCACAATGATTCTTGGAATTATTGGTGCTTTTGTTGGAGGAAGTTTATACACCTTCTTCTCGACGGGAGCATTAGTATTGACGGCTCCTGGCTTAAGTATCCCCGGAATCTTTATTGCAGTACTTGGGGCAATGGTAGCTATTTTTCTGTGGGGACTTGTTACACGGAGTAGCAACATCTAAACCTATCTTAGGAGCGTGGATTAAAGGATTAAGTAGGATGCAGAACTAGGCCAGCGTTTGGGATGCAAAGTAAACTCTTGAAGAGAACCGAGCCTACAAAAGCGATGCCTGCACTTTGGCAGGCTCTCCTCGACTCTGCTCGGGACACAGTAGTGACCTCCTACAATCCACGATCCTTAATTACTTTCAAAGGTTAGACTTTAATACAAAAGGCAAGTACAATGAAATTTCACCTATTGATCACTGCTCCAGTTGCTGCTCTCGTTTTCACAGCAACTAGCTATTCAGCATTAGCTGCGAATGATTCAAGCAAGACGGTTAATGCTTCCAATACAGCATTGAAAGAATTTGTAAATAGCAAACGAATTCCATCGCGCATTCTACAAAACAGTCAGGGTATTGCAATTATTCCTAACGTTATTCAGGCCGCATTTATCTTAGGCGGTCGGCGCGGACAAGGTGTTATGATGATCCGCAATCAGAATGGCGACTGGAGTAACCCTGTAATTATGACGCTGACCAGCGGCAGCATAGGTTTACAGGCTGGCGCTAAGTCTAGCGACATCATCCTAGCGTTTCAAGATAAACAAAGTATCCGCAAGGTCTACGATTCAAACTTTAGGCTGGGGGGCAGTATTTCGGGTACCGCAGGCCCTGTAGGTGCAGATGCAGTGTATCCTACAGATAGTACGGGAAATATTTTCACTTATGCAAAGAGTGAAGGTCTGTTTGGCGGAATCGCCCTATCTGGCATGAAATTGGGCTACGACGACGAGAAAACCGCAAATCTGTATGGTCAGAAAAATATTGCGGCTCGCCAAGTGTTTATGGGTCAAAATGTCACTGCTCCAGGCAGTGTAGGCGACTTGAAGAGAACATTAACCCAGGCAATATCGAGCAGGTAGAACAGTATTTTCTTTGAATTAAAAATATATTACTACTTCCTTAGAAAAACTGTGAATTTAGGGATGGTAGGGAGATTAAATCAATTGATAGACCACTCCTTTGGATTTTACGGCACTGCCTTTTTTGGAATCATTTTGTTGCGGTATTTTCTAGTGGCGGGGTTAATGTATTTATTTTTCTATTCGCCAGTGATTCAGAATTTCATTAACCGAAATCTACAGCATCAATCACCATCTCTGCCATCGATTCAACACGACATTAAGCTTTCTGTTCTCTCCGCCGGTGTTTTTGCACTGGCGGCGGCATTCATTATGACAGAATATTGCTGGGGCACTACTCTGCTTTATAGCCAATCTCAAGACCACGGAGTATGGTATCTAGGCGTTAGCTACGGGGCTGTTTTACTGCTCCAGGATACCTATTTTTTCTTCACCCATCGGCTCTGTCATCACCCATCACTTTTTCCTTGGCTACACCAGGGCCATCACCAATCTCGCTATCCTACGCCATTGACATCCTTTGCATTTGACCCCTTAGAAGCGATTATTCAGTCGCTTTTTTTGGTTGCTATTGTTTTTATTATTCCGCTCCATTTTGTCACCATGATTGCGGTGTTGACTACGATGACAATATGGGCGGTGTTGAATCATCTTGGGATTGATCGTCTGCCGCTATCGTTTCCTCACCATTGGTTAGGGCAGTGGGTGATTGGCCCTGCTCATCATTCCATTCATCACCTTAAATACACTGTTCATTACGGTTTATATTTTACGTTCTGGGACAAAATTTTGGGTACTCAAGACCCTAGATATGGAAAGAAATTTGGTAATCTTTAGGGCGATCGCCGATGCGCTGATTTCGCCGATTCAAATCTGAAGTGCAACACCTAGAAGTCTTTGCCTAAGGGACTCATAGGGGTTTCGTAAATGCTGCGCAGGTTGTAGCTGTACTGCCACATATAGCTAAACACCCGCGCCGCAGAATCGGGATAGGCATAGGTGGGAATACTCGTTCGGTTCAGGATTTCTTCTCCTGCCATTACCTCCGCACCACCCATCCAACTGGCTAAAATTGGCTTCGGTTGGGATACTTCTGCCTGTTCAATGACGCCTTTCAACTGTGCGGCAGTTTGCGTCGGATCGGTCATGGCTTGTGGGGTCAAAATCACCAGCAAGCAATCGCTCAGCGGATCTTTCGCTGCAATTTCTAGGGTCTTGGCGTAGCGTTCGGGCGTCGCATCGCCCAAAATATTGATCGGATTTCCGTGGCTCCAGTAGGGGGGTAGGAATTTATTGAGGGCATCCGTAGTCTCGCCTGAGAGTTCTGCCAATTCCCCGCCCGTCCCGATTAAATAATCCGTGGCTAAGACGCTGGGACCGCCCGTATTGGTAATAATGCTCAAGCGTAACCCTTTGGGACGGGGTTGTTTGGCTAAGACCTCCGCCAGGTTAAATAGCTCGGAGATTTTGGCGACCCGCAACACCCCGCAACGCCGAAAGGCCGCATCCAGTACTTCATCGCTTCCCGTGAGGGAACCCGTATGGGAGACTTGATGCCTTGGCTGCGGCTTCCGTCCGTCCGGCTTTGATCACAATAATGGGTTTTGTCAGCGCGACTTCACGGGCTGCGGAGAAAAATGATCGCGCATCTCCGACCGATTCCATATAAATCACGATGCCCTGAGTGCGGGGGTCGTCGCCGAGGTAGTAGATTAAATCGCCCCATCCTACATCCAGCATGGAACCCATTGATACAAAGGCGCTGAATCCGACGTTCTCGCCAAAACTCCAGTCCAATATGGAAGTACAAAAGGCACTGCTCTGACTGATGAACCCTACGCTTCCCGGTCGGGCGATCGCACTTGCAAAGGTGGCGTTCAAGGCCGTATAGGGATTCATCGCCCCGAGGCAATTTGGGCCAATTATTCTCAGCTTTCCCTGACGCGCATCGGCGAGAATTTGCCGCCCTAGTTCCGCACCAGCCGCCCCAATTTCCTTGAATCCGGCAGAGACAATAATGGCCCCCTTCACCCCTGCGGCGACGCATTCTTGGATTGCTCTTTATGGATTCCAGGGATCTACTTGAGAAGACATCCTAAAAGAGCTGAGAGTAGTCCTTTGCCACGTTTTCGAGTGTTGTGGACAAACTCGAAGAAACCCAAATATAGGGGTAACTTCTCTTGTGAAATCCCTCGGT